>JBKBWT010000473.1:0-4223 GCA_046314415.1 Saprospiraceae bacterium
CGTATTACCACGGCTGCCCCCTTGAGTGAGGCTGCTAAAAAAGCGATTGAAACCAGATTGATCGCCAGTGGTAAGACGAGTCAAAATGTGGAGTTGTTGGCCGTTGTGAATCCTGATATTATCGGCGGATATGTGTTGGAGTTTAATGGCAATGTGTACGACGCCAGTTTAAAGCATAAATTGGTAGAACTAAAAGATGAATTTGACGATAATTTGTACATCTCGCAAATTCTGGCGCGATAATAAATACTAAATAGTATTTAGTAGTATCATTTGCACATAAACGATTAGATACTTAAGTTTCAAGAGAATTTATTTAGATCATTCTATAATTCTGATAAATATGGTTGATGTAAAACCTGATGAAATATCCGCGATACTGAAACAGCAATTATCTGGCTTCAGCACAACAACGGAATTAGAAGAATTTGGTACTGTACTCCAGGTGGGTGACGGTATCGCACGTGTGTATGGCTTGACGAAAGCGCAAGCCGGTGAATTGGTAGAGTTTGAAACGGGGGTTGAAGCCATCGTTTTGAACCTGGAGGAAGACAACGTGGGTGTGGTATTGATGGGTGCCTGGGATGGTATCAAGGAAGGTTCGCGCGTGAAGCGTACCGGTCGGATCGCCTCTATTCAGGTAGGTGATGGTATGGTTGGTCGTGTGGTGAATTCGCTAGGTCAGCCCATTGATGGTAAAGGTGAAATCAAAGGAAAAAAATACGAGATGCCGCTGGAGCGCAAAGCACCGGGGGTTATCTACCGCCAGCCGGTAAATGAGCCGCTGCAAACCGGTATCAAAGCAATCGACGCGATGATTCCGATTGGTCGCGGTCAGCGCGAGTTAATCATTGGTGACCGTCAGACGGGTAAAACCGCAATTGCAATTGATACGATTATCAATCAGCGTGAGTTTTTCTTGCGCGGTGAGCCGGTTTATTGCATTTATGTAGCTTCTGGTCAGAAAGCTTCCACGGTAGCACAGGTAGCGCGTACGTTGGAAGAATATGGTGCCATGGATTATACCATCATCGTTTCAGCATCTGCGGCTGAACCGGCACCATTGAAATTCTATGCGCCTTTTGCCGGTGCGGCAATTGGCGAGTTTTTCCGCGATACTGGTCGTCCGGCGTTGATTATTTATGATGATTTGTCAAAGCAGGCTGTAGCTTATCGTGAAGTGTCACTGTTGCTGCGTCGTCCACCGGGACGTGAGGCATATCCAGGTGATGTATTCTACCTGCACTCTCGTTTGCTGGAGCGTGCTGCTAAGATCATCAGCAATGATGACATTGCGCGCAATATGAACGACCTGCCGGATTCGTTGAGAAACGCAAAAGATGATAATGGTCAGCCATTGGTAAAAGGTGGTGGCTCTTTGACCGCATTACCTATCATTGAAACGCAGGCAGGTGACGTTTCGGCTTACATTCCGACCAACGTAATTTCGATTACCGATGGTCAGATCTTCCTGGAATCTCGTCTGTTCAACTCTGGTATCCGCCCTGCAATCAACGTAGGTATCTCGGTGAGCCGGGTAGGTGGTTCGGCACAGATTAAATCCATGAAAAAAGTAGCCGGTACGCTTAAGCTCGACCAGGCACAATACGAGTCATTGGCAGCTTTCGCAAAATTTGGTTCTGACCTCGATGCTGCTACTACTGCCGTTCTGGAAAAAGGTAAACGTAACGTTGAAATTCTGAAGCAGCCACAATATTCGCCGGTTGCAGTGGAAAAACAAGTAGCGATTATTTACCTGGGTACAAAAAACCTGCTGCGCAACGTGCCGGTAGAAAAAGTACAGGAGTTTGAAGAAGTATTCCTCACTGCGCTTGAACAACGCCATCCGGAAGCTTTGGCAAATTTCAAAAAAGGTAATCTGGCGGATGAATCTTTGCAGCAAGTAGAAACGCTGGCAGCTGAGATCGCTTCGCAGTTTAAAAAATAATTTTGTAAGATGCCAGATTAAAAGATACCAGATACCAGACTTTCTAAGCGTGATTTTGTCTGGTATCTGGCATCTGGCATCTCAAATCTGATAAAAAATGCCAGGTAATTTAAAGGAAATACGGGAACGGGTTCGCTCGGTACAAAATACCCAGCAGATTACCAAAGCCATGAAAATGGTGTCGGCGGCAAAGCTGCGTAAGGCACAACAGGCGATTCAGCAAATGCGCCCCTACGCAGACAAGCTCAACTCTATGCTGCGCAATATCTTGTCAAATATTGACAATGATTTGTCCATTGATTTTGCTAAGGAGCGACCAGTCGAAAAAGCATGCCTGGTGGTTATTACCTCCAATCGTGGCTTGGCGGGAGCCTTCAATGCCAACGTAATTAAGGCGGCAGTGCGCTCTATTTCAACCGAATATGCGGAAGTACGTGCGAAAGGCAATCTGACCATTCTTTGCATTGGCAAGCGCGGTTATGATTTTCTGCGGAAGCGTTACCCGGATTGCACCTTCATTGCTGATTACGTGCATTTATTTGATAACTTAAGTTCGGAGAATGTAGCGCGCGTGTCCGGTTTTCTGATGGAAAGCTTCCAAAATGGCAGCTTCGATCGGGTAACGGTGGCTTATGCACGTTTCAAAAATGCCGCTACGCAATACCCGGAGGCAGAACAGTTCTTGCCCGTGACAAAACTCAATGCTGAAGGGAGTACCAAGCAACGCGCCTGGTATATTTTTGAACCGGATGCGGAAAGCTTGCTGGGTTACCTGGTACCACAAATTTTACATACGCAATTTTACCGGTACAACTTGGACACCCATGCTTCCGAGCATGGTGCGCGCATGACTGCAATGGATAAAGCGACAGAAAATGCAGAAGAATTGCTGCGTGAATTGCGCTTGAGCTACAACAAAGCCCGTCAGGAAGCCATTACTACCGAAATTCTTGAGATTGTTGGTGGGGCAGCAGCGCTTTCCAACGGCTAAAAATAAAACTGATTTTCTCTTTGTAAAGGCATCGTTTTGAAAGAAGCGATGCCTTTTTCAATTTTATTCGCTCGCTTCGTTGCTTTTTTTGCCAGTTTTTTAAAATTCTCCCTAAATTAGGCTTCTCTTTGCAGTAAATAAACCTATGAAAGCCATTATTCCAGTAGCCGGTACGGGTGCCAGACTTCGTCCTTTGACTTATACGCAGCCTAAGCCGCTCATCCCAGTAGCGGGAAAACCCATCATTTCATTTATTATTGACCAATTGCGCGCGGTTGGCATTAATGATTTTGTATTTGTCGTCGGCTATTTGGGGGAAAAAATTAAAGATTACGTGGACGATGCGTATCCCACTATTCACAAAGAATATGTCACCCAGGACGAACGACTCGGCTCCGGGCACGCCATCTGGGTAGCCCGCGAATATTGGCGCAATGCTGATGAGGTCATGATTTTCTTCGGTGATGTAATCGTGGATGTTGACTTTTCTAAAGTGATGGAATCGCCGCATTCTTACCTGGGGGTGAAGCGCGTACAAAATCCGCGTGAATATGGCGTAGTGGAATACGATGAAAATAACCTGGTTTCGCGGGTAGTCGAAAAGCCACGCATTCCCAAATCAGACATGGCAATGGTCGGTTTTTATAAAATCCGTGAAGTACCGGCACTAGCGGAAGCCCTCGATTTCAACATTGAACATAATATTCTGACCAACGGGGAATTCCCTTTGACGGATGCGCTCATGCGTATGATTGAAAAAGGTACCCAACTCTATACTTACACGGTAGATAACTGGTTTAACTGCGGTAAAAAGGAGGTTTTGCTGGAAACCAACGCCATTTTGCTCGACCGCGAAGGCTATGCTTCCAGCTTCATTCCCGAATTTGACAGCGCCATTATCATTCATCCGGTGAGCATCGGTGAAAATTGTCAGATTTCCAATTCCATCATCGGTCCGCACGTCACCATTGGTCACAATTGCAAAATCAGCGATGCCATCGTAAAAGACTCCATCATCGGCAACTACGCTTCACTCAAGGAAGTCATCCTGCACCACTCGGTAGTCGGCAACGATACCTCCATTACCGGCATGCGTTCCAGTTTGAATATCGGGGATAATACCGAGATTGATTTTCGGTAAAGGTAAATTAAAATGAACACCTAACAAGTTAGCCAGAATTGGCGGTGTGGGTGGGGAAGCATTTATTTGTAATAGACAAGACTTCATCTGACAGTTGGTATTTTCAAGGAGCTATCGGCTGTCAGAGATTTGAAGTGTCCGAT
>JBKBWT010000474.1:0-4194 GCA_046314415.1 Saprospiraceae bacterium
TCAATCGGGATATTTGCAAAGAGCTGGGCTTGTAAAGCCAAGAAAGTCAGGGTGATAAGTAGCGTATTTTTCACGATTCGGGTTTTAAGCGGCGCAAAATTAGCCCAAAAACTGGATTGTCAGATAAATTGACAATTAGAATTAATAAAGTATTAACAGAAGCATCCAAAATACCTGTAGCCGTAAATCGACATAGTTCGACTTAATGCAGCATTTGTATTATTCCAACATAAATTTTATTACTTGTGGAAAAAAGCACCGCACTCAAATGTCTATTTGGTAAATAGCATTTTTTACAAAAAAAGAGTTGGTGAACGAATCTTTGTCAGAAATTTTTTAATTTTATCGCACTATTTCAGAAAAATTCACCGCCTCGTCAGATTAGATTACCCATATACCCATATATTCTTGATATCAGGAGCACTCATTCCTGAGCAATTGTCGTCAATATGCACCTAAAACCCGTTTTTTTTACAATCCATTATTCGATGCTATTGGTCTTGTCGCTGCTGGCTGCTTGTGCCGGCGGCGACCAAGCCAGTACCAGCACACCGACCTTCTCTATTACTTTCCCGCAAGAAAAAGGAGAACAATTTGATGGGCGCCTGATTTTAATGCTCTCTACCAATGACAAAAGCGAGCCACGCAATCAAATTACTGATGACCCACAAACGCAGCAGGCTTTTGGTATAGATGTCGAAAACTGGAAGGCTGGCTCTGCACAAGTCATTGACAATAAAGCATTTGGCTATCCAATAAAAAACCTGGCGGACTTACCGGCAGGCGAGTATTACGTACAAGCGCTCCTGCACAAGTACGAAACCTTTAACCGTGCCGACGGTAAAACGGTGAAACTACCGATGGATCGTGGCGAAGGGCAGCAGTGGAATGCCGCACCCGGTAATCTGTACAATAAGCCGGTGAAAATAAATTTCGATCCGAAAAGCCGCAAAAAATTTGAATTGGTGCTCGATCAGGAAATTCCACCCATCAAGGAACCTGAGGACACCAAATACGTCAAGCACATCAAAATCAAAAGTGAGCGCCTGAGCAAATTCTGGGGGCGTGATTTTTATTTGGGAGCGCACGTACTGCTGCCCGAAGGTTGGGATTCGCATCCAAATGCCAAATATCCTTTGGCAATCTTTCACGGGCATTTCCCGTCGGATTTTAGCGGTTGGCGCACAACTCCGCCCGATACGACAGAGCCTTGCGTGTATAGCGCCCGCTTCAAACTCGATTGTTACAATCGCATTCAACAGCAGGAAGCCTATAATTTTTATAAAATGTGGACGGGTCCGAATTTCCCGCGCGTGATTGCCATTGAAATTCAACACGCCAATCCTTATTATGATGATTCCTACGCGGTTAATTCGGAAAATCTCGGTCCTTACGGTGACGCAATCACCTATGAATTAATCCCTTACATCGAGCAGCAATTCCGCGGCATCGGCGAGGGTTGGGCAAGATTTATGTACGGCGGTTCCACCGGCGGTTGGGAAGTGTTGGCAGCGCAGATTTTCTACCCGGATGAATACGGAGGGTGCTATTCCGCTTGTCCCGATCCCATTGATTTTCGGGCTTATACAACCGTTAATCTGTACGAGCATAAAAATGCCTACTACGACGAAGGTCCTTTCCGCAAAACCTTGCGCCCCGGGCATCGGAATTACCTGGGGCACGTCTCTGCCACCGTGCAGGATATGAATCACCGCGAACTCGTACTGGGTACGAAGAGCCGTTCGGGTCAGCAGTTTGATATTTGGGAAGCGGTGTATTCGCCGGTTGGGGAAGATGGCTATCCGAAGCGCATTTTTGATAAAATGACGGGCGAGATTGACCCAGCAGTTGCCAATTACTGGAAAGAAAATTACGACCTCGCCTATATCCTCAAACGCGACTGGAAAACCCTGGGTCCGAAACTCAAAGGCAAAATCCACATCTACTGTGGCGACATGGACAACTATTACCTCAACAACGCCGTTTATTTAGCAGAAGAAATCCTGGAGTCAACCGACCCTTACTATGATGGCGAAGTGGACTACGGCGACCGTGCCGAGCACTGCTGGAACGGCGACCATACGCAGCCCAACGCCATCTCGCGCCTGCGCTACCACCAGATGTTCATTCCTAAATGGGCTAAAGAGGTGCAAAGCCGGGCACCGAAAGGAGCGGATTTGACGTCCTGGAGATATTAAAAGGGTGATAGGGGAATAGGGAAATGGGGTGATTACACGTCTCACATTCCCCTATCATCCTATCCCCCTATCACCCAAAGAGGCATGGAGCGACTGATAGATAACCACGGCAGACTCATCAACTACGTGCGGCTGGCAGTGACCGACCGCTGCAATCTCCGTTGCTTTTACTGCATGCCGGAGGAAGGCATCAAGTATGTTCCAAAAAATGACCTGCTGAGTTACGAAGAAATGCTCCGCCTGATGCAAGTCCTGGCTGAACTGGGCATTGAAAAAGTGCGCATCACCGGCGGCGAGCCTTTTGTACGAAGGGATATGATGGATTTCCTGCGGGCGTTGCGCCAAATCAAAGGCATTCGCAAGATCAACCTTACGACCAATGGCACTTTGACCGCGCCACTCATTCCTGAATTAAAAGCTTTAAACATTGACTCGGTCAATCTCAGTCTGGATACGCTCGACCGTGACCGCTTCTATCAAATCACCCGCCGCAATGAATTCGACACGGTAATGGAAACTTTTCATTTGTTGGTTCAACACGACATTTCCACCAAAATCAACGCCGTGGTGATGGATGGCAAAAACATTGAAGACTTGATTCCGATGGTGGAATTGACCAAACAATATCCCGTCAGTGTTCGCTTCATCGAAGAAATGCCGTTTAATGGCGAAGGCGCGCATTATCAGCATTTAAAATGGCATCACCTGGCGATTCTAGAACATTTGAAAACGGCGTTTCCTGATATTTATAAAATTCCCGACCCGCCGCATTCCACGTCTTACAATTATCAAATTCCCGGACATCAAGGAACCGTTGGCATCATTGCCGCCTACACTCGCACGTTTTGCGGCACCTGCAATCGCATCCGCATCACGCCGCAGGGAGGATTGAAGACTTGTTTGTATGATGACGGGGTTTTTAATCTCCGCGACCTCATTCGCGCCGGCGCAAGCGATGAAGATTTGAAAATCAGTATTGCAGAAGCGATCAATCACCGCGCTAAAGATGGCTGGGAAGCCGAAAAAAACCGAAATTTTGGCTTGCCCGTGAGCGAGTCGATGGCAACGATTGGAGGTTGATTCTATCCAAAAAAATTTGAACCAAAACCCCGCCTTCCTTTTTACCTTTGCAATTAAAACCTGCAAATTCTCAGAAGTATGCTCAACCTGCCTACCTGGTTCACCGACCTTTCCCCTACTATGCAAGCCCTCCTCGCCACTTTGTTCACCTGGGGCGTCACTGCGCTGGGTGCGGCGTTGGTGTTCTTTTTCAAGGAAGTGAATCAAAAAGTGCTCGACGGCATGATGGGCTTCGCTTCCGGCGTGATGATCGCCGCCAGTTTCTGGTCGCTGCTCGCGCCTGCCATTGAAATGAGTGAAGAATTTAGTTCCCTGCCCAAATGGGTGCCGCCCTTGATTGGATTCGTCGGAGGTGGCGCATTTTTAGCGTTCATGGACAAAGTGCTGCCACACTTCCACCCTGATTTGGGCATTAAAAAAGCCGAAGGTTTGCCTACCAATTGGAAACGCAGCATCCTACTCGTCCTTGCCATCACCTTGCATAACATTCCCGAAGGACTCGCGATCGGCGTGGCGTTTGGTGCCGTTGCATCAGGTTTGGATACCGCTTCGTTGGGCGGTGCGGTCGCGCTGGCGATTGGCATTGGCTTGCAGAATTTCCCGGAAGGGACAGCGGTTTCTTTGCCGCTGCACCGCGATGGAATGGGCGTTGGCAAGGCTTTCTTTTGGGGGCAACTCTCCGCAGTCGTCGAACCCGTTGCAGCTGTGCTGGGCGCTGCGTTGGTAATGACTATGCAGCCCGTCTTGCCCTATGCCCTGTCTTTCGCGGCGGGAGCTATGATTTTTGTGGTGCTCGAAGAACTCATCCCCGAAGCACACCGTGCGGGCAATGCCGATCTTGTGAGCTATTCCGCCATTGGTGGCTTTTCGCTGATGATGGTGCTGGATGTGGCGTTGGGGTAGATCCATCGTGCAG
>JBKBWT010000475.1:0-4141 GCA_046314415.1 Saprospiraceae bacterium
GCTTACAACAATAGGGAAAATAATTTGGTTTTCTTTTAAAGAGAAATGCTCTACTTTTGCAGGCGCATATTTTTTTGTAAAGGAATAGAGGCGGATTATTATGAAAAAGTTATTAGCAATAAATTTAATATTAGTATTGGGGCTTTTGGCTTGTAAGTCAAAGCAAGACAATGAAAAACGCATTGAGGAAATTGACATAAATGGTAATGTTGCCGATATCATTCGCAATCCGGCATCAGCAGAAGGACCCGTAGATACGGTCAATGTGGCGAAAATGGCATTTACGCAAACCACCTACAATTTTGGGGAAGTGAGCGAGGGCGAATTAGTAAAGCATACGTTCGAGTTTACCAATACCGGAAAAGTGCCTTTGATTATCAGCGATGCGCGTTCTACTTGCGGTTGTACCGTGCCGGAGTGGCCCGAGGAGCCGGTTGCGCCCGGAGAAAAAGGTAAGATTGAAGTGGTTTTTAATACTGCCGGTAAAATGAGTGAACAATCTAAACCCATTACTATTACTGCTAATACATACCCCTCGGAGACGGTCGTAACGTTGGAAGGGTTTGTACGTGCGAAAAGCAATTGATTTATCTGGCAGTCAATGTTTTAAAAATTAAGACAAATGATTATATTATATAGTTTGTAGCTTTTGAATCATTAAATTTTATCAACGAAAAACCTAATCAATCCTATTATGGAATTATTAATATTCAAGGTTTTATTATTACAAGCCGGTGGCGCAGGTACCATGAATTTGGTTTTTTTTGGTGCGATGCTCCTTATTTTTTGGCTCTTTATGATCCGTCCGCAGATGAAAAGACAGCGCGAGCAGCGCGCTTTTATGGATGGGTTACAACGTGGCGATGAAGTGGTGACCGCCAGTGGAATGTTAGGGAAAATTACAAAAATGGATGGGGAAATTGTTACCTTAGAGGTGAGTCCGAAAACTTTTGTTCGGGTCACCAAGAGCGCCATCTCTAAAGAATTGACGGAAGGGACTTATGCTGCCAAAAATAAGCCAACAGACGATAAAGATCGGAAATCGGACGATCAAGCTACTACCGAGGGAGGATAGAGCCACCTTCTTTGTTTGTCTTGGTATTGCCTTGATTTTCTGGTTGTTAGTGAAATTATCGCGGGATTATCCTTCGCGAAAAACCATTCTTTTTAAGTACGAAGTGCCTGATGGGAAAACCTTTGCCAGCTATCCGCCTGAGCGCATCGATGTGCAAGTGATGGGCAGGGGTTGGGAGTTGATGTTTGATTACCTGTTGCACCCGCGTGTGGAGGTTCCCATCAATTTGAGTGATGAAGATCAAATAGAATTGACGCAGGCAGAACTTCGCCGCAATATCGAGCGGGAGATCGCTTTTAATAGAATCCGCATCCTGGAAAGTAGTTATGATCCCATTAGTTTACGTCTGGAGACCGGACAAAGTAAAAAAGTACCCATTGTACTGAGTGATTCTCTGCGGTTTATGCCTGGCTACATTCCACAGGGTCCGATTCAATTGAAGCCGGATAGTGTCTGGGTAAATGGCCCGACTTCTTTATTGGATTCTATTACCCAATGGGTCACGGCTCCGCTGGTTGTCGAAGCAATGCAAGCGGGTATTACCAAGAAATTATCCTTGCTTCCGCCGCCCCCTGAGATAAGCTTAAGCGTCAGAAATGTACAGGCATCCATTCAAATGGAGCAAGTCACGGATAAATTATTATTTGTTCCGCTTAAAGTGCGCAATGCACCCGACAGTCTTAAGTACTTCCCTGAAAAAGTAAAAGTAACCTGCACCATTGGCTTGAGTAAATATAATAATATTGATACCAGCGATTTTAGTGTAGAAATTGACCTTAAAAAAGTACCCCTTGGAGAGGGCAAACATACCTTACCCATTCAAATGACGAAGAAACCGCCTGAAGCTTTATCCGTACAGTTTACGCCTAAGTCGGCAGAATTCTTTATCTTTAAGCAATAAAAACTGCCCTGCATACCGCATTTGGTAGCAGAGCAGACATACACTATGAGAACACCCATTATTATATGTTTATATCATGGTTTATGATCTGTTAACTAAATTTTGTTTAGACGTTGCAAATTTATTTATACTAATAAGACAAAATTTAAGCGGCAGAGTTATTTAACGAATTGTTATTTTAGTTTTAAAAATTGTTAAAAAATCAGATTAAAATTTTGATAAAATTGTAAAACCATTAATTAAATTAGTTCTTCCCATGAAAAGGATACTATGGATCACGGTTATAATGTTTATGGTGTTATATCATGGTTTCAGCCAGGAAGTAGCGCCTTTCCAACTGAAAGATCAAAAAGGTATTACCATCAGTAAAAAGAGTTTACCCTTGCTGACCGGTAAAACCTGGACGACGTATAAACAATACTATGCCAATAAAGACGAAGCTTCTGTTTATGCGGGCAGTTTTATGGCGTTCAAATTTTCGCCCGATGGTAAATTCAATGGCACAGCAGGTAATCGTAGTCTGAGCGGCAATTGGTCAATAGAAAATAAACGACTGCTGAAATTAGTTATAAATGAAGTAAATGAAATTGACCAGGAAGTAAAAATCGGAGGCGCTTATGCAGTTTATAAATTGACCAATGAAGAATTGGTGCTGGTGAAAAACCTGACCAGTGATTTAAGTATGCGAATTATTTATTATTGTAAAGGCAGCAAAACCAGCGTGTTAGCTGAGAGTCCAAAGAACGCTGGCGCCAGCTCTGTCAATCAGGTGGACAAAAAAGCGCTGGAAGAAGCCCAGAAAAAGCGTGAGCAGCAAGTATTAATCAATGAAATTGAAACCGAAGCCCAACTCCGCGGTATCAAACTCAAGGATAAGCTGGATAAAATGGATATGAAATCCCTGCAATCGCTTAAAAATCAGATTGTTAGTGGTGAGTATCAAAAAGTAAAAACTAAAACCTGATGCCATATGAAAAAAGCCCTGTTTGTAGTGATGTTAAGTATTTGTGTTGGTGAAGCTTTCGCGCAAGCAATAGACCCTGCGCCTTTTGCATTCAAAGATGATAAAGCTGTTATCATTGACGACCAAATTTTACAATTATTAGTAAATAAAAATTGGTATTGTTATAAACAATACACCTTGCGAGGTACAGCGTCGGATGAATATTCAAAAGGCGTGCTGGGATTTATTTTGCAGAAAGATCATTCGTTTGAGGCAAGCAGGGGTACAAAAGGTAAATGGGAAGTACAGGAAAAGAAATTATTACATTTAGTTGTTTTCAGCGAACATGAAGTTAATCAGGAAAAAATTATCGGCGGAAGTTATGTGATTTATAATATTACCGATGATCATTTAGTTTTAGTTAAAAATCTTACCAGTGATCTGGAAGCTAAAATTGTTTTTTATTGCAAAGTTATAGAAAAAGCTGCTGTTCCTGTGGTTAAAAAACAAGCGGCATCAACGATGACCGAAGCCGAGCGTAAAGCCTGGCAGGAAAAACGTATTATGGAATTTGAACAAATGAATAAAGAGGGATTGTTGAAAGGCTTGCAGGAAGAGTTATTTATGCGAGGTATAAAATCTCCTCAGAATTTAGAAGAACTAACCCGCGAAGATTTACTAAAGATTCGGATACAATTAATAAAAGGTGAATATCGAGGTTAATTTTTATAATTTGTGATAAGTCAAAAAAGCATACAGGAAGTACTCGATACGGTAAAAGTTGAAGACGTAATCGGCGAGTTTGTCACCCTGCGGCGGCGGGGGGTGAATATGATTGGTCTGTGCCCGTTTCACAATGAAAAAACGCCTTCATTTAATGTTTCGCCGACCAAAAATATCTTTAAATGTTTTGGCTGTGGCAAAGGTGGCAATGCGGTGCAGTTTATTATGGAGCATGAGCAACTCACCTTCCCGGAAGCCATTCGTTATTTAGCCGAAAAATATAATATTGAATTAGAAGAAACGGTCACTTCACAGGAAGCCATTCGCGAGAAGCAACTTGCTGATAGTCTGTTCATTGTGAATGAATACGCCAGGAAATTTTATCAGGAGCAAATGCTCCAAACCGATCGTGGTAAGAGCGTGGGCTTGAGTTATTTCAAAGAGCGCGGTTTTCGGCTGGAAACCATTGAAAAGTTTGGCTTAGGCTATGCGCCGGAAA
>JBKBWT010000476.1:0-4117 GCA_046314415.1 Saprospiraceae bacterium
CAGACAAGGGTAACGTTAAAAAAATATGGATACTGCAACGTCGGGTGCAATATCCATATTGTGTTTCTTTATAGGGAATTCTTAAAAATCATTTACCGAGCGACCCAGGAACGTCAGTACACAACGGAAACCAACATAAGACTTGGTCGTATCCTGATATTCATAAGCCCGTGTACCCGTTTGAATGAAGTGCATGATGTCTTTCCAGGAGCCACCGCGTACCACTTTACGCTTATACGCTTCAGGATCATCGTCTTCGGCATCATAGCGGATGTCCGGGTTCAGGTCATGCATAAACGAATAGGCATTTTCGTAATAAGCCGTTACCGTCCATTCGGATACGTTGCCTGCCATATTGTACAGACCATAATCATTCGGGAAGTAAGCGTCGGCTTTTACTGTATATTGACCACCATCTTCCGGATAATTACCGCGACCCGGCTTAAAGTTTGCCAATAAGCAGCCCTTAGCGTTGCGCACGTAATAACCACCCCAAGGATAAGGTGCCAGATCGTGACCACCGCGAGCAGCATATTCCCATTCAAACTCGGTTGGCAGACGGAAGTCTTCGGTATTGACACCATCTCCACGACGATTCTGGTATTCGTTCCAGAGGTTGGTACGCCAGTAGCAGAAGGCATTTGCCATGTGCCAATCTACACCCACCACCGGATAATCGTCGAATGCCGGGTGCCAGAAGTAGTTCCGCGTCATCGGTTCGTTGTAAGAATAGGCATAGTCACGTATCCACGACAAGGTGTCAGGATAAATATTGACTTTCTTTTTCTTGATAAAAGAATTTCTTGGCGATTTGCCGCGGTCGTGCGCAGCTTTTTGCCAGTCGTACCATTCGTACTCATAGACCAGTTTGCTCACATCGAGTTCGGTTTTACCGGCGAATTTGTCATCGCCCTGGTAGAAGAGGTCTTGCAACGCTTCATCTTCCCAGTCAATGTCATAATCCCAGTCGATGCGATCTTCACCCGATTCATCATCGGTCAGATAATGGTCAAGGTACACGTGAGCCAAGGAGTCGCGCACCCAGTACACAAACTGGCGGTACTCATTGTTGGTGATTTCGGTATCATCCATGTAAAAGCCCTGAATAGAAATGGCTTTCGGACGTTGTACGAACGTGTTGCTTACATCTTGGTCACTCGGACCAATGTGCAAGGTTCCGGAGGGAACATACACCATCCCGAAGGGATTGATACCTTTCCAGCTCGGGCGATCCATCACGCCGGTCAATTGTCCGGTTTCACGGCTGCCGCAAGAATAGAGGGCTAACACTAGGAGAGCCAGTGCGAGTCTAACTACATTTTTCATATGAACACCAGAGTTTTCCTTCAGATTAAGTAAAAATTTGCCAAAGCGACGTAAATATAGATGGTTTATTAATATTTCAAAAACTCATTGGTCAATTTAACTTTCCTGGGGAATAAGGAACTTTTTAAAAGTTAATTTTGAACGCCACTGCCACTCGGTTTAGTATTCCTTTAACAAGTAAAAAATACATTAAATTGTCAGTGGTTTAATAAATTTTTGCAGTCTGCTAATGCCAGGATTCAAAGTGACCGGGGATTGTAAATAATTTTTGGCGGACGCCCTTTGCCAATAATTTTATTCAAATTATAATTCAAACTAATTTCATGTGAGCCATTACTTACCGTATTCAAATCCGACATGGTCAAATCGTAAGCATAAGCCAGTGTCCAGTTTTCGTTGAGTTTGAAGCCCGCCAGCAAGGCTACGGCATCCAGGGTGTTTGAATTATATCCTCTTAACGACGCCCCTCCGAAGATATTGTCGTTGTAACGCAGGATAACAGAAAAATCTGTCTGTGTTTGCTTCAGGTCAGAACGCACCAGCGCGAAAGGATGTAAGGAGAAATTTTCAAACACATCGAAATGGAAACCCAAATTAAAATTAAAGGCGCGGTTGAGTTGCAGATTTACCGTGCTGAAGTCGGTAGCAGGCTCGGTAATATTGCGTACCGAAAAACCGGCATCCAGCCAATCATTTGCAAAGTAAACACCCGCGTGAAAAGTAGGCACATTCGCCGTTTCGCCACTCAACGGTAGCAATAAATCATTGTGATTAAAATTGCCTGGTTCAATATATTGCCCATCGGGAGTGCGAATCCTGGAGCCATCCAACAGCCGCTGTACGATGCCGCCGCTCACGCCGAACGAAAGAAAACCACCACCCAATTCTTTATGAAACGCATACGCCAGTGAAGCCGAAGTTAGTCGCTGGGCACCCAGCGCGTCATTTTCCACATTGATACCTACCCCGCCGCTCAACATATACAAAGGCATCTGCGCACTCAGGTTTTGCGTGGTGGGGCTACCTGCCAGATTGGTCCATTGTTTGCGGAATACACCGGTGATACTCAGCGAGTTATCCAGCCCTACGTACGCCGGATTCCAAGCCATCGGATTAAACATATACAGGCTGTACTGAGCAGACTGTTGCGCTTGCGCGAAATAAATGAAAGACAAGAATAAAAATATAGTGGAAAGTTGCTTCATGAGCAATTTATTTAATGTGTGTATTTGTCAATAGGAATTCCCCGTATCTAACTTCCAATATCCAACATTTTCTTTGCTTCTTCAACAGTTTTAACGGGTAATTGACAGGCATAGTCTCTACAAATGTAAATGTTTGTCTCGCTGCTTGCATTTCGATCCGCCAAGAGTGGATAATCCTGCTGCGCCTGCGGGGCTGCCATCATCACTTTATTCGGTATATATAATTGATTCAACTCCGCTGCCAGGGTAAAAGCATCCTCGCCGACTATCGCAATTTCGGGGGGCGAAAACACCAGCGGCACCATGGCAGTTGCCCAGCGCGCAAATGAAGAAGGATAGCGTTCCACCGCATCGCGCATGGCTTTAAGCATATTCACCGCGATTACTTTATAATCCGGGCGATCTAATAATATTGCTAATTTTAATAAATTGTGTATCATGGTGGAATTGCCGGAAGGGGTGGCATTGTCGTACAACTCCTTGCGTCTCAATAAGATATCTTGCTGATTTTCAGATGTAAAGAAAAATAAGCCGCTTTCCGTATCGTGAAAATGTTGTATCACGAAATCTGTTAATGCTTTTGCGCGATCCAACAATTTTAAATCGAAATTGATACTATAAACATAAATAATGGCTTCTATCAAATTGGCATAATCATCCAGAAAAGCATCATATTGCGCCTTCCCTTCTTTATAAGTATGATAATAACTCACGCCATCGGGCTGCTGCAATTTTTCCAGCAAAAACTGCAAATTGCGTTCTGCCGTATTTTTATAATCAACATTGCCAAGCGCTTTGTAAGCTTTGGCGTGGGCAGTACACATGAGGGCATTCCAGTCGAGCAGTATTTTATCATCCAAACCCGGACGCACGCGCTGCTGCCGCGCTGCAAATAATGTTGCCCGCCGCGCTTTCAACTGATTTTTTAAAATGGTTACATCCAATCCTTCTGCCGCGGCGTATTCTTCATAACTTTGCGCCCGCCACAAGATATTCGTCTCCTCCCAGTTGCCTTCTTCCGTTACATCATAAAAATCATTAAATAATATTGCATCTTCCTTTAATATTATATCAATTTCCGACTTGTCCCATACATAATATTTCCCTTCAACTCCCTCACTATCAGCGTCTAATGCCGAGTAAAAACCGCCTTCCGGGCTGGTCATTTCCCGGTGTATAAATTCGAGGGTTTCTTCAATGGTTTCGCGATAGATTTCTTTTTTCGTAATGCGATAAACATCACTCAACAAACTGACCAACAGGGCATTATCATATAGCATCTTTTCAAAATGTGGTACCAGCCACTCGGCATCCGTGGCGTAACGCGCAAAGCCGCCACCTAGTTGATCGTAAATGCCACCCTGAATCATGCGTTCCAGCGAAAATTCAACCTGTTCCAGTGCTTCGGGTTCATGTAAATGATGATAATATTGTAATAAAAATTCATGTGACATGCTGCCCGGAAACTTCGGTGCGCCGCCAAATCCGCCATTCTCGCGGTCAAAACGCTTCTCAAACTGGTAATAAATATTTTGTAAAGTAACCGGAGTAAATAATAAACGCTGATTTTCTTGGGTCAACGTGTC
>JBKBWT010000477.1:0-4116 GCA_046314415.1 Saprospiraceae bacterium
ACAAGGTGCCATTATATTCTTTTTTCAAGTATGGATTGGATCATTTACAACATCTTTTGCTCAACACCTCTAAATCCAGCCAGCTCAAACAGTATTTTGCACTTTTGTCACTGTACTGAGCATCAGATCATAAAAAGCAATCGCATTTTGTTTATTCTGCTCAAGTATATGCTGCATTTTAGTAATAATTCTACCAATTTTTATAAAAATAGCGCAAGGAATTAATAAGTAACCCTGCGCTATTCAGTGACATTGTAATTTTTATTTAAGCAATTGTTCCAATTTAAGTACGAGTTATTTTTGTTCAAACCCATTAATCTTCAATGGGTTATTGGCAAATTAGCACATTGACTTAAATAGCACCTTCTAACTGCGCCCGGAATAATTCATTGCGAATATTATTTACATAAGCGTCGAAAAGCATTTTGGTAAGGGCAAACTCCGAGGAGCCGACGGGCAAATCCTGAATTTTTACCAATAATTGTTCGGCTTTTTTACGATAATTAAAATCATTATATAAAGTGAGCGCCGATTCGAGGGCATTAACAAATTGTCCGCTGCGGTTTTTCTTGCCATAAAATTGCTCCAGCATAGCCGCCGTAGCCAGTTTGGGCGTGTAGCCTTCGAGGTCCGGGCGATTTTTACCATCAATATTTACCAGAATGTAAGGAGCCGCCCCGCGATACTCTTCACCACTTTGTTTATGTAATAAGGCGAGGGTCAAATTACCAAAACCATCATCATGTACGCCAATTTTATAATTTTTAAACTCATTACGGTCTTCATCATTATATACGATGTAATGTCCGGCAAAAGATTGTTTTAAACCAGAAGTCAAAAAACGCAAATCGATGTTATCCGATAGGAAAGGACGCGACTCAAAAGAATTCGCCAATTCGCCCACTAAATTGATGAGCACCGCGCCGGCGAGCAGGTACAAATTAGCGGGTACAAAAATGGGCAGACTGGCGGTTGTGGCAAATAATTTGGCAACTGAATCAATGGTGTCTTTACGCAGCGAATCTACCACCAGCTCAAAGGAGCAAAAAGTAGTGGTATTATCCAGACAATCAGTGTAATATACAATGGGCGATCCGGCCGAAAAAGCGCTTGGTTTAACATAGCTCTTTGGTTTAATATTTTCTTCGAGCAGATTGACCGCACGCGCCGCTACATCGAATGTTTGAACGCCTTTCACCCCTGATACCACCAGCAAATCCGGCTTGCCGCCTAAGAAATTACGCGGAGCGTCGCCGGTGTAAATCGAAATGATTTCAACGAGCAAAGGATTGCCCAAGCCAACCGGGCTAAAGGTTGGAGCAAGAGCGCGTTCGCCGGTGCTATTGAGTTTTTGTAACACTTCCGTGTCACCCAGCGTTGCAGCGTGCATGATGTCATTGACATCCAGCAAGGTTTCACCGCTTGCATAAGAGAGCGCCATAGGTTTTATGTTTTGTTTATACTTAGTAAATAGATTTCATTTATCCTTGCCATTGGAGAGTAGCCCTTCCGCCCGATCTGCTATACGAAGGTTTAACGCCGGGAGTTGCCAATTTCGCTTAAAAAGGTGAAAAAATTATTACCGGAAACAGCAATTTGTTCTTGTAAAGGAATATGTAATGAAATTAGTAATAATGATGAATAGATTGTGGCATATTGTAAAAATACGCCACAATTATTAATAATATAGACTAATATTTTGCGGCTTGTCCTTTCGCTGGCAAGGAGTTTTTAATAAATTCCCGCAAATCATCATTGGCTTTTTTCAAATCTTCCTGCCTCAGGTACATCATATGTCCGCTACGATAGCCCTTAAAACTCAGGCGATCTTTCAATTTGCCGCTTGGATCAAGGTGCCACATCGAGTATTTTGCATTGAAATAAGTGGTCGCTCCATCATAATAACCCGATTGGAACAGCACTTTCAAATAAGGATTTTGTGCCATGGCTTGCCGCAAATTCTCACCGGTATTGTCATTGCTGCGATCCCAGGGATTCACCGGACCAAACATATTATATTTGATGTCCGTTTTATAATTTAATACCTCCCGAATGTAATAATTAATCGCCGGCGTGAATGAATGCAGCCAGGATGTAATTTCAGCATTATAATCAGGGGCTACCCCGGCTTCCTTTCGGTCAATGCCCAGGTAACGCGAATCAAGCCGCCCAACTGTGTAACCCTTCTCGCGCAATAAATCTTTCCAAAAATATTGATACGGCACATCCAGATTATTTTGCAAAATCGACTGCTCCGACAAACCCGAATAATATGCCATTTTTTTAGCGATAGCTTGTTTTTTTTGCGGATCAAGAAAACCGCCCAGCATCATAGCTGGCAATAATTCGTTAATTGTAAATGCTTCAACTTCAGGCAATAATTGATCCAAATCTTTTTGCTGCAATTCCGGTGCCAAGGCTTTTTGAAACCAGGCGGTAGCTGCAAAATACGGCAGGCGATTCGCTGCATCCACCGGACCATCGCGCTCAATGCCTAAGCCCGTCGGCGACACCAGAATGACGCCATTTAAATACATCCATTGTGCATTTTGCAATTCCAGCGCCAAGCCTGAAACACGTGTCGTGCCATAGCTCTCACCAATCAGATATTTCGGTGATTGCCAGCGACTTTTGCGTGTCACAAACGTATTAATCCACTCCGCTAAATATTTAATATCGGCATTCACCCCGAAAAACGTTTCTTTCTTTGCATTGGGATCTACAATGCGCGAATAGCCTGTATTAACGGGATTTACATATACGATATCTGCTACATCTAATATCGAATGCGGATTTTCGCGTACCCCGTACGGCTGCACCGGATAGCCTTCATCGTCAATAATAATATTGCGCGGACCCGTGTAAGCAATGTGCATCCATACCGACGCCGAGCCCGGACCGCCATTGAACGAAATGACCAGCGGACGCGCCGCCCGATCTTTTACATCTGAACGTTCATAATATGTATAAAACAGGGTAGCAATGGGTTTGCCGTCTTCATTCCAAACCGGCTGCGTGCCCGTCGTCGCCGTGTAAGGAATCGTGGTACCTTTGATCGTCACCTGATGCTTGGTCATCACCGCCGAATCAACCGGAATTTTGCGCTCTTGCGCAAAAGCTAGTACGCTGACAATCAGTAAGAAATAGAATAAGATAAAGTGTTTTTTCATGCCTTTAGGTGTTTTGAATGTTTCTGTAAACATTGACACTAAAAGGTAGGAATTCTTTCCGAGGGAGGGGGAGTTTTATTGATAAAAGAAGTTTTAAGCACGATTTACTTTTTTGAGCAAATCATATAAATTATATTTTTTATATTTATCCTCATTTTCGCTTACTTCCTGTAAAATACTGTTCTTACTTTCTATTTGTAACCAAATTGCAGGATCTATTTGAAATATATTCCCAAATTTAATTGCCAAATCAGGATTAATTTTTCGCTTGCCTTTTATTAAAGCACTTAAATTGGATTCTTCATACTGAATATATTGAGCAAAATCTTTTTGTTTAATATTCAGTGCATCAATATATTTTTCTAAAAAAGCGCCTGCTTCAATAATTTGTGTCGGCATTGCTTCATTTAAATATGCCTCCATTTGAAAACGGATGGACAAAAACTGATTTGCCAGCCGCTCTTCCTCCGATAAAGAAGTCGCCACTTTGGCAAGCATGGATTGAAGCGCCTGAAAATCTTTACTATTGGTATTAATTAAATCTGCTCCTAAGCCATTGATACCGCCAATGTTTACTATTTTTTCTTTACGCATCATAATTTATTCAATTGATAAGTATTGCTGGATCAATTTTTTACCAGCTTCCGGTGTGAAAAACATTTTATGCCCTAAAGCATGTGTAGCACCATATTTTTCTTGATATAATGTAATTAACGCTGTTTTACTATCAAAAGATAAAAAGCCGGTATAATGATTTCTCCCAAGCTCAAAACTTTTTAAACAGGCATAAGCCAATAAACAACCCGCAGCATAATCATATTGGCCTTTTGCTCCATAATTATGCGGTGCCACTCAGTACAGTGACAAAAGTGCAAAATACTGTTTGAGCTGGCTGGATTTAGAGGTGTTGAGCAAAAGATGTTGTAAATGATCCAATCCATACTTG
>JBKBWT010000478.1:0-4103 GCA_046314415.1 Saprospiraceae bacterium
CACTTAGATGCAAACGGTGTACCGAAGCGATTAGAAATGTCAGGAATCATGCTGACGCGAAAGGGGGAGTAAAAAACCAGCAGCTGAGGTGGTGCATGCGAGATACACCATCTCAGCTTAAAATTTAATTTGGCAAAAAGAACAAGCCGTTTTCTACTACTTCCAGCAGCGTGCGAAAAGCTACAAACTTACCTCGGTAGCGTTCATTGTGTTCTGCCTGCAAATCAGGCGCATACAAATTTTGGTATTTTTCATACGTTTCCATGTCCTGACAATAGTACTGAATGGCATACGTCATACCATCGGGTTCGTCCATACCGAGCAGACGGCACATTCGATACTCCAGGAACATTCCGGTGCCCATCACATTTGGAATGTGGACTTCCTTCATCCATTCCAACCATTCTTCGTGCGAAGCATGGTCAACTTTTACTGTTACATTGTATAAAATCATACTTTTTTAGATACCAGATTTTGAGATGCCAGATGCCAGACCACATCCACATAAAAATTTATATAAGCAAAATTTCTCAACTTCATAATCGTTGAATACTCGCCCCGATTCTATTCAGTCGTTCATCAATATGCTGATAGCCCCGATCAATCTGGTGAATATTGTGAATCACACTCCGCCCCTTTGCCGACATTGCTGCAATCAGCAGCGCCACGCCCGCCCGAATGTCTGGTGAAGTCATTTCAATTCCTTTCAGCTGAAAACGACGATTTAAACCAATCACCGTTGCCCGATGCGGATCGCATAAAATAATCTGCGCGCCCATGTCAATCAGCTTATCCACAAAGAACAAGCGGCTTTCAAACATTTTCTGGTGCACCAGCACGCTACCCTTCGCCTGAATCGCCATCACCAAAATGATACTCATCAAATCCGGCGTGAACCCAGGCCAAGGCGCATCGTAAATGGTCATAATCGAACCATCCATAAAGGTCTGAATCTCATATTCTTCCTGCGCCGGAATGAAAATATCGTCGCCACGAAATTCCATATCCACCCCCATCCGTTGAAATACGCGCGGAATTATGCCGAGTTCGTGAATTTGCGCATCTTTGATGGTAATTTCTGACTGGGTCATCGCCGCCAAGCCAATAAAACTACCGATTTCAATCATATCCGGCAGTAGCCGATGTTCCGTTCCACCGAGTTTTTCCACCCCTTCAATCACCAGCCAGTTGGAGCCAACACCCGAAATCTTTGCCCCCATGCGGCACAGCATTTTACACAATTGCTGCACATAAGGTTCACAAGCGGCATTGTAAATTTCGGTTTTACCTTCTGCCATGACTGCCGCCATGACAACGTTTGCCGTACCCGTCACCGAAATTTCATCCATCAGAATGTACTTGCCTTTCAGTTGCGGAGCGCTGACATCGTAATAATATTTTTCCTCGATGTATTCAAATTTGGCACCGAGTTCTTCCAAACCCAACAAATGCGTGTCCAAACGCCGCCGCCCGATTTTGTCGCCCCCCGGTTTATGCAGCACCGCTTTGCCAAAACGCGCTAATAGCGGACCGATCATCATCACCGAGCCCCGCAGGCGATTGGCTTTTTTTCTGAATTCTTCCGAATATAAATGGTCCAGATTAATATCTTTTGCCTGAAAAGTATAAGAACCGTCAATGTGCTTCGTCACATCCACGCCCATGCTATTGAGCAGATCAATGAGCAACAGCACATCCTGAATCGCCGGTAAATTGCTGATAGTAACTGGCTCCTCGGTCAGCAGCACGGTGCACAACACTTGCAATGCCTCATTTTTAGCGCCCTGTGGCACCAGTTCTCCTTTTAATTGTTTGCCTCCAATGACTTCAAAAGCGTCGAGATTCATGTAAGAATATTGTTATCGGTTATTTGTGATTCTGGGAAAACAAAAATTCGGGACAAAAGTAGTGGGTTTTTAGGGTCGGTTTAGCATTTCTTCGGTGAATTTAACGGGAAAATTATTTTTCCGAGTTTAACCACTTAGACGTTACTCGTTATTACATTGTGTAAAATATTCAATTAAAATCTTGTTTATTTCACTTACATAATTTTCAGCAGGCTTTTCGTTGAGAACAGATTCTCGATATAAATAGTAATATTCTAAAATATTCCTTTCCGTATCTGTATCAATTAATTTCAAATCCAGCATCTGCGCTTTATTTATATCATTCGGTTCAAATTTTTGTAACCCATTTCCATATTCCCTTCGATTATCTTCAAAAATTTGCTTTGCTGTATCTGTCAGTAAATAGGCAAATAATAGATCCAAACTAACCGTAGAAAATAAATTGGTTTGTACCGGATAAATGCAATGAAAAGTTGTCAGATTTGAAACATTAGCTTCATTCTTAATGAACCGAAGCCCATTTCGATTGAAAACCGATACCCAAATCGGCGCAGGCGGACGATTTTCTAGT
Organism: Saprospiraceae bacterium; assembly: GCA_046314415.1. GTDB lineage: Bacteria > Bacteroidota > Bacteroidia > Chitinophagales > Saprospiraceae > JADJNW01. The sequence continues at coordinate 2,419 of JBKBWT010000478.1, forward strand.
ACGTACCAAGGATTTCTTTTGGAAGTCAAATATTTCTCGTGAACCGCTTCATCTTTGCCTTTTTGCAAATATTTAGTAATCTGAATATCGGCAGTATTCGTAGCATTTAAAAGATAAACCGTTTTATCCTTTTCTCTTAATACTTCAAAATGAGCCGTAGTAAAAAATGATTCTTTTACATCCACTGCTTTGCAAATACAGGGCAGTAAATATTCTTTTTTTATATCAAATTCTTGCGCTTTTGATACATTAAACCCAAAATATTCATTAGCCCCTGTAGCAATGCCGCGCACTACTTTGCCATAATTAGAAAAAGGAACTAAATGTTTGAATTTTGTAGCATTTTGCTTTTGATAATATGACCTCCACTTTATTTCAGGAGTTAGCTCATTTAAACTAAAAATTTGATTATTATTTAAATAACTAGGATACTGCTTTATATTTTTTTCCAATTTTTCTAAATCTGACCAGGAATGAATGGTATTAAACTGCACTTTCTTTTCCGCTTCATCTTTAGCACATAGCAGAATTGAAGCAGTGGTTAAGGCATCTTCAAAAACATTTTGCTCAAAATTTACAACAATGATATGCCGTAAGACGCCACTCTTTATTAAATAAGATTTTACCAATTTACCATAATCAGCATTTAAAAACTCTGAAGGCACGATATAAGCAGCTCTGCCGTTTGGATTTAGCTGATAAATTGATTTTAATAAAAAAAGCGTGTAAAGATTTGTGAAGCCATTTAATTTAAATGATAGTCGTTTTTCGATTTCTTTAAGCACATTTTTATTATCATAATCATGGAATTTAAAATAAGGTGGATTACAGATGATACCATCATATTTATGCTCCCAATCATTATACATATAATCTTGTAGCATTATATCAACATTTCTAATGCCGCCAAAAACATCCCGTGCTTTATCATAAATATTTTGATCTATTTCAAAGCCTTTAATAATTAAATCTTTTCGAGCTTCTAACAATACGCGTGAAAATATGCCTAATCCAAATGCCGGCTCCAATACAGCATGCAATTCATTATTACCTAGTAACCATTTCGCCATCAATCGCGCGATAGGAAAAGGGGTAAAGAATTGAGCAAATTTTTTTCTATGCTCCAGCGAAGTAGCCATAGCGTATGCTCGCTCAATCTCATTACTTACGGTATGTGTTTTAAGTTGCAGCATTAAAAATCGCCTTCGTTGATTCCTAAAATATTTCGGAGATTATCTACGTCCAAATATGCAGTTCCGCCTTTAAAGGTTACATAAAACAATAACCTACCTCTATCCATCTCCTTACGAACACTTTCATGTGCCGGTTCATCCACTTTTGAAGCAATAAGAATTCCTGACTTAGATTTGATTTTTATCGTTGTTTTATTCTGATTTTTTGTATCTCGCTCGACTGAAAATATTACACCATCATTATCAGGATTTGAAATAATCTCAAGTATCTGTTCAAAAGAAATACCATAAATTTTATCGAAGAAAACCTGAAAATAGAAGTGCGGAACATTAAAAGTCTCGATCCATTTATAAACAACTTTTAAATCTTCTAAGTACCTGGACAAAAATAAGTAAATAATAGCTACATTAGCGGCATGAGCCGTAAAAATAGATTTGTAGCAAAGTTGGATGAAGCGCAAAAGCGCGCTTTGGAAAAAGGGTACAAAACTG
>JBKBWT010000479.1:0-4098 GCA_046314415.1 Saprospiraceae bacterium
AAATCATTTCGATTCAGCTAATTTTTATTACGTATTCTAAAAACCTCTTATTGGCGAAAAACCAGAAAATTTGCTAAATCATTGATAATCAACTTGACGCAAGTCTATTATGCATTTCGTGCGGATCTTTTTGCAAATCATACAATTCCCATTCATCAATATCATTATAAAAATGTATCAGTTTGTAACGGTTCGTACGAATGCCGAGATGTCGCTTCACTTCGTGCCAGCCGTGCGGGTATTCATAATAATGATAATAAATCGCCTGGCGCCAATCTTTTGGCGTTTTGTTATTCAATAAAGGAACCAGCGACTTGCCTTGCGCCTCCGCCGGAATGGGCACGCCTGCAATGTCAAGAATCGTAGGCGCAAAATCCAGATTGAGCACTAAATCATCATTCACCGTACCCGCCTTGATTTTTTTAGGATAGCGCATCACCAGCGGAATGCCGATGGATTCTTCGTACATAAAGCGCTTGTCGTACCAGCCATGCTCGCCCAGGAAAAATCCCTGATCGGATGTGTAAATAATCAAGGTATTATCCAATTCGCCGATTTGTTTCAGATAATCCAGAAACCTGCCGACATTATCATTCACCGAAGCCACACAACGCAAATAGTCCTTGATATACCGCTGATACATCCATTCTGCCAATTGTTTCCCCTGCGGTTGATTGCGATAAAAGGCATCCGAAATCGGTTTGTAATATTCATCCCACACTTTTTTCTGTTTCTCATTGAGCCGACCGTACAAGTAAGCCCAATCGCGCTGCGCGTTGTAGCCACCTTTATCGCGTCCGCCGCCGGTACCGGGGTCTTTTGCCCCTTCGGGCAGATAAAGTTTCATATCACTCGAATGATACATATCTTTAATCTCCATATCCTGCGCACCAGCCGCCATCCGATCGTCGTACGTATCATAAATTAGCCGGAATCGGGAAATCTTTATCATTAAACAAGCGCAAATGCGTGGTATCGGGCATCCAGTTGCGGTGCGGGGCTTTTTGATGCAGCAGCAGCAGAAAGGGCTTGTCTTTAGGGCGTTTGTCGAGTGTTTGAATGGCAAAGTCGGTAATCAAATTGGTGGCGTAGCCTTCTTTTTGCGTGGTGTCGCCCATTTCCACAAAATCCGGATTATAATATTGCCCCTGATCGATCAGAATATTCCAATAATCAAAACCCGTCGGTGCGGTACTCAAATGCCATTTGCCCACAATCGCCGTGTAATAGCCATATTTTTGCAATTCCTTCGGATACGTCCACTGACTGCCGTCAAATTTATTGCTATGGTCATACATCTTATTCAAATGACTGTACTTGCTGGTCAAGCCCACCGCCCGGCTGGGTCCGCAGATCGAATTGGTAACAAAAGCCTGGTGAAAAGTGATGCCCTCCTTGCCAAGCCGATCCAGATGCGGCGTTTTGATTAAAGTACTGCCGTAAAGGCTCATCGCATTTTTAGCATGATCGTCTGTCATGATCACCACAATATTCGGGCGCTTGGCAAGGGGCGCAGCCGCCTGATTTTGTTGAGATTTGCAAGCCCACAGGAGTAGCACGCAGAGCAGCAGGCAAAGTAACTTTGGCATAAGCAGGTAGATTTTAGGTATCAGAAAAAGTTGTTTGCATTCAAGTCGCGAATAGAACCTTTAAATTAACGTGAATTATGGATAAAAAATAGCCCATTAGGGCTTAAATATTGGTAGCAACCATTGCCAAATACCTGTCCTTGCTCCTTTAGGAGCTTAACTCGCCTTGTTAAGCTCCTAAAGGAGCAGCAAACACGCTATTCTTATTACTACCGATATTAAACGCCTATCCATAGGATTCCTTTGGAATGGCGTAGCACCACATTTTAACCCTCCTCATTTGTAGTCAACTAAATTCATTCGCTTGTACGCTTGTCATTCATAATGCACGATAAAATACAAAATCATTGCAATTAGAGTGCCTGCACAGAAATTAAATTTGAACGCAGAGTTTATCAGTTCTTTCTTTTTTCTGCTTCATCTAAATGCCGCCTCAGTCTATCTTTTCCCTCGCCCTCGCCAAGCGATTTCCAAAACAGCCTAAATTATTTTTATCACTGGCTAAGGTGATGTTAAGACGACATCACTGTACGCAGCAAGTGCCTGTAATGCGTGGAAGAGACTCAATTACTTGGCTGACACTATAAGCGTCTATTGCTGGAAAGGCTTTCTTTACTTCGTATGACGCGTTCTTATACGCCGGTGATGCTTTCAATGTCACACCACGACTAAAGTGAAACGTAAAACACCCGGAGGGAGGAATACAAATGTGAAAGATGAAATGTGAAATGTAAAAGATAAAATGTGCAATGTAAGAGGGGAATTTAAATTGTATAAGAGGGAGTATAACAAATGTAAGAGGGAGTGTAACAAATATGAAAGATGAAATGTGAAATATGAAAGGGAGTGTAACAAATGTAAAAGATGAAATGTAAAATGTAAAATTGAAGGTGTAAAATGTAAAAAAAAAGAAATAAATAAAGTGGATTTGTATGATATTTTAGGCGAGATAATTATAAAAAGCCTTTAAGTAACAAAGCATATTTGTAAAATGAATGGATAGAATGGGGGCGTGGAAAAAAAATTACCGGGCGTGCGTTCGCAGATTTGCTCAATTCTCCTTAGTTTAGGCAGTCTTAATCACGCATCAAGCTTTCTGTATCATTCAATAATTGATCATATGAAAAGAACCCTGTTATGGTTGGCGCTGCTAGGCGCTACGTTTGCCGCTACCGCGCAAGTGTTAGACGAAATTAAGGTGTCGGGCATCCCGTATCCTTTACAGTGGGAAAATAAACCCGCAGTGTTCAGTGTGAAACCCAACGAAATTACCATCGAAGCGGGCGCAAAAACGGATATGTTCAGAGACCCTAATGTGACGTACAATACCGACAATGCGCCGAAGCTACTGTTTACGCCGGATAGCAATTTTGTACTCGTGGCAGCCATTGAGCATCCGTTTACGAGCAAATGGGACGGCGGCGCCATCGTACTGAAAAGTGATAGCCTGAATTGGATTAAGTTTTGTTACGAAAAAGATTATACCGGCGCTAAACGCGTGGTGAGTGTGGTGACTAAAAATATTTCGGATGATTGTAATTCGGCGGCGTTGACGGGTAATAAAGTATTTTATAAACTCGCCAAAGCCGGGAATGTAATAACCTTGTACTACTCAAGCGACGGTAAAAAATGGTTGCTCATTCGGCATTGCCAGTTTGATGCAAAGCCCGGTTTTAAAGTGGGTTTTCTGGCGCAGTCCCCTACCGGGAATAAATGCACGGTCAAATTTTCCAGTATCAAATACGAAGCGAAAAAGATCAAAGACCCTTATTTGGGCGAGTGAAGCAAAAAGGGAGAGGTGAAATATGAAATGTGAAATGAGAGAATTGAAATTATTTAAAATGGAGTACTTCTTTCAATCAGCAATAGCGGTTTGTATTTTAAGCATAGGTGTAATTTTTAGTTTGCTATGATACAATCCATTATCAATAATCAATAGTCCATTATCAATAAAAATATGAATCCAATAAAAACGGTTTGTTGCTGGCTTGTGGCTTTCAGTGGTGTATTATTGAGTGTTCACGCACAAAACCTGAATAAATACGGCTATCCACTGGCAGTCATCAGTGATGTACAGGTGTATCGGCAACTGGTAGCGGCGGATACGAATAAAGCATTGGTGGAAATCAAAGATTACATCCCCAATATTGTGCTGGATGTGCGTTATGCCACGAGTAATAACTTTCTCGGTAAAGTGTTTTACCAGGAGGCAAAATCATTTGCGCGGCTTCCGGTGGTGCGTGCCTTACAGCAAATTCAAAAAGAGCTGAATGCGCAGGGTTTAGGGTTAAAGATTTATGATGGATACCGTCCGTATGCCGTGACAGTGCAATTCTACCAAAGCCATCCTGATTCCACGTATGTAGCATCGCCGTGGACGGGCTCCAAACACAATCGCGGCTGCGCGCTCGACCTGACGGTGGTCAATTTAAAGACGGGTAAGGAATTAAAAATGCCGACGCCATTTGATACAACGGAAAAGGAATCGTGGGCAGATGCGCCGGTCAAA
>JBKBWT010000480.1:0-1161 GCA_046314415.1 Saprospiraceae bacterium
GGGTTTGATGCGAGACTTTTTTTCTGCATAAACCGAAACTTTTCCTGAGATAACATCTACTTCCACATTTTTAGAGTCTTCGGCATTTTTGATGCTGAACGAAGTGCCTACCACCTCGGCTACGACTTCACCCGCATGCACGATGAAAGGCTTGGCCGGATTTTTCACTACGTCAAAAAAAGCCTCGCCGCGCAGGTGCACTTCTCGTTTACTTTTATTAAAGTCTTCATTATATACTAAGCTGCTTTCGGGTTTTAATACCACCAGTGAACCATCCGGCAAGGTTATTTTTTGATCTTGCGATGTCGTATTTTTAAGCTCAATACCTTCTTGCTGAACGACGGCTGGCGGCGTTGGCGCGGCTTTTTTGGGCGGAAGCGGAGGTAATTCAAAGCGACTCAACCAAACAAAAGCCAACGTCATTGCAATAATAATGCCTAATACCCAGGCAATGGTAATAATGCGCCTTGCCGATGTACTATAAGCATGCTGGAGGAGCTTGCGCTTTATCCTTTTACCTACCTTTTGGGCAATTTTATCCGGGTAGGAATTTTCATGAAACTCTGGTTGAGATTTGTACCAAGCTTCAATTTCCTTGTCTCCTTCCGGCGTGGTTTTTCCTTCAAGATAACGTTTTGCAAGTTCATTGAACTCCTGTTGGGTCATTTCACAACAATTAAGTTAGATTATTCAATTTTCAGACTGATACGGTTTTAAAGTGTCTTTCAAAAATTTAAGCGATTTGGTCAGGTGATACTCCACGGCTTTTTCACTTAGATTCAATTGTTTGGCAATTTCTTTAATCGGTTGGTTTTCATAACGACTGCGTCGGAACACCTCCGCACTTTTTTCGGGGAGTCGGTTCAGGGCTTCTTCTATAGCAAGCGCCAGTTCTTTGAAATTCAAAATCTGATTACCATCAGGTGCCTGTTCTAATTCCTTGAAAAGCAGGTATTCGTGATATTTCCGATAGCTGAGTTGGGATTTAAAGAAAGAATAAACCTGATTTTTGATAGATACAGCCAGGTAAAGATCTAAGCGCTTGATGCTTACTTCTGTCCGGCGGTTCCACAAACTCAGAAAAACCTCCTGTACCAACTCCTCGGCGTCCTGAGCCCCCACTTGATGGGAAGCCCACTGGTACAACTTATACCAATACCG
>JBKBWT010000480.1:1171-4040 GCA_046314415.1 Saprospiraceae bacterium
CGTATGCCCTTAGGTTACCTTCACGAAGCAATGCTACCAATTGTGCGTCGGCTAGCTCTTTTACACTCATATTTATGCACTAGTGAGTTAATGCGTAGCGCTCTCTTTTCTTAAGTAGGATAAAAAACGTATTTCCCTAAACGAAATGAGTGAAAAATTTTGAAAAAGCAGTCATTTTTGTAATAAAATTTCAATTACACCCAGCAAAACCCTTGATTTTATTGCGCCTGAAGTACTTTGGATAAGCATGAAAAAAAATGCTACAAAACTTCAAGGCGAGCCTGTTGCAATCGATTAATTGATGGGTTCTTTTACTCAAACAGAGCAAAAATCGATTTTCTAAAAGAAACAATATTTTTATCGAAAAAAATCTTACAATCGATTGTCTAAAAAATTATCTTTGATTCTTGATTGAATGACCAAAATTTTAAAATAACGATTAGTAGAAAATCAAAATTTCTCTTTTTACCTCAAGACAGTATAATTATTGGATAATCTAAAAGCCACCTATCATCGGCTTTTTTTTTGGGGTAAAGAAATTAAGTGTAGTTTTGACATTTAATTTCTTTGTGTACGGCTCTTGTCTTACGCAAGCAAGGAATGGAACATCTTAATGGTAATGTATATGCGAAACAATCACAACAAAACACCTTCGACCTATTTCAAAACTGGATTTATTGGATTGCTATCACTGGCAGTTATCGTGCTGTTATCTATGACTGTATTTACCGATAGCGACTCATCCGCGAATGATCATACCACCTGGAAGCATTATGGCGGAAGTCCTGACCAATCGAGGTATTTTACAGCCTCTGAGATCACCAAGGAAAACGTTAACCAAATGAAGGTGGCCTGGATGTACCCTTCCGGCGACGACCAATCTTACTTCTTCAGTCCGATTATCGTGGATTCTACCATGTACGTGCTGGGAAAAAATTACTCGCTCATTGCTGTAAATGTAGTAACGGGTAAGGAAATCTGGATTCATGCTAACTTAAGGGGCATCACCCGCAGGGGTATCAATTACTGGGAAAGTAAAAACAAAAAAGATAAACGATTGATTTTCACGCTCAATAACTCTTTACAGGCGATTGATGCAACAACTGGGAAATCGATTACAAGTTTTGGTAAGAACGGTTACGTGGATATGCGTGAAGGATTGGATCGTGACCCTTCCTCCATCCGCAGAATGCAAGCAATGATGCCGGGTGTAATTTATAAAAACCTGATCATAATGGGCTCGGCTCCTGGAGAGAGTTATTTTTCCCCACCCGGCTATGTAAGGGCGTACAATGTGGTGACCGGTAAGCTGGAATGGACCTTTCATACCATTCCGCACCCTGGCGAGTATGGCTATGACACTTGGCCCAAGGATGCTTACAAATATGTGGGCGCGGTGAATGTCTGGAGTGAAATGTCGGTCGATGAGAAAAATGGGATTGTATTTTTGCCACTTGGTTCTCCAACGTATGATTTTTATGGTGCGGATCGCTTGGGCAGTAATTTGTTTGGCAATAGCCTCGTTGCTTTGAATGCCCGTACGGGCAAGCGTTTGTGGCATTACCAAACGGTGCATCACGATCTTTGGGATTATGACCTCTCGCCTGCGCCGCAATTGATAACGGTGAATCGAGGTGGTAAAAAGATTGAAGCCGTAGCCGTAGCTACCAAGCATGGATTCATGTTCGTTTTTGACCGGAAAACCGGAAACCCCGTATTTCCAATTGAAGAAAAACCTTTCCCTGCCAGTGAAATGCCGGGTGAGAAAGCCTGGCCTACACAGCCGATTTCTTCCCTGCCAAGTTTTACGCGGCACGAAGTAACTAAGGAAACTTTGAATCCTTATTTTCCCGATAGTATCAAACAACAGTGGTACACAAGATTGGAGAAAGCCAAATCAGGATTGTACGTTCCACCGTCGGATAAATACGAAACCATCATGATGCCCGGTGCTTTGGGCGGCGCCAATTATGGCAATACCGCAGCCGATCCCAATAAAGGGATCATGTACATTTTGACGCAGGAACATGCTTCTACCTATAAATTGAATAAAGTAGAGCCTCCGAAAATCAACTTGTCAGAGAATGAAATTGCAAAAGCTAAAAATCTGTATTCTTCTATCTGCCAAGCCTGTCACGGCAAAAACATGGAAGGCGGTGCCACGGGACCAGCTTTAGTAAATGCCGGGCAGTATATTTTCTACACCGAATTTAAAGACATTGTTACCGGTGGTAAAGGGCAAATGCCAGGCTTTGCGCATGTGGATGAAGAAACGATCAAGGCATTATACCGTTTTCTTGGCGGAAATCCCGTCGCCTTTAACTTCCCACGAAGAGCGAATGAAGAGACCAAGCCGGAAGGTCCAGTGGTTGCATCTGGTGGCGCTACCATTCCGCCGGATGCCAAGAGAAGCCCGCCAATGCTGGATTACCCGGCAGGAACGACTTACAAAGGTGATCGTTATGTAACCGATTACGGTACGGAGTGGTCGGCATTGGCAACACCGCCCTGGTCTTCTCTGGTGGCGTATGATTTGAATGAAGGCGTCATTAAATGGAGAAAACCTGTTGGACTAGATTCCTTATATGCAAAGGGCGATCCGAGCAAAGGCGCTCCGGGCGGCACGCTGCGAAAAGGCATGGTGGTCACCTCTACCGGGGTTGTATTTGCTACTGCGAAAGGCGGCAAACTCTATGCTTTTGATGCGGACAATGGAAATATTCTCTGGGAAACGACGCTGAGCTATGAGCCAAATGCTCAACCCAGTATGTACACGCTGAATGGAAAACAATATCTGGTGGTCAGTGCGACTTCCAATTTTATGCGGGATAGCTATAATCAATCAAATAAGCCCGGGGCACTGCCAAAA
>JBKBWT010000481.1:0-4035 GCA_046314415.1 Saprospiraceae bacterium
CTCTTAGAGGCTTTATTTAATATTATTAGAAGCTACGACCACCAGTTTTGTATCAATTTTTCAAACAACTTTTTATTATAAATTTATTTTTGTCCAGATACTTAATGGATGAATGGATGACCTGGTATTTTTTTAAAATCATTTTATTTATTTGTCGGCATCCCGTAGGCAGCGCTTGGATGTGGTTGGCAATGTCTGCGGGACTTTTTTAAGTTTATATTTACCTCATCATATAAAGAATTATTTTATTTTAAGAGCCCCGATAAATACTGGCTCGTAAGAGGATTGTTCCCGAATGCGACTGAATCCGGCTTGTAAGGTTTTCCCGCGCAACATCAGATTTTTCTTGGGATAAGGCGTGCATGGAATCGGCGTATTATAACATCGCCGGTCGCCTGCTGGTGTATGTAAGGTAAAATTTAGGGGTGCAAAATCTTTGGTTGGTACAGAATCCAGGCGTTCCGGTAATAATAGCGCAGCAAACCCCTGTGCGCGGGATTTAAATAAAACTCCTGGATTTATCATAAAAATTATAAAAATACCGAGCGCTGCTAAATAAGGGCTCATTTTTAATATCGGTAAATGAATAAACAGGTATAAAATATAAGCAATATTTAAGCTAAACGCCATAAAAAGAATGCCATAACCAAACCTCGGATTTGGTGCTTTTAACAACCAAAACGCAAAATTTACCAGCAGGACAAAAGCAAGAATGGCAATGGTATAATGTTTTTTGTAAATAGCGAGTAATAATATGGGGAATGATAATAAATTAATAAACAATATCAGTTTCCATTTAAATCCGAACGTTGTAAACCAGGGCAACAGCCAATTCATCGCATGAATTTCGGTAATTTGTACAATTTCTGCATCTTGATAAGTTTCCAACGCTGAGCGCTGTCCATTGGGCAGTTTCGACCATACTTCTATAAATTTCTCATCTATAAATGCTTCTTCCTGAGGTACTTTCCAATCTACCTCAAATAAATCCACATCAGGATGCGGAAAGATTAAATAACCGGATAAATAATAATTACGTATGAAAAATGGCGTAAATATGATACAGCCGATAACCGCAAACATTGTTGCTCTTTGTATAATGTTTTTCGTAAATGTAAATGGCAGTAATAGTAATAATAATAATGAACTAAGTTTATACGTCACTACGGTAAAGGCAACCACTGCAAGTAATATTAATAATTCACGGCTATAATCGGTTTTTTGACGCCATTCTATAAAAATAAAAAATACATAATACATTAATAAGGAAGTAGTTGCATCGGTAGAAGTGCTATTTACAAAAGGCAGGCAGTGATAAATAAAAAGTAGTAAAAGGCATAGATTTAAAATAAAATTAAAGCGACTTTTGGTTTGAATGTAACCATCAATTTTAAATAACAACATCGTGGCAAAACCAAAAAAGAAAAAACTATTTAATGGATATAATATGTATTCCTTTGTTAATGAGATGGAAAACAAGGCGGATGGTAAGAAAAAATGGGAATTGTACGCCAGTCGCGTATGAATATTGCCTAAGCCCGGCACGACCGGATACGTTTCAATCCACTGAATAGTTTGTAAATGATAATACAGCGTATCATAATGGATGATTTTACCGCTGCCAATAAAAAGCGTCGTAAAAAATAATATAAATATTAATACTTTGGTAACAAAATGTGCTGATTTCCAATTGTTTAGGTTTCGGTTTAATAACTGCTTAAAAACATGAAAATGTAAAGAAGTAATAATAATACCAATGATGAGAAAAGAAATTTTAATCCATAAATCGATTGCACTAAATATAGAGATGTAACTAACGAGCATAGAAATGATTAAAAAACCAAACGAAACAATATGCTCGCTTTTTAAGTTAGTGATTCCGCTATAATTTTTATTTATAAAGTGTGTAGTTAATTTCCAGCCTACTATGCCAAAAGCGGTTGATAACCAGAGGATTAAAATCCAGGAAAGCAGGAGTAAAAGCATAAAGGAAACGATTGAGGAATTTTAGTAATTATAATTTGCTGCAACCAAAAAAGTATGACACATCCGTAAGACATGCCACACTTTTATAATAAAGCTTGAGTAATTTTATATAATTTAGGCGTGTGTTGTAATAACTTGTTGGTTTTGTGATGTAGGAACCGATTCCTGCGCCGGAAATTCCAGGATTTGAGGAACGAAAGCCGGCTTTTTACTTTTGGTAAAAACACCATATTTAAAAATGCAATAAATAGCTCGAAAACCATCGCGCCAGCCGATTTTTTTACCTTCTTCGTAGGTGCGGCCATAATAAGAAATGCCTACTTCATAAATGCGAACGCCGGGCACCCGAGCAATCTTGGCGGTCACTTCCGGCTCAAATCCAAAACGATTTTCTTCCAGTGAAATGGATTGCAACATTTTGGTATTGAACATTTTATAGCAGGTTTCCATGTCGGTCAAATTCAAATTACAAAACATATTAGATAAAAAAGTAAGGAAACGATTGCCGATGGTATGCCAGAAAAACAAGACCCGATGCGGCCTGCCGCCCATGAAACGCGAGCCGTACACCACATCCGCCTGACCCATGAGAATAGGCTTTAGTAATAAATTATATTCATTTGGATCATATTCCAGGTCGGCATCCTGAATAATAACATAATCGCCGGTGGCTTTGGAAATACCGCTGCGCAAGGCTGCACCCTTGCCGGCATTTACATCATGTTTATAATAGTGAATATTAGCGCCCGGATTATTACATGTGAATCGTTTTATTTCACTTTCTGTATTATCTTTTGAACAGTCATTTACTACGATGATCTCTTTTTCAATATTACCGATCAATTTTGTGTCCGTTACTTTGGTAAGAATGTTGTAAATGGTTTTTTCTTCATTATACGCCGGAATAATAATGGAAAGCTGTTTTACAATCATGGTTTTAAGGAATTAAGGATGATCAATGGATTTGCAATTTAAGGGTAAATGTAATAATGTGGATTTTGCCGTATGCCAAGATGGATAAGGGTTTTAGGCAATTTTTAAATCAGAACATTTAGTGACTTCTGGCTTTTTTTATGAAAATATTATATAATGATTTGTATAAATACTTGATGTCTGTCCACATACCTCCGCGTTCATACGCTTGTAAATACCGTGCTTCCGAAGCAACAATTTCTTCAAAAGTTTTGGGCATATCGGCATAAAAAGGCGGAATCAAGCCCGGCTTAAAACGCTTGCGATATTCAACAAACTCCGATGGATAAAGGCTCAGGTAATGTTGACTGAGCGGACGTACGCCGAATAATTTCAGGTCGCCATTGAGTAAATTGATTAACATCGGAAGTTCATCGAGCCAGTATTTACGCATAAAACTGCCCAATTTACTTACCCTCGGATCATTATTTAATTTGCCACCTTCCTGTAAGCCATAACGCTCATATATAAACTGCTGAATATATTCGGAATAGGGTGCCATGGTACGAATCTTACGCACTTTTATTAATTTACCATCTTTGCCTGTGCGCTTCAACTTAATAAATGGACCATAACTTGCTTCGTTATTATAATCTGGCTTGCCGATTTTTTGAGCCACAAAGTATAACTTACCGCCGGCTTCGAGCGTGTCTAATAAGTGGAAGCCGCAGGAATAAAGGCGTCCGTAAGTTTCCATTTCCGAAATGACGCGATTGCGACCAGCCGTAAGCTTGAAATATAATTGTTTTAAATAAGGTAGCTTGGGCCAAACGCGTTTAGCTAAATAATCCACCACATTATAAGCATAATTAAAAGGGCGCGGATATTTAGCTAGTAAACGTTCCTCGCGTTGGCGAGCCGTTTCAACACAGCCAATAAAATAGCCGCCTTTGCGCAGTTTATCGTTGGCCGATTCAAAAAATTTATTAATAAAACGAATATCATTTACTCGTTTTAAATTAATAATGCAGCTGATTTTTTCTGGTGCGTTATTTTCGCCATTTGCAAAATTGATAAAATTAAGCGGCGAAGACGTTTCTAAAATGACCAGGTTTTGAAAATCATTTAAATCTACCC
>JBKBWT010000482.1:0-3987 GCA_046314415.1 Saprospiraceae bacterium
GTTTAATATCGGTAGTAATCATACCAGGGTGTGTTTTGCTCCATTAGGAGCTTGACCACTCCTCGTTAAGCTCCTAATGGAGCAACGATGGGTATTTAGCAATGGTTACTACCGATATTTAAGCCCTAAAGGGCTATTTTTTCTCCATTATTCCAATTACTTTAGTGGTTCAATCCAGTTTATGCAGACACCCAATCAGATTGCGCCGCCTCCCTGGACCCTGCATGGCAGTGGAGTGGTGATGCTCTATCATTTTCCACGGACGTTCAATGAGCAGTATGGTTTTATGCAGCCCTATCAGCAAGCCGCCTACCGGGGCTGGGTGGGTGCGGTGATGTTGGTGGATTATGCTACCTCGGGCGTGGGCGCTTATCAGGAGTTGTTGTACATTCCCGGCTGCTTCAAGCTAGATGGAAAATGGGTCTTCTCTATTTCCAAAATCTACGTTTCTACTTACGACAGCGTGTGGAACGGCATTGAAAACTGGGGCATTCCTAAAGAACTGGCGGATTTTGCAGTGCAAAAAGACAGCACAGGCATCCGGCGCTTTTCGGTAAGTCAGACCGGGGTTCCGTTTTTTAGTGCCGAACTAAAGCCCTGGAGTTTTGCACTACCCGTTTCAAGTTCCTTACTTCCTCCTTTGCGTATTGTACAAGAACGGCGCAATGCCTTGCTACTCACCCAACCCCAAGCCAGTGGCAAGGCGCAGTTGGCTACTTTAAAATCGGTGCAAGCCGATGCCGCGTACTTCCCGCCATTGCAACATTTGAAGCCCCTGCTGGTCAGCTCGATTCCCCGCTTCACGATGACTTTTCCGCTACCCAAATTGCTTTAAAAACAAAGGTAAAATGTGAAAGTGTAGCTGTAAAATCTGAATCAATAAAGCATCAGGGGTTTAGTTAGTCACCAATATTCAATTGTCCATTGAAAATGATATGAATCTCTAAGCAAATAGCGATTTGCAACAGGCATTACAATTGCCCGGTTTTTGTACAAACCTTCTGCATTTTTTACTGTTAGGTTGCCGTTTTACCTGTGTATAGCAGCGTTGACTGCGTGTGCCCAAGCCTCTCCCTTGTCGTAAAAAGTTATTTTAAACACTTAAAGCATTTTAAACATGGACAGAAAGGAATTTATGAACCTGCTGGGACTTTCGGTGGGCGGCATGGTGGTTGCTTCCTGCTTTGGCGGCTGTACCAGCGACTCCGAAGATGAAGCTGAGACGCTTGATTTTACGCTGAACCTGAGCGAGAGTGCCAACGCAGCACTGCAAAACAATGGCGGATTTCTGATTCGCAATGGGGTAATTGTGGCGCGTACCACGGCGGGTGCTTACATTGCCGTAGCAGCAGCTTGTACCCACCAGGGCACATTAGTGCAGTACCAGGGCGGCAATCGGCGCTTCTTCTGCCCGAATCATGGCTCCAATTTTGCAGAAGACGGCAGCGTCATCAATGGTCCGGCGAACCGTCCTTTAAAACAGTACCAGACGCAATTGACCGGGACGGTGTTGCGGGTTTTTTCTTAAATGGAATGTTGGAAGCGTGGAATGAAGGGAAGGTGGAGGAATGGAATCTTGTAATGAGAGCATGAGCAGCCTACCACTTCTCTTTATTCCACTTTTCCAAATTTACCGTATTCCACCATTGCAGTATTGTATATCTTTGAGGCTGCAATGATCACAACTGCATGACTTTAGTTCCGAACATCTTACTGGAAGTTCAATACTTACCGCCGGTTCAATATTTCAGCAAACTGCTGCATTATCACACCATTTATATAGAGGCGCACGAGCACTATGCGAAGGGGAGCTACCGCAATCGCTGCCATATCGCCGGTGCCAATGGCTTGCTGCGCTTGTCTATTCCGCTGGAGAAAGGTAAAAATGAGCAACAGTCCATTCGGGAAGTGCGGATTGCTTATGAAGAACCCTGGCAACATTGGCATTGGGAAGGGATACAGTCGGCGTATGGTAAGTCGCCTTTTTTTGAACATTATGCCGATGCCATTGCTCCTTTTTATGAGCAGCGCTATACCTATTTATTTGACTGGAATTGGGATTTGCTGCAAACGATGACCCAACTGCTCGGCATCCGCCCTGATTTGCAACTGACCACTCGCTACGAAAAGACGCCCGGTACGGATGTCCTGGACTTTCGAACTGCCATTTCGCCCAAAGCCCATCGACAACAGGATGACCCGCATTTTCAACCAATCCGCTATGAACAGGTTTTTATAGAAAAGCACGGTTTTTTACCTAATTTAAGTATCTTAGACCTGCTTTTTTGTACCGGACCTGAGGCGATAAGTATTTTACATGAAACCTTTATAAAGGACTAAATGATGCAGGGACTTAGGGATCAAGCGCGGCATGACCGAGCAAACGTGTGATCCGGTGCAACTGCAAACGTCAAATAAAAAAGAGCTAGGAACGAATAAACCAAGCAGTATAAAACCCATAGCCCAACAACAGTTAACCGATAACCTTTTGAAATGACCAACTTTATCAGTCGAAATTTACAAGCCTTCCGTGCGCAGGTGGACGAACTCGCCAAAGACCTGCACGAACTCACCATTCGCACTGGCAATGACGACCTGGCAGCTACCGTGAGCGACTTACGCAATCGCATCAACGAGCCGTTTATGTTTGTGATCGTCGGTGAAGTAAAAGCGGGCAAAAGCAGCTTTATCAATGCCTTGCTGGAAACCGGACGCGAGATCACCAAAGTAGCCCCGCAGCCGATGACGGACGTGATCATGCAGATTTTGTATGGCGACAGCGAGGAAACGGTGGTAGTAAATCCTTATTTGAAACAAGTGTTCCTGCCGGTGGACATTTTGAAGGAAATTGCCATTGTGGATACCCCCGGTACCAATACCATTGTGGAGCACCATCAGGAAATTACGGAGAGTTTTATTCCCGCCAGCGACTTGATTGTCTTTGTATTTGAAGCCAAGAATCCGTATCGGCAGTCGGCTTGGGATTTTTTCAACTTCATTCATGCCGACTGGCACAAGAAAATCATTTTTGTGTTGCAACAAAAAGACCTGATGAACGCCGAAGATCTCGCGGTCAACTTGCGGGGTGTGACGGACTACGCGGAAAAGAAAGGCGTGCGCAACCCCAGGGTTTTTGCGGTCTCGGCTAAGCAGGAGCAGGAGGGCTTGAAAGAAGAAAGTGGTTTTCTGGCGCTGCGCGAGTTCATCAAACAAAATATTACCGGCGGCAAAGCACCGATTTTGAAATTGCAAAATAATGTGCAGACCTGCGCGACCATTATCAGCCGTATTCGTAAGGCACTGGACTTGCGGCAGGAACAATTTAAAGCCGATACCGAATTCCGGCAGGACGTGATACAAACCCTGAACAACCAGGAACAAAAATCGTACAAACAGGTGGATGTGCTGGTGGAAAACCTGGTAGCGGCGTATGATCGGATTACAAGATCAAAAGAAGAAGACTTAAGTTCAGGACTTGGATTCTTCTCTTTGGTACGGCGTTCGTTTGCTTCCATTTTCAGCAAAAAAGCTTCGATGAAAGAGTGGTTGGATGATTTGGCGCTGGATATGGAACGCTCGCTGAATTCCGAATTGCGCAATAAACTCGATGATGGCGTGGGCGATCTGGCAGAGAGCATTCAGCAAATGGCGCGCATGATTGAGCTAAAAATTAAAACCAGCAAGAGCATTCTTAGTACCGATCAGGATATTTTCAGTGACATTGCCGAACGACGCGGACGCGTGATTATGGAATTGCAAGAGGCATTCAGTCGTTTTATGAACCGCACCGAGAATTTCTCCGACAAAACCTTATTCCCTGATCGTCAATCCGTTACACCAAACATTGCCACGGGTAGCGGGCTGGCAGTGATTGGGTTAGTGCTGGCGGCAGTTACCCAGGGAGCGGTGCTCGACATTACCGGCGGCGTGTTGACGACTATTGGATTGATGTTTGCCGGTGTAACCACCACCGTAAAACGGCGTAAG
>JBKBWT010000483.1:0-3963 GCA_046314415.1 Saprospiraceae bacterium
GATTGGTCAGAAATTATATACTTTTGTGAACGCAAAACAAATGTCTGGCGTTTACACCCAGGATATCCGATCATTAACTGCGGGTGTGTATTACTTGCGCCTAGTCGTAGATAACAAGTTGGAAAGCAGGCAGTTAGTGGTTGTTAAATAAAGGAGAAAAAAGTGATTTCGTTATTAAAAACGATAGAAAAAACCTTTGAAGTAGCTTATACCACAAAGGAAATGCTATCAAATCTTCGCAACGCAAAATCAGAAGCGATGCAACACTGGAAAATGCGGATCGTTGGCAAAGTGCAGGGCGTTGGCTACCGCGCTTTTGTTTGTAACGAAGCTAATTTACTGAACCTCAAGGGCTTTGTTCGGAATGACTCCGATGGAAGCGTCCATGTAGAAGTGGAAGGAGAGGAGGAAATACTCGAAGCGTTAATCGAGCGCTGTTTTCAGGGACCACCCCTGGCGCGCGTAGATAGCATAGATACCAGCGAAGGTAAAATTCGCCATTACGAGAAGTTTGAAATTCAACGCTAAAGCAATTATCGGGTATCTGTTATTCGGAAGCACGTTGGTACGGATCCCGATAACGGATAACCGATAATTCGTCTTTTTATGCAAATCTCTCTGAGGAAAGCTGTTCCTACTGACGTACCGGCTATACATGCGCTGGTACGTGAACTCGCCATTTACGAGAAAGCCGAAACGGAATTTGTCGCTACTATTACAGAGTACGAAAGCGATTTTGCAGCAGGCGTTTATGATGCCATTCTTGCGGAAGCCGAAGGCAAGATCGTGGGTATGGCATTGTATTACCTGGCGTACTCTACGTGGAAGGGTAAAATGTTATACCTGGAAGATTTTGTCGTGTTTCAGGAATATCGGCGCTACGGTATTGGTCAAATGCTGTTTGACGCTTTTCTGGATGAAGCGAGGCGGATGGGGTGTCGTTTGGTGAAGTGGCAGGTGCTGGATTGGAATGAGCCGGCACTAAAATTTTATGAAAAAAATCGAGCGGTCATTGAAAAAGAGTGGTGGAACGGCAAAATTTTTTTACAGTCCGAACCACAGGAAATGTGCCTTGCGCCGGAGCAGATATATTAAATTTTTTATTTTATGAAAATTTAACTTGTATGATAGAAAATTACTTTCTAATTTTACCTTGACAATCATTGGTTTACCAATCTTCTCCGATCAGTATTCATTTGATTACAGATATAGTGTTTCATAGTGTGAGGGGTAGCCGCTACGGTGGTTGCTCCTTTTTAGTTGATGATATTATTTTAATTGTTATTTGTTAAATGGCGTTTCGGTGAAATCTTATGCTATTTCCCGAATGTCCAAAGGACTCCTTTGGAGGATGCCCTTGGCACAATTGATAATATAAAAGCATTCAAGCATTAAAAATCCCGATTGGCTAACATATCTGCTAAAGTCTTCAATTCATTTTTAATTGCCTGATTACCATTCACTTGCTCGAGATGAGCGTAGGCTTTATTCATAAAATCCGCTTTGATATTTTCTACAATAGTTGGAATATTTAACTGTTGTAAGATGGAGGTGACGCGTTGGATTTTCTCGTTTTCATCCGTGGGTGTAGTGGTCATCCACTGCATCAATTCAGCTTTGGTGCGCTCATCTGCCAATTCTAAAGCCTTGATAATCAAATATGTTTTTTTATTTTGAATAATATCACCGCCGGGTTTTTTCCCCACTTTTGCCGGATCGCCAAAGGTATCAAGCATATCATCCTGTAATTGAAAAGCGATGCCTGCATTTCGACCAAAGGCGGCAAGGTGTGCAGCTTCTTGTGCCGAAGCCCCACCAATCAAGGCTCCCAGCTCCAATGCCCCGCCAATGAGCGCTGCCGTTTTCAACTCGATCATCTTTAGATAGTCAGCAATTGTAACATTGGTTTGCTTTTCAAAATTCATATCCATTTGCTGTCCTTCGCATACTTCAATCGCAAAGCGATTAAAAATGTGAACTAAATCTTTGATTAAGTGCGGTTTATCAACTTTTAGCAGATATTCATATGCATAAATCAACATTACATCTCCGCTTAAAATACCGGCATTTGTACCAAATTTTTGGTGTACAGTCGGTTTACCCCGGCGCAGAGGAGCTGCATCCATGATGTCATCGTGTACCAAACTAAAATTGTGAAAAATTTCAACAGCATAAGCCGCGGGCAAAGCTTGACTTGCTTCTGCATCAAACAGCCGGCAACTCATGAGTAACAGGGCGGGGCGCAGACGTTTACCGCCCAATTGCATGATGTAATTGACCGGTTCGTAAAGCGCAACGGGTTCTTGCTCAAAAGAATTTTTAAGGATGTATTGCTCAAAAAGTAGCTGAGATTGTGGAAAGTCCTGCATATTTTATAACTTTGTTATCTACCTGTTTTGCCAAATAAATTAAAATTTAAACGCCCCAAAAGTACCGTTTTATTTGAGTATCGTACGTTGCTTATTTTAATTATTCAATCATTTTACGTGGAGCATTATAAGAGTCCTGTCAACATTTTGTTGGTGGAGGATAACCCTGCTGACGCGGCGTTAACGTTAGAAGCGTTCAAACAATGCCGCTCTCATGCAAATATTACGGTTTTACCGAATGGCATGGAAGCACTGTATTATCTTCGATCATCTACTATTAAATTACCCGATTTAATTCTACTAGACTTGAATTTACCGCGTTGGGATGGTAAAAATTTATTGCAGGAAATCAAATCCGACGCGGTTTTGAAGAGAATACCGGTGGTAGTACTTACTTCCTCCAATGCGAGGAATGATGTGATGGAATGTTATGGTTTACATGCGAACTGTTATGTGGTTAAATCATTAGATGTAGATCAGTATTTTGAAAACATCAGAGATATTGAGAAGTTTTGGTTGGATACAGCGCTGTTGCCTTCAATGGTTTAAATTGATGGAAATTACTACCCCTGCCGGGTAGAAAAACGATTTACACATATGGAAGAAATCTTGTTAATAGAAGACAACCCCGCAGATATTTTTCTCATCCAAAGTTATCTAAGAGATTCCTCTTTTACGCACCGCTTGCATAAAGCCAAATCTTTACATGAAGGGCTGGAAATTATTCAACATAATAATATCAATATTGTGTTATTGGATTTGGCGCTGGATGATACGGCTGGATTCAATACCTTACGTATGTTTCAGCAGGAAGTACCCACCATTCCTGTCATCGTGCTTACCGGCACTAACAGTGAATTACTCGGTATGCAAGTCGTGCGTGCCGGCGCACAAGATTATTTGATAAAAGGTAATTTTGACAGCAAACAACTCATCCGTGCGATTCGGCACTCTATCCTGCGATTCAAAGCACAGGTAGAATTGCGCGAACAATTCTTTGCAGCACGACAGCGCGACAAACAATTTCAGATTTTACACAACCTGGTAAAACTAGGAACCTGGGAACTCGATTTACTCGATAATCGCATGACTTGGTCCAACGAAATGTACCAACTTTTGGGCTATGCCAGTAGTAGTTTTGAACCCAAGCTGTCTGACTATCTCCGCATTGTGCATTGGGAAGACCAAGATAAAGTCAAATCGTTTTTTCAGGATGCGATGCGCCATAGCAAACTATTGCAGATGGAGCACCGTGCAACGGTGGACCAACGTTCGGTTCGGCATTTTCTGCTTAAAGCACAAGTTATCGCCACTGAAAGCAGCGACAAAGTTATTTTACTGGGGGCTTTGCAAGATATTACTGAATTTAGAACTACGGCAAACGGCTTATCCAGTCATTCCCCTGAGTTGGAAGCAATGAATCGACAGCCGCTCGTCGAACATCATCAATTGCGGCATTTGACCGATCAGTTATTAAGTATCTGGACAAAAATAAATTTATAATAAAAAGTTGTTTGAAAAATTGATACAAAACTGGTGGTCGTAGCTTCTAATAATATTAAATAAAGCCTCTAAGAGCGTGGCTGCAGACAAG
>JBKBWT010000484.1:0-3946 GCA_046314415.1 Saprospiraceae bacterium
GCTTTGAAACACCGTATTTACCTCGCTGCTCTCCAAGCTGCCTGGGACAAACTTGCTCAGCTTAAAGGTCATACTGTCAATGAACTCAATTTTCAAAATTTATGCGCTGCGTAATATCAGTAACAGAAGTTTCGGGTGTAAGAAGGGTATTAACAAATGTGTGTTACTTTTGGACAAAAAAACGTTGCATATTATACCCAACTTGAGCTTGGGAAAAGAAAAATTATTTTTGCAGGAAAGCGGAAAAGTTTTACCTTTGCAATCCGTTAAAAACCCGTCGTCCCTTCAAGGGAGTAAGCGGGTGATGGTTTCACCAATTGAATTTTAACTAATGTCCGTAAAAATTAGATTGCAGCGCAAAGGTCGCAAGAAAAGACCGTTCTACCACATCGTGGTAGCTGATTCGCGCTCACCGAGAGATGGCCGTTTTATCGAAAAAATCGGTACGTACAATCCACTTACCAAGCCTGCTACGATTGAAATAGATCACGAAAAGGCGTTTGAGTGGGTAATGAAGGGCGCACAACCAACTGATACTGTGCGTGCTATTCTGCGTTTCAAGGGGGTTTACTACCGCAAACACCTTACGCGCGGTGTGTTGAAAGGTGCAATTTCAGAAGATGAAGCCGCCAAAAAATACGCGGATTGGATGTCTGCCAAAGAAGCGAAGATTGCTGCGCGCGTAGCCAAGCGTGCAGAAGAAATTGCCAATTTCCATGCTCAGGTATCAGGGACAAATTATACGCCTCCGGTAGCTGTTGCGGAGGAACCTGCTGCTGCGGAAGAAGAGGCACCGGAAGTGGAGACAGCAGTGGCAGATGAAGAAGAATAGGCTGGCTTAGGAATTTCAAGTAGGAAGTTGCACATAAAAACTTTGCACCAAAATACTTGACCTTCTACCAAGCTTCCCTTATCTTTACAACGTCATTTAAAGGCTATACTTATTTCTAAGATACGTGTGAACCTGGTAGTGCGCTTTTTGCACTATCAGGTTTACCTTTAAAAAAAGCAACCGTTATGTATGAATTAGATCAGGATTATATTGACCGGTTGGAAAATCTGGCAGCTGAAATTCAGGATTCAGAAGAGCTGCAACAGTACCTGGAAACCGAAGAAGAAGAAGATTATCAGCGCCTTAAAGAGCTGTACGAATCGAAAATCTCGTCCTTGCACGAAGAAGTAGCACGCGATAATCCCTTACAACTCATTTCATTGGAATTAGTGCTACTGGATGATGCTTTTGAAGGGTTATTCCTGCCCAGAATTCTGGGTTATGCTGTGTTGCGTGGAGAAATAGATAGCAATTACAAATATGTGCGTCCCCAGGAGCACTTCAAAGAAGTATTGTTAACGATTTGTAATTCAGCGAATTTTGAAATTTTGAAAAAACGCATCGGGCAATCTATTCAAATGGCTTTTGCCCTGAGCAGCGATATTTGGGTAACGAATTTAATCAACAGCATCACCAACAAACGCATTCGATATTTTTTGCAATCGCAGAAACTCGACAAATACCGTCGTGACAACGAGCGGGCAATTGGTTTTGAACGTTATAAAAAGCAATTTAAACACGAGAACTACCAAACAGCGGAGTTTCCGGAAACACCTACCGCGTTAAAAATCGAGTTCTCGCCGCTCAAGCACTTTCTGATTCACCGCATCAACCTGGGCGTGGATAATGCCAGCATTATTGAGCATATCAAAGCCTTTGTAGAAAATCCGGAGTTTCAAGGTGAAAATGAGCATCTGCAAATCATGAGCCTGTATGCCAACTTTTTCGATTTGAATGAGGAAGATCAGGCACATTTAAAAGAAAATTTTAATAAAACCCGGCAGCATACGCCGAACTTTGCCAATCAATACTTGGATTTTCTATTGGAATTGCATCGCAGCCAGGAAATTCAATGGACACCGGCAGCGGATCGCCGTGTCTCGGCAATTCTCGACCGCAGTATATCCGATGAGCTCACGGCGTATTATGATTTGATGGATACCGTTCACGATAAGGGTTACATTAATCCTGAAGCGCAGGAAGCCATCAAAATTTTCTGTGATCAGCGCGAGGGTTTATCCACTGCCAATGAAAATGTACGGCACACCATTTATCAATACTTTGCCGGCTTTGTTAATAATCTGGAAGAAAACGCTTATTCCGACTTCTTTGAGATTTCTAAGCTCTTTCCGATTTACATGAGCATTTTTGCGAATCAGCGTTTCAATCAAAATCTGGAAGCCATTTCCATGGAATACCTGCGTAAATTGTTGCTGCGCTACACCGACAAACGCGGCAAGGATTATCAGGATATTAAAAAGTTTGTTTCTACTGCCTTTGTTGACTTTGGTTTCCTGACGGAAAAAGAAGTGATTGAAATGTTTAAAACCAAACGCAAAAAGAAAACAGCTGAAGCATAAAGCTTGACCGAGTGACTTAGAAGCCTAGTACAAATCTCTACTGCGCTAAGTCACTCATTCTCTTGGTCTCCAATTCTCCTGGTTATGTTCAAATCATTCTTCGACGGTATCGCCGCTTATGGGCGAGCATTTTCGCTGGTCTCCGAATTGCGTTTATGGGGGTATGTAATTGCGCCCGGCATATTGTCGCTGCTGCTGGGGGCAGGTATCATCTGGGTGGCGATTGGCGTAGCTGATGACATTGGCGGCTGGCTGCTATCCTGGTATCCCTGGGAATGGGGGAGAGCGGTGATTGAAAAAATTGCCAATGTTTTTGGGGGCTTGCTGGTAGCTACACTGGGATTAATCATTTTTAAAAATCTGGTGATTGCACTGGCTTCGCCAATTATGAGCCCATTGTCGGAAAAGGTGGAACGCTACCTGACCGGCAAACCCGCGATTCCCTTTAATTTATCGCAATTCGCCAGCGATTTGATGCGCGGCATTCGTATTTCTATCCGCTTGATTGTCAGGGAATTGTTTTTTACTATGATGTTATTATTAATAGGCTTAATACCTTTATTAAGTCCTTTTGTTGCCATTGCTATTTTCATTGTACAAGCTTATTACGCCGGTGCAGGCAATATTGATTTTGCATTGGAGCGGCATTTTCGGGTGCGCGAGAGTGTGCGCTTCGTGCGGCAGCATCGCTTGCTGGCAATTGGCAATGGCGTTGTTTACGTGTTACTATTACTCACCGGTATTGGATTTTTAGTGGCGCTGCCCCTAGGTGTCGTCGCTGCTACAGTTGAAACGGTTAAACGTTTGTCTGCACAACCAAAGTAAGAAGTGCTACGTTGTAGTCCTTAAAAAACAGCGATTATGCGTACGCTTATTCTATTTTTATTCCCATTTTTAATGCTGACGACGGCTTGTAGCCAAAATAACAATGCCAATGTCAAGCAAGCGCTGGCAAAGTCAGCCGCTAATGTCAATACGACCAAAGATTTGTCCAAATACACCAAAGATTATTTTGCTTCGGGTTGCTTTTGGTGCGTCGAGGGCGTTTTTGAAAGCGTGAAAGGCGTGGAGGAAGTCATTTCCGGCTACTCCGGCGGACACACTAAAAATCCAACTTACGAAGAAGTCGGTTCTAAAACGACCGGGCACGCTGAAGCGGTGGAAGTGTATTATGACCCTGCTCAGATTGATTATGCCACTTTATTAAAAGTGTATTTTAATTCGATGGACCCCACGCAGGTCAACGGACAAGGTCCTGACCGGGGTACGCCCTATCGCTCCATTATTTTCTATCGCAATGAAGAACAGCGCAAAATCGCGCAAAATATGATAAACGAACTAAATAAATCGGGTAAATATGATAAACCGATTGCGGTAGAAGTAAAGAAATTTGAAAAATTCTGGAATGCCGAGGATTATCACCAAAATTACATTTACCTGAATCCGGGAAATCCTTACGTGCAGCACGAATCGATCCCGCGTATTCAGCGTTTTCAGCGGCAGTTCCCGGAACTGGTGAAGCCGGAAAAGAATT
>JBKBWT010000485.1:0-3941 GCA_046314415.1 Saprospiraceae bacterium
AACGTGCTTGGCTGCGGACCATGCGCGGTAGTGTAAACGGCACCGTCAAAATTGACTGTTCCTTTCCAGGTTTTGTACAAAGCGCCGGTTTGCGCACTGTAAGCTGCCCACAGATTATCATTCAGCGCCACCGTCAACATGCGGGGAATACTGTCCAATACTGAGCGAAACACCCAGGGATCGTGCGGACGTACGAAAGCGGTATCGGAGTTTTTTTTACAACCTATTGATAATAAATAAATTATGCCACAAAATAATATTGCAATCTTTCTCATAAGTGAATTAGGGATTTGAAACAAATGTGAAATGCGAGATTTGAAATTAGAAATACCCTATTGTAAGGATTTTCGCATTTCATCCCTTCTATTTCACATCTGGCAGGGTTATTGTAAACTTGCCACTAAGGTATAAATTTCGGGATTTATTTTTATAAATTTTGCAAAAACAGAATAAGATTTTGTTTTTGAAGGTTGAAAAGTTGAATCGTTGAATGGTTGATAAAGAACATTTGAAAATCAACCTTTCAACTTTGCAACCCATCTACCTTTTTGACAAAACCCTGAACAACTATCTTCTTAACAAGGCGTTAATTTTGCAAAAATGCCGTATAAAATGGGAAAATTGCTGGTTTTACTTGCCCTTGCAATTACTTTTTTTGCCTGCCAACCTGAGCCGCAGCGCTTGCCTATCCTTGGCGAACGCGACGTGGTGAATGGCGATACTATTTATCCAACGATTGCCGATTTTGCTTTTATTGACCAGGATAGCCAGGTGGTGACGAATGCCACGTTTGCCGATAAAGTCTATGTTGTGGATTTTTTCTTTGTTTCTTGTCCAACCATTTGTCCAAAAACCACCAAGCAAATGCTGCGGATTTACGAAAAGTATAAAAACGACGATCGAGTGGCATTAATGGCACATTCTATTGATGTAAAGCGAGATACAGTTGGAAGATTAAAACAATATGCTACAAATTTAGGCGTAGATGCTCAAAAATGGCATTTTGTGACAGGCAATAAAGACGAAATTTATGGTATTGCCGATGATTATTTCAGCATTGCCAGAGAAGACCCCACGGCACCTGGCGGCTTTGACCATAGTGGCAGGTTGATTCTAGTAGATAAAAACCGCCACGTGCGCTCTTTTTGTGACGGCACCGACCCGGAGGATGTCGATCAGTTTATGAAAGATATTGATGTGTTGTTGGCGGAGCAATTTCCAAAGTAAATGTTGATAGGTTGAAAAGTTGAAGGGTTGATAAAGTAGTCATTTTCTTCAGGAGGAATCAACCTTTCAACCCATCAACCTATCAGCTTACATTATGGGTAAACCGTTCTATTGTTGCTCAACGGCACGAGAAATCCAACACTAAGTGCAAAGCCTTGATTGCGAATACGTTCATCAAAAACGGGAATATCATAGAGTTCCGTGAAGCCGCGCGTATAGCGGGCGTCCGCAAAAAGCTGACCAAATCCAGTATTGAAGCCAATACCGGCACCCACCGCGCCACCTACCTCAAACCGCTCGTAATTGATGGCGTCGAGGTTAATGTCGGTGTCTGACACTTTAAATTCAAAGAGTGCGTCCGCGCGAGTAATGAGTCTGCCGCTTGTCGCATAGCCAAAAGTCGGACCAGCCGTCACATAGCCATGCACCGTTTCATCGCCAAATTTTATTTTCGCCAGTAGCGGCACTTCCAGGTAGTTGAAGCGAGATTCGGCGGTAGCGCCCACCGGCACGGGAATGTTGAACAAATTAATGTCGCGGTCTAATCCAAATTTAAAGCCTTTGCGGGTAATGCCTAATTCGGTTTGAAGTGCAAAGTTTTTGCTGAAGCCATATTCCAACACGCCTGCTACGGTTGGTCCGTTAATAGATTGAAAATCAGGCGTAACGGCGTCCAAACCATCAGTGGTATAAACATTGCCAACATTGAGTCCGCCGCGCAGACCAAGCGATAGCTGTGCAAAGCTCGTAGTGTAACAAGCGATCAGAAGCGCTGCAATTGCAATAATTTTGGGTGCCTTTTTCATAATTTTAATTTGCTAATTAGATAATTTGTCTGTGTGTCAATATCTAGCTACTTGTTGTGACTGATTGGCAAATTAGCACATCAGCATATTGGCACATTGACGAGACAAAGATGCAGGCAAGGCTTGTTAAGAGGGGTTAAGCGGTGGTTATTGTTATTTTAAAGATTTATAATAATAGCACCGTTTTGGTGAAATATTCTTAAAATCGGCATATCTCCGTTAAAATTAATAACGGAAGGGCTTTTCAGGAGGTTCAATTTTTGAAAACAAAGTAGCCTTATAACACTGTCCCCAACCTTTCCATTCGGCAGCCCGTCTTACCTGCAAAACGAATGAAACAATGAAAAATTTGCTTATTGTATCGCTATTGATTACCCTTTTGGCTGCTTGCAGCAACAATCAGGAAGAACTGCAAACTGCTGCCCTGACCGACGAGGCGGAGCTTTCATCGCTCGTATTCGGAAAATATTATGGTTTCTGTTTAGGTGATTGTGCTACTTTGTATAAAGTAGAAGCCAATACACTCTTAATTGATGAAATCAATCGTTTTATGGATTGGGAAAGCCTGCGTTTTCAAACCAAACCTCTATCGGGCGACCGTTATGCTGTTGCAAAAACTTTGCTAAATGAGTTTCCGGAAGAATTGTTGCAGGAGCGCCAGGAAACCATCGGCTGCCCTAATTGCGCCGACCAAGGTGCCTTTGCCATTGAAGTACAACAAAATGGCGAGACTCGCCGCTGGATTATTGACACCGACCGTAATGTGCTGCCAGATTATCTGAAAGCCTATGTCGATAAGATTGATACGGTGATGAACCAATTGCAGTAATCAATAAGAATTTTTATATCGTGTGGCGCATTCCCGCTATGTGCCACACTTGACTGAAATCCTACCAACTTTTACGCACTTCACTCGTCTTATCCATAAAAGCAAACACCATGCGACAATTTTTTCTTTTAGCTCTGATCACCATTACTATTGTAGCTTGTAACAGTGCCAAAAAAGATGTGAAATCGACTACGCTGAACGATCCATATCTGGTTTTTGGCAAATATTTTGGACACTGCCTCGATGAGTGTGCAACCCTGTACAAATTGGAAGGCAATCAGCTTTATGCGGACGACATGAAGCGTTTCAACGGCTGGGATAGCCTGGAATTTAAAGCTGAACCTTTATCCGACGCGCGTTACGAAGCAGCCAAAGTACTATTGTCAACTTTTCCGCAAAAATTATTGAATGAAGCAGAAACCATTGGTTGTCCTGACTGTGCCGACCAAGGCGGCTTCGCGCTTGAAATTCGGAAGGATGGTAAAATGCGTCATTGGCATATTGATACCAATAAAGATCAAATTCCCGATTATTTGAGATCCTACGTAGAACAACTGAATACATTGGTAGAGCAGTTGAAACAGTAGAGGGCAGAAGGTATAGGGTAGAGAGACGCTTGCTCTATAGCTTCTCGTTGTCTCTATTTCCTCTACCTTAATCTCTCTGCCTTTATTTATCCTTTCTTAAACTTCCCCATCTCCACACAAAACCCTACCTTTACTTTTTTGTTTTAAACAAATTGTGTTCAGGTATTCAAGTGTTTGTGTGCTAATGTCCGCTCAAACCTTTGAACCGCCAAACTCCCAAACCTCTGAACTATTCAAGCAATGCCAAAGAAGAAAAATGCGCATGTCGCTGTCGCTGAACCGACTGAGAATCAAGATATAAGAAATTTTATTTTTATTAAAGGTGCGCGTTCTAACAATTTAAAGAACGTGGACTTAGCCATTCCCAAAAATAAATTGGTGGTGGTCACCGGCGTGTCGGGTTCCGGCAAGTCTTCGATTACGATGGATACTTTGTTTGCTGAAGGGCAGCGGCGCTACGTGGAGAGCTTGTCGAGCTATGCGCGGCAGTTT
>JBKBWT010000486.1:0-3896 GCA_046314415.1 Saprospiraceae bacterium
CTGGAAATGGCCTCTCGTACAATTCACTTTTATGAGTGCAATGGCGTATCTGGGTAGCCTGCTGGTGTATCAATTGTTGTCGTAATTGCATTTACGCTTGCCTCCTTTTCTTACCCAAAGTAACTGCTGTATGAATTCTTATTACAGAAAATTAATTTTTTAGCAAGAATTGCGCTACTTAAATAAAAAATATGATATTTTAGTATTAAAAGCTTTCCTTTTACTAGCAAATAGCCTAAGAATAGTAACGACTACCGCTTTTTAATTCCACTAAATAATTTCTTTACAAGAAGGCAGAGTTATTTAGTAAAATATGTAATAAAAAACAATAAATAGTTTTGGCCGCTAAAACCATGCCTTCCCACAAAGATTCCATAAAAAAGCCCAATAAGTTTGTGAGCTACTCGTTGGTAGCGTTATATCTTTGCAGCAATTTTTCCCTTGCCTTTTTTACCGGCTACCACCTAAGCAGAAAGGCAAATGTAAACAAACGATCAAAATGGCTTATTCGCTTACATCCCGTACCCGCGCTCACGAGTCCCGTGCTGCCATTGAGCGGCTCTACATTGCCATGCGGCACCTGTTTATACGCGGCAGCTACAAACCATTGGGGATTTCCGGCTCCGAGCTGATTGAAAACCTGAAGATTTTGCAACCAGAAATATACGGTTCGATCAATGACCCGGAACGGGTAGAGTTGGAAGGGCTGCTGTACGTCTTTCAGCGCTTGCCGCGCGGTATTGAAGCGTGCCGTTACATTCGGCTTATTTCGCGGGAGGGATTTGAAAACGCCAATTTTGAAAAACTGGTGCCGCCCAAGCGGCGACGCAACTGCTACCGCATTGACGAAGAGCAGATGTTTATTGAGATGACACGCGGGCGGAGTGATATTTATGACATTCTTACCCATTTGACTTTCCTGTACCACGAAGCTGAAAAAATCCGCCTCAACAGTCAGGACTTAAAAGGTCGCATGCGCCGTGAGTGGAAACAACTTGAAGAACTGGTATTGCATAAAGAAGCCACCGGCGAAGAAATTGATACCGAATTGGCTTACACTTATCTTACTACCATTCTGGGGCGTACCTACGAAGAAATTACGACCGTGGCGCGGCGTTTTGCTGCTGACCCTAATGTGAATAGCATTTTTCATATTACCTATTGGCTGGGGCGGCGCTCCTGGGAGGAGGAAACAGAAAAGAATGACCGGGAAATTACCTTTTCTTCAGCATTGCGTGAGCGGGTTGGACATCATCACTACGGCGAACTCTGGGCAAACAATATCAAGCAGTTTCTGGCAGAACAAGGCTGGTTGCAACGCCCCATTCACATCATCAGCGCCAATCCGCACAGCGTTATGAATTGCTTTTATGCCGCCGCGGCTTTGCCTAAAGCGACCCGCTCGGTGGAAGAATTGGCACGAGAATTGAGTGTGGAAAACAACGCCGAACTGCGGGAGCAAGTGAGAAAATATGCTTTACAACATGGGATGTACCAATTGGACGACACCAGCGGCACCAATATTTCTGTGCAGATATTTGATACCTCGCAGATGGATACTGCTACGCTACCGATTGAACTTGAATGGAACAAGGCGTATCTGCAAGAGCAACAGCCAATTCTATTTGTAATGGATTACGCCTTTGGCGAGCAGGCATTTGAAACAATGGATGAGCTATTGAAACCATACGAAACCGAAGAAAACGGTAAGCAACGCCTCAAGGTCGAATCGATCTCCATTATGGGAAAGGCGGGCATTCTGGAAGGCGTCAAAGGCGATATTATGGTGCCGACTGCCTTTGTTTTTGAAGGTACTGCCGACAATTATCCCATTGAAAATGAGCTGACGAAAGCTGATTTTATCGGGCAGGGCTTGTCGGTTTGCGAGGGCACGATGATTACGGTATTGGGTACGTCTTTGCAAAACCGGGATATTCTGCGCTACTTTCTGAAATCTTCCTGGAAAGCCGTAGGGTTGGATATGGAAGGTGCGCATTATCAAAAAGCCATCCAATCAGCAGCTAAAATCCGCCGGGGTATCCGCCGCGACGTGGTACTGCGCTATGCGTATTACGCTTCGGATAACCCGCTGGTAACCGGGCATACGTTGGCTTCGGGCAGCCTTGGACTTGATGGAGTAAAGCCTACTTACTTAATTACATTGAAAATTCTAAATAAGATTTTAAATACTAACTTCGCGGTCGAAAATCAAAACAGCGCCTTATCAACCACAACAGATATTAACCAACATTGACAAATTGTATCATATAAAAACCAAACCATGAAGAAGAGCTTACTATTATTATTAACGGTTTTAATGGTTGCGGCTTGCAATAACATTGAAAAATCGAAAGACCAGATCGTAGCGGCCTCGGATAAACGCGATGTCTTAATGGAAAATCTGCGCGAGCTAAACCGCAATATCGGGGGTGAATTGGAAAGATGGTCGTTCTATCAGGGTGAATTGGTAAACAACCCAGGAAATCCTACCAACCTGACACCAGAACAGCAAACCGAACTCAACAAATTATTGGAACAGTTTACCAATTATAGCGCCGCTTTTTCGGCTTTTATTCAAGAGGTGAATGGCTTGGCAAAAGAATTTCCTACTCAGCAGGTGGAATTGGATTCGATGCGGAAAGCTGCCAATGGACTCGGCACTTACGAGGGTAATTTCAAGAAAAAAGTAGCAGATGTGGAAGCCGCCAATGCGGCTATTGAAGCCAAGATAAAAGGTTGGGAGGAGCGCGCAACAAAACTTGGACAGGAGATTGAAGCGAATTACAAAAAAATTCGTGCCTTGCAAGGTATGCCGATCGAGTAAGTTAATACAAATTTGCTGCCATCTAAATTCAACAGCAAATTATTATACATTTTTGATCAAAACCTATAAGGTTCTTGCAGCCTTATAGGTTTTTATTATAAATTCATTAAAAAACTAAATATGAAACAGCTCTTTTTACTAAGCTTGTTAGTAGTCACCGGCTATGCTTGCAGCAATGGCAATAAACAAACGGTACAAACCCTCAACGAAAACTGGACCGCTACCAATCAAGCAGTGCAACGCCTTACCAATGCACTCAATGATGGCTACACGCATTGGCAAATGGTACAAGACACCATGGCAATGCCCCCCGGCAGCCTGCAAAAACTCGATGTGCCGACGCGAGGCGAAGTACAAACCTTGTTGAAAAACATGTACGGGTATGGTCGAAACTACATTGATCTCGGACGCGATTGCAATGTCTTTTTCAAACAATGGGAAGCACAAAAACAACAGTTGGACAGCGTCACAACGGTGGTCAATTATCAGCAAAAATCAAATTTAGACGTGCCGGGTACGATCGCAGCCTTGCAGGCACAAGTTGCCGATGCGAATGCTAAAGTCACGCAATGGACCAGCCAAATCAAATCCCTGAACACCAAAATCGATGCTGATTACGCTGCATTTCAGGAAAAAACCGCGGCAATTCGCTAGTTTTCAAGCGAGCAAAAATCCACCAAGGGCTTTTATTCGTAGGTGTACAATGATAACCAAAACCAAATTCACCTATGAAAAGCCTTTTTTATGTAATGCTGGCAATGCTTATTACAGCAGCTTGTAATAATAAAAATCCAGCCGAAAGCGAAGCCCATCAGCAAATGATGGCAGACTTGCAAAAAATGGAAGAAGATCACGGACGCATGGAGGATTCTCATCGCCGCATGCGCGAAGAGCACGAGAACATGATAGGCGATTTGCGTAATGCCGTGAATGATGATACCGCACCTCGGGATAGTACCGCCTTAAATGCTATAGAGTTGCGTCCATGTAAATAGTTGAAAATCAAAGTTGATTAAATTTGGGGTTAAAAAAGGAGCATGAGCCTAAATTATAAAGCTATAAAAGAGGATCG
>JBKBWT010000487.1:0-3889 GCA_046314415.1 Saprospiraceae bacterium
ATTAGGATCCGTGCTACGCGGACATAAGTAGACTGTAAAAATTCTGGCGGGCTTTCTACCCAAGCCAACAGCCGTTCCTGATCGGTGCGCACATCGCCTATGCGCAAGGCTTGCGCCAAAAAGGTTTGCCGAAAATCGTGTTTTGCTGCTAATTCCTGAATTGCAAGTTGTTGTAATTCAATGTCTTGAGTGCCTTTAAAAGGTTGGATTAATAAATTTGCCAGTCGGCTTTCACCCAAACTGGTAGCGGTTCGATTCAACAGGTGAAACAGCGAACGTGGTCCGAAAATATCCAGATCAAGTAAATAACTTTCGTCTTTATGATATTTTGCGCCGTCTTTTAAATAAGAAGGCTGCAATTGTAAAATATTTAATTCGTTTTCATTAATACGCAGCAAGTGTCGTATCACTTCACGACGATCGAGCAGTTTTTCATTATATTTTACTAACACCAAAAATAGCGCAAAAAAGCCCAGGGATGTAATAATCCAGCCGTACTGGAAATTATTTTTAATAAAAAAGTAAATACCCAAGCCGAATAAGGTGAAAGCCAGCAGCCGTGCCCAGCCCAGCCAGAAGATGCGGTTATTTAGCTCGTTATTAATAAGTTGATAATGATTGCTGCGCTTAGTATAAAATTCAGTCAGGTTCATTATAATTTATTAAAATAAGGTTAAATGCTTATTTATTTAACTGGTAAGTACAACGTCATTGCGCCTGGTTTTAGTTGCAGGGTGTCCAAATGCCCCATTTTTTGACGGTCTTTAGTGATGAGGTGAATATGGACGTAGCTATCGTGATGAGTGAAAACGGCTTGGTGCTGTGTAGAAAAAAAGCCGATCAGCTCCGCTTGCGTATTTTTTAATATAAAATCGCGTCGCCCGGTATGCGCGTCGGCACGAGAACGCACCACCGTGCCGCTGGGCAGGTTGACCACGTGAATATGTGCTTCTGCTACGGTGCCTTCAAGTTTGAACGCAAAAGTCGCTTCTGCCCCACGTAATTGTAGTAAATAGTTTTCCAACTGTGTAATAGTCAAAACCGAGTCTGGTAAGGGCACCTGTTCCCATTTTTCTACCTTTGCCTGTACAAAAAATGGCGCTTTCACCAACCAATTTTCTTTCACTTTCATCGAGGAATCGGAGTTGACCTGTGCCACGTATGCCCGACCATCTACAATCAGGATTTCGCCTTTGAGCAGTGCCAAGGGACCTAAACCGTATAAATGCTGCTTATCGCGAATGGTGTCCAAGGCAATAGTCGCCTCCAGTTTACCTTCGCGCATCGTCCGAAACATTGTACCAGAGATTTGTAAATCAGTGCTTTGTGAAAAACAAACGGCAGTATTAATTAGGATAAAAAATAATATAAAATCGTGCTTCATGCTGTTTTTTTGCAAAAATAACGTACAAACCAAATTTCTAATGTGATGTTTAAAAAAGTAAAAACTTGCTCATTTTGACTTCCATTGCATCCAAATCCCATTTTTCGGGCGCAAGGTAATCAAAGGTTGCGGTTCTACAATTTGGTCAGGGATTAATTCAAAATCATAGCGCCGCAGCAAAGCCGCCAATACGAGTTGCATTTCCATCATCGCAAAATTATTGCCAATGCACAGGCGCGGTCCGCCGCCAAAAGGGCTATACGCAAAAGGAATATGTTGTTTTTTATTTTCCTTGCTAAAACGTTCAGGATCAAATTGTTCTGGGTTTTGCCAATATTTCGGCGAATGATGTGCTCCATAAAAATAAGTCACCACCACCATGCCTTTTTTAATCGGGATGCCATTCCACTCGTCATTTTCGGCAGCAATTCGATCCGTGATCCACGCAGGCGGATACAGACGCATGGATTCTTCAATAATTTGAGTCAAATATTCCAACTTCGGCAAATCTTCAAAAGTGGGCTTCCGATCACCCAAAACCCTTGTCAATTCTGCTCTTGCTTGTTGTACCACATCCTGATGTTGCGCCAGCAAGTACCAGGTCCAGGCGAGCGCATTGGCAGAAGTTTCGTGCCCGGCAACGAATAAAATCGCACATTCTTCAAATAATTGCTGATCATTCATGGCTTCGCCGGTGTCCTCGTAACGTGCATCGAGAAGCATTTGCAGCAGGTCATCCTGCGTTTCATCCGATGCCCGGCGCTCATGGATCATTTTGAGAATCAATTGTTTAAATTCTTCTGAAATTTTTTCGTGTTCGCGTAAAGCGCCCGAAAATTTGCGCCAGCCATTCAGATACGGTTGACGAATTTCTTTAATGATAAATTCCTGTAAAATGGTGATATTTTGTGCCAATTGTCGCAATTCTGCCTCTTCCAGATTCGTACTAAACAAGGAACGCGCTACAATATTGAACGCCAGTTCCATCATGCGCGACGCAATATCCACGGGCTTTCCGGAGCTGATTTCAGTGTCAAATTTAAAAATAAAATCATCTATAACTTGTTGCATAATCTCGGTTAAAGCCGCCAATCGCGCCCGATGAAAGCCGGGTTGAATCAGTCGCCGCTGCCGCAGCCAATATTCGCCTTCGCTCGTAAGCAATCCATTGCCGAGAAAATGCGAAAGCTTGTCAAAATGCATGGGCGACTTGCGGTATTTCCGGTGATTTTTTTGCAGCACATGCTGAATGAATTCAGCGTCCACCGTCACCAAACCTTCATGGATACCACCTAAATACGTATGAAAAGTAGTTCCAAACTGTTGAATATTATCATTAATCAAACCCAGCGGATCGCGCAAAAAACGAAAAGTATTGAAGAGCGCCCGATAGCGTGGGATGCCTTGAATTGATGGTTTGGTCATACAGTCGAATTTTCGTTTGCAAGATACGGTTTTAAGCGGTAGGAACTTTTGTTGCAAACATGGATTCTGCCAATTGTCAGATGTTGGTCTAAATTTTAGCGAATTTTCGCAAAAAAGAGAACCCAACTCTTTACAAAAATGTTGAAATAGTGTAGTTTTGTAGCGAATTTTCGCTAGAACCTTATTTTAAACCAAAAATATTCCAGTCATGCAAGATACTTTAGTGCAAAAATCGGTTTTGAAGGGTGGTGAGTTTATTGTGAAGGATGCCCAACCCGATGATATTTTTGTACCGGAATCCTTCAATGAAGAACAACTGATGATTCGCGATACCGTGCGCGATTTTGTAAATAGTGAGATTTTGCCTAATGCAAAACGCATTGAAAAACAGGAAGAAGGGCTGACGGTTTCTCTCTTACAGCAAATGGCGGATCTTGGCTTGTTGGGTTCGCACATGCCACACGAATATGGTGGTTTGGAGTTGGATACCAACACGAATACCCTGATCAGCGAGACGCTCGGACCCTCCGGGTCTTTCACGGTTTCGTATGCAGCGCATACGGGTATCGGGATGCTGCCGATTCTCTATTTTGGCAACGACACGCAAAAGCAAAAGTATTTGCCACGCCTGATTTCCGGAGAATTGAAAGCTGCTTACTGTTTGACCGAGCCAGGTTCGGGGTCGGACGCACTTGCCGCCAAATCCCGTGCTGATTTAACGGAAGACGGGCAGTTCTACATTTTGAATGGTCAGAAAATGTGGATTTCCAATGGCGGTTTTGCCGATATTTATATTGTATTTGCGCAAGTAGGCGGCGATAAATTTACTGGCTTTATCGTAGAGCGCAACTCTGAAGGCTTGACCCTGGGCGCCGAGGAAGACAAAATGGGCATCAAAGGGAGTTCTACCCGGCAGGTATTTTTTGAAAATGTGAAAGTTCCGGCAGACAATGTGCTGGGGGAAGTCGGCAAAGGGCACCTCATTGCTTTCAATGCCTTGAATATCGGGCGTTTCAAATTGGGGGCAATTTGTATCGGTGGCGCGAAAATGAGCAATACTACTGCAATTCGATATGCGAA
>JBKBWT010000488.1:0-3888 GCA_046314415.1 Saprospiraceae bacterium
TTTCAAATTATTTTTTACTGACACACTTTATTGAACAGTCTCATATGGATATGATATTGGGTATTTGTGCCGGTCTTTGGAATTTTTTAATATGCTGATAATCAATTTGACGCAAGTCTAATTATTAAACTATATTGCGATATTGTTTCATCTTACTAAAATGATTAAAATGCTAGTATTAGATTTATTACTGTTGCTTTTAGCATCTGCTTCTGCCAATGGCGGCAAAATTACTAATACGGACATTGAGGGATTCTGACTCTTGCCAATAGGGAGCCTCCCGTTCGTACAGGAGGCTCCGCGGAGAAAATCTTACCGAATGGGTATTGCAATCGGACGCATAGGCGCACCGCTCGCGCCTTTCAGCTTCAAGGAAGTAGCAATGAATGCAAATTCGTACACCTGATCTTTCGCCAATTCCTCCAAATACATTTGTTCGATAAACATGACGCCTTTTTCCGCCAGCAAGTAGGTGTGTACCGGCACCCAATTGTCGGTACGTTCGGGTGGGAAGGCTTCAAAGCTCAAATTGTCTGCACCCAACAACATCACGCCTTTTTCTTCGATGAGCCAGCGCACCGCGTCGAGATTAATGCCAGGATAATTGTCTAAAAAATGGTCGGCATTTTCGTAAAACTGCGCCTGACCCGTGCGAATCAGCACGACATCTCCTTGTTGCAAATCTACTTTTTGCTTTTGCAACGCACCTTTCAAATCTTCTGAATTCACCCGATAATTGGCGGTAAGCGCCGCCACTCCTTTGTAAGCCGCTACATCAATCAGTACGCCTCGTGCAATGATGGGCGGAATGGTCTCCGCACCGGTTTTCTTCCAGCCTTTGTCGCCGAGGTGTTCATCCGCCGAGTAGCCGTTCCAGATTTTTCCATTCAAGCCGCAGTGATTGAGCGCGGCAATCTGGGTGCCCATGTGCGTGTACATCGAAATAGCATCGCCCGTGTAACTTACTTTTTCGTTCATGGCTTTGCCCAAGCCATTCGGATTATCTACAACCGTGCCGCGTGGTGTGTGCGTGAGCCAATACTGGTAAGCCGGATCGCCCAGGCTATGAAAACTGGGCATCCCGACGAAATAATCTACGCTTAGGTCATACGATTTGCCGGATTTTACTTTGGAAAGTACATTTAGCTTCGATTGTTCGGTCATCAGGTTCAAGGTGCCAATTTCGTCGTCGGGTCCCCAGGGACTTTTACCTACTACTTCTGCGTTTTGTGCCCAGGTGATTT
Organism: Saprospiraceae bacterium; assembly: GCA_046314415.1. Lineage (GTDB taxonomy): Bacteria > Bacteroidota > Bacteroidia > Chitinophagales > Saprospiraceae > JADJNW01. The sequence continues at coordinate 1,245 of JBKBWT010000488.1, forward strand.
CTACCATTATTATAATGATAATGAATGGGAATAATATTGATTTTTTCATGATGCAATAAAGGTTTGATTAAACAGTACAAAGTTCCGGGATGGGCAATTGCAAAACCTTAAAGTAGCTTAAGAAATCAATATTATTGTCAATTGATAATGGCATATTGATGACTATCTAATAATTTGATTTTCAATTGTTTGATATAAAAGCACTATTTTAGAAGGAGATTGAAGCAGATTATTTGGCTTTGCGGAGCGTGCTGAGGAACTCTGGCGTGATGCCGAGGTAAGAAGCAATCATATATTGGGGTACGCGTTGCTCAATATCGCCATATTTCGCGCGAAAGTCAAGGTAGCGTTGTTTGGAATCCTGGCTCATCTGATTGGTCATGCGTTCTTGCAAATGCACGTAGCCGCGTTGAATTTTGAGTCGAAAAAAACGCTCAATCATCGGCACCTCGTCAAAAAGCTGATTGAGTGCATCCTGATGAATCTGTAAAACTACACTGTTTTCAATGGCTTGAATAAAATGTCGTGCCGGAGTTTGGGTCAGATAACTGTACAAATCATTGATCCACCAGCCTTCAATACCAAATTGTAACGTGTGCTCCTGTAAGTCTTCATCCAAATAATAAGCGCGTAAACAGCCACTGGCAATGAAGCGCATATGCCTAGAAACATCGCCAGCCTGCAAGAGAAAATTTTTTTTCTTGACCTGGTAGGAGCGAAATTGCGCCACCACTTTTGGTACATCGGCGTCGGAAAGTGGCACCGTTGCCCGGAAATGTTGGATTAAATCATCAAAATAATGCATGTTTTATTCACTAATGACCGAACCTAGACCGCATCTGTGCATAAAAATAACAATTATATACCATTGTAAATCAAAGCGTTTCTACATTTTGCACTTCAAATCCTAATTTTTGTAAATCCTCCCAAAAATCAGGGTAGGATTTCTCCACTACGCCGGGATGTTCAATCTGAATGGGTCCGAAGAAAGCCAGCGGCGCAAAAGCCATCGCCATGCGGTGGTCTTCGTAAGTGGCAAAAACAGGGGTGTTGTACAAGGAAACCGGACCTTCCACGCTAAAATATTGCTTGCCATTTTTTTGAGAAAAGCGAGGTGGCAGCGCCGCCATCGTAGCGCCTACTTTAGCCAATTCATTTTTCAAGGCTGCAATGCGGTCGGTTTCTTTGATTTTTAAGGTCTCCAGCCCCGTGAAAACGCCGTGTACACTGGTGCCTGCACATACCACGGCGAGGGTTTGTGCCAGATCGGGACATTCGATGAAATCGTATTCAAAAATGGGTTGGGGCGCTTCGTCGCTTTTACGCAAGCGAATCCCTTCGAGGTTGAACTCAGTGATAATACCAAATTTCTCCATCATTTCCGCCAGCGCAGCATCGCCCTGGGTACTGTTTTGAAATAATCCATTCAATTGTAAATCAACCGATTCGGCGAAAGCCGCCATCGCATAATAATAAGAAGCAGCAGACCAGTCCGCTTCCACAATGAATGGCTTGGGAATGTATTCCTGCGGAGGTACGGTGATGACATTGTTTATCCAGCTATGTTGCACCCCAAAATAGCGCATCATGGCGAGCGTCATTTCGATATAAGGTCGAGAGACCATGTTCCCGACAAGCGTAAGTTCTAATCCATTGGGCAAGCTGGGTGCAATCATCAACAGTGCAGAGATATACTGACTGCTGGTATCGGCAGCAATGGTGAGCTGATTGGTTCTGCCTTCATCCGTCGGCTCGCCGATGCGCAAGGGCGGGTAGCCTTCATTTTCCAGGTATTCAATATTCGCCCCCAATTGGCGCAAAGCATCCACCAGAATTCGGATGGGGCGCTGTTTCATGCGTTCGGTGCCGGTAAGGATCTGTACACCTGGCTGAATAGCAAGGTAGGCAGTCAGAAAACGATAGGTTGTTCCGGCTGCACCGGCATCGAGTACGTCTTCTTCACTTGCCAGCAAAGCTTGTAATAAATCAGTATCCTTGGCATTCGCCAGACGATGAATGGGAAAATCTTCCTTACAAAGCGCCTGAATGATAAGCACACGATTGCTGATACTTTTAGAACCGGCAAGGGTAATTTCTCCAATAAGCCGACGGTCAGATTTATGAATTTGATAAGTCATATTGCTATTTTGAAAAATCCGACCGCAAAGTTGCCATTTTAAGCCGACTTATTTAATAACCTCTTTGGGCTTTTGCTTGATTTCTTCCTCAAATTTTACCACACTGATTCTACCATCACTTTCCAGGTGACAGGATTTTACCAGTTTTACATCATCTACACCTTGTTGTCGAAGTTGTCCCAACAAACTTTCTTCAGTAATCATTTCCTGATCCATGTTTTTACGGTTCATCTTGCCATTTTCAATGAGCGGAAAGGGTTCGGGGTCGAGTAGTGGTCTAATTGCTGGTAACTTGAATGCCAGCCAATCCAGGAAGAAATTCCAAAAAGCAATGGTAGCCACCAGAATCATACCTTCGGTAATGGATTTGTAATCATCCGCCATGCCATTTTGCGCAGCATCGGCGACCAATACAATCAATAAAACATCCATGATATTCAGTCCACCGGCATTCCGGCGCAGCAAGCGAAAGACGATAAAAATAAAAAGGTATAAAATAGTACCCC
>JBKBWT010000489.1:0-3885 GCA_046314415.1 Saprospiraceae bacterium
TGGTTGGCTATCAAATAGTCCACATACAACTCGAAAGTAGCTGGAAATTTCATCCTCCAAAGGTCGTAACTGTCAAAGAACTTTTTTTTCCTAATTTTTTACCTGCGTAATCTCAGTTATTTAAGAAAGAGTGATGTATTTTATGCGTCACTCTTTCTTATTACAGGTGTCGTGCAGTTGATACCTTAGTAGCTGAATTTTAAGGTATTACCTTATTTTTACTTAAAGCAACTATTTTTTCTAATAGTAATACTTCACTTTAACAGAATCTTCACAAACTAATGCTTATATTGCGTGTTTGGATGATAGATTGAAATCCTCACGTGCCATGTCGAAAGAAAATTTTACCTTCAGAGCTAATCTTGCTTATGATCTGCCTGCTGCCTTAGTCGTATTTTTGGTAGCCCTACCCCTTTGTTTAGGCATTGCTTTGGCTTCCGGAGTACCACTGTTCTCAGGCATTATTGCTGGAGTAGTAGGTGGTATTGTAGTCGGTCTTATCAGCAAATCACCATTGAGTGTGAGTGGTCCGGCTGCCGGCTTGGCAGTAATTGTACTCAATGCTGTACAAAGCCTTCCTTCATTTGAAGTATTTTTACTGGCAGTAGCATTGGCTGGTATTTTGCAAATTATACTAGGCTTTCTTCGCGCTGGGGTGATCGGCGATTTTATTCCTTCCGCCGTTATCAAAGGAATGCTGGCAGCTATCGGTTTGCTATTGATTCTCAAACAGATACCGCATGCCGTTGGCTATGATAAAGATTACGAAGGAGACGAGTCTTTTATACAACCCGATGGGCATAACACCTTTTCGGAATTGTGGTATATGTGGCAGGAGCAGATTTCGTGGGGCGCTATTTTTATTTCGGTAGTATCTCTGATTTTCCTGTTTTGGTGGGATAGCAAAAAAATTAAAAAACCGGACTTCTTAAAAAAAGTGCCTGGACCTTTGGTGGTCGTAGCTTTTGGGATTATTGCCAATGAAATTTTCAAGACCTCCTTTCCAAGCATGGCTATTCAGGCAGAGCACCTGGTGGCAGTACCAGTGGCGAATTCGGCGGCAGATTTCTTTTCTAATTTCCGGCTGCCCAACTTTGCTTACATTTTTAATCAAGAGGTTTGGATCATTGCGGTAACACTGGCGTTGGTTGCCAGCATTGAAACACTGCTTAGTATTGAAGCCATTGATAAGCTGGATCCATTCAAACGCAATACGCCTACTAATCGGGAGCTAATTGCCCAGGGCATTGGTAATTTTACAGCAGGTATGATTGGCGGTATGCCAATTACTTCAGTAATTGTGCGCAGTTCAGCCAACCTGAGTTCCGGGGCTCGTTCGCGTACTTCGACTATCGCGCATGGATTGTTACTTTTGTTATGCGTAATCGCTATTCCGCAATTATTAAACCTCATTCCATTATCAGCACTAGCTGCGGTATTAATTTCAGTAGGATATAAATTGACCAAACCGGAAATTTTTATTCGCAAATACGAGAAAGGAATGGCACATCTGATTCCTTTTGTAGTGACCATAGTAGCTATTTTGCTGACTGATTTGTTGATTGGTGTTTGTATTGGTTTGGTCGTGGCGGCTTTTTTCATCGTACGCTCCAACTTCAAATCCTCCATTATCTTTTTACAAGATGGCAACAATTATTTAATTCGCTTTAAAAAAGACCTGTCGTTTATACATAAATACGAATTAAAAAGAGTATTGGATAAAATTCCGACGAACAGTAATGTGCTGTTGGATTTGTCGCGCATTGACTTTGTCGATTTGGATAATACCGAAATTATTAGTGATTTTGTAGAAAGTGCCAATTTTAAAGGCATTCATATTACGGTTAAAAACCAGAATGAAAAGCAAAGAACTAAAATTAAAACACCTCTATAAGTTATGAACCGACACGAGCGTCTTTTACTGGAAAACAAAGCCTGGGCACGAGAGAAGATCGCCGAAGACCCTGATTTTTTCGAGCGTTTAGTAAACGTCCAAACACCCGAATTTCTGTGGATTGGCTGTTCTGACAGTCGGGTGCCGCCTAACGAAATTACGCAGACTCAGCCGGGTGAAATTTTCATTCACCGTAATATCGCCAATATGGTGGTGCATACTGATCTCAATATTTTGAGTGTGTTGCAATACGCAGTCGAAGTATTAAAGGTCAAGCATGTGATTGTATGTGGGCATTACAATTGCGGAGGCGTGAAAGCGGCGATGACCCATAATTCCTATGGAATTATTAATAAATGGCTGCGCAATATTAAAGATGTGTACCGCTACCATCAGGCAGAGATAGATGCATGTGAAACGGAAGAAGCCCGTTTGAACCGTTTGATTGAAATTAATATCAAAGAGCAGGTAATGAATCTGGCAAAAACATCCATTGTGCAAGCTGCCTGGAAAAACCATCAGCGCCCACAGCTACACGGCTGGGTATATGACTTGCACGATGGTATTATTCATTCGTTGATAGACATGGAACCAGGCTCGCCTTTGGATCATCCTATCTACGAATATGATAACTTGCTGGAAGAGCATTCAAAATAAAGCCTGGTGTATGGAAAGCAACAAATTATAACTTGTTGTTTACCAGAAGTATAAAAATATTACAGATTATAAATTTAGCACCACACTCAATAAGTCGGCTATTGGGGCGTTATTTTCGCAATTCGTACAGAAAATAATGCCCTTGCTACGTAAACTCGTTAACTTTTTCCGAATTTTGTAGTTAAGAGTTTAGCAGCAGGAAATTAGCTATGAATAAAGTAGTACCAAATAATAGAAAGCAGGCGCTTCAGCGTGCCATGAGCCGATTGGATCAAATGATAGCACCGCTGCGTTTGCGTTGGGAACGGTTTGCCTCAAAACGCCCTCGCCTGGCAAAATGGATAAAGCGGGTATCCCTTTCGGTTGGTATATTCTTTCTCTTGATTTTTGCTTTTTTACTGCCCATTTTTTTGGATGCCCCCTCCATACGTACGCTCAGAAATGTTCAGACCGAAGCAGCCTCAGAAATTTACTCCGCAGATGGTGTTTTGTTGGGGCGATTCTTCAAACAAAACCGTACGGTTGTTCAGTATAAAGACATTCCCAAACATACATTTTACGCCTTAGTAGCTACGGAAGACGAGCGTTTTTTCCGACACGGCGGCATTGATTACCGCAGTTGGGGCCGGGTTTTGTTTCGTACAATCCTGAAAGGCGACCAATCAGGAGGTGGTGGTAGTACGATTAGTCAACAGTTGGCAAAGAATTTATATCCCCGTAAAGATTATTTATTTTTGTCCATCATAATCAATAAGTTACGTGAAATTATTATTGCCATTCGTTTGGAAAGTGCATATTCTAAGGAGGAATTATTGACCCTGTATCTGAATACTGTACCTTTCCCTGAAAACGTGTATGGCATTGAAATCGCTTCGCGGCGTTTTTTCAGCAAGGCACCTTCGGAACTCAATATCGAAGAAGCCGCTGTATTGATTGGCACTTTACAAGCCACTGATTACTACCGTCCTACCAAGTTTCCTGATCGCGCTGTAGCCCGCCGCAATGTTGTATTGGCACAAATGGCAAAAAATAATTACCTGAGTGCAGCTGCGCGGGATTCTTTACAGCAATTGTCCATGCAATTGTGTTATAATCCTGTGGTGGATAACTCCGGTATTGCCCCTTATTTTCGGGAGTACTTGCGTCAGGAATTGCCCAAATTATTGGATAAACACCGTAAATCAAATGGGGAGAAGTACGATTTGCTGGTAGATGGTTTGAAAATTTATACCTCACTGGATACGCGGATTCAGCGGGTTGCCGAGGAAGCCGTGCAGGAGCACATCAGCAGTTTGCAACGCACGTTTGATCAGCATTGGCGAGGGCAGAAGCCT
>JBKBWT010000490.1:0-3878 GCA_046314415.1 Saprospiraceae bacterium
CCTGGTCGGCATAGATCCGCGCCAGTTCCGGAAATTCTACATCATAGCAGATCAAAATGCCAATGCGCCCGCAATCGGTGTCAAATACTTCGAGTTTATCGCCGCCTACCATACCCCAGGCGTTCACTTCCGAAGGTGTCGGGTGAATTTTATAAAACGTCTCCCAGGTGCCGTCGCGCCGACATAAGTACGAGACATTCAACAACTTACCGTTTTCAACAATCGGCATACTGCCGGTAATGATGTTGACATTGTAAGACATGGCAAATTCAATAAACTTGCGGCGCAGCGGATCGGTAAAGTTCGCTAACTCTCTGATTGCCAAGGCTTCACCCAGGTGATTGTACGGAGCCATAAGCGGCGCGTTGAAAAACTCCGGGAACAGGATAAAATCCGATTTGTAATTGCTCACCGCATCCACAAAATATTCTACCTGTTCTACCAGCGATTCAAAATTTTCAAACAAGCGCATTTGCCATTGTACAATGCCTATACGCACCACTTCCTTGGGCGCGTTGATGAGTTGCTCTTTTTCCTGGTAGTAAATGTTGTTCCACTCCAGCAGAGTAGCGTATTCTTTCGACTCTGTATCGCCCGGCAGGTAGCCTTCCAGAATTTTTTTGACGTGAAAATCATTTGACAACTGAAAAGTCAGCGTCGGATCATAAATTTCTTTCAATTTAACCTTGTCGATGTACTCGCGGGGCGACAGTGCATCGGCGTAATCCTTATAATTCGGAATGCGTCCGCCCACCACAATAGCGCGTAGATTCAGGTTTTCGCACAATTCCTTACGGGCGTCGTACAAGCGTCTTCCGAGCCGCAAGCCCCGGTAATTGGGGTGTACGAATAATTCAATGCCGTACAATACGTCCCCGTCGGGGTCGTGGGTATTAAAAGTATAATTGCCGGTAATTTGCTGATAGGTGTGCTTATCGCCAAATTTCCGATAATTCACGATAATGGTCAATGCCGAAGCGACCACTTTGCCATCTACCAGAATTGCCAGTTGTCCTTCAGGAAATATTTTCAATAATTTTTTAATATCTCGCGCATCCCAATAATCACCACCGATGCCCGAATAGGCTTCAATCATTGCTTCTTTCAGGTCGAGGTAATCTTCAAAGCGCAGGTTGCGCAATTCTATTTTCGTTGCAACTTCCATTTTAATTGGTTATCAGTGATCCGTATTCTGCAAAGATCGATAGTTTTACAAAAATAGCCGAGGTATTGTTTCAAAGATGAAGCATTTGTTTATTTCTGCAAACATATCCCTTCCTAATTAACAGACAATGGATAACCATATTCCCTCTTGAAAAATTCATTACCAAATTTTAATTTTGTCTTAAAAAAACTTTTTTAGGCAATCATGGTACGCAAACAAGACCTGAAGAAGAAAAAGCAGCGACTTAAAAAGCAGGACATCCAGGAACCTGAAGTACGCCTCAAAGTACGCAAACTGCAACCAAAAGACAGAAAATACAAAAACAATAAAAACTTTTGGTTGGAAGAAGAAGAGTAGCCTTCCTGGACGCGCTGTAGCCGGAATTTTACACCGGCAAATACTATGCTCGGAAAAATGCGGAATTTGGGGCTCATACACCTCAGATCTCCTTGATTTTTATTTACAACAACGTACGCACTGTCACATAGCTGATATTTGAAAGAAATGTTTTATAATTTTCATTTTAAATATCTATTACTTTAGTAATAACATTGTATCTTTGTTTTATTATTCAGCATTACACTCCATTTAAGTAAATACCGTGTTTGAAGCGATTGTGGACGGTCTGGCAGAGCAGGGTTATGCAGTAGCGGATCACTTTTTGAGTAGAGAAGAATTGGATTTATTGCGCAATGAACTGCATCGTCAATTTGCACAAGGTGAATTCAAAGCAGCAGGCATTGGGCAAGGACAGGAATACCAGCGTCGGAACGACATTCGGGGTGATTATATCCGCTGGATTGATCGGGAAAATTTAGCAGCGGATTGTCATTTTTTACTGGATCGCCTGGAAGCATTGGCACAATTTCTAAACGAAACCTGCTATCTCGGCATCCGCAACGCGGAGTTTCATTTTGCACTTTATCCGGCTGGTTCTTTTTACAAACGCCATTTGGACGTTTTTCATAAAACCAAAGCCCGGAAGATTTCGGTCATTTGTTATTTGAATGCCGATTGGCAAGCGGAACAGGGCGGACAATTACGTTTGTATGTACCTGATAATGAAGGAAATGAAGTAGCAATTGATGTCCTGCCGCAGGGCGGACGGATGGTGTGCTTCAAAAGTGATATGCTCGAACATGAGGTGTTACCGGCTACACGCGAGCGCCTGAGTGTGACCGGATGGTTGCGTTCAGATGATGGAATACTAGGGTGAGGAGGGGACCGAGATATTAGCGAAATTAATACATTGGCAAATTAGTGATACTTGTTCCGATTTCAATCGGAATTAGCACATCAAAAATATTTTTTGGTTTTTGGGATTATGCAGGGCAGTGTTTTCTGAACAAGAAGCACTGCCTTTTTTTTCTTCAAGAATGACAATTACGACTGGTAGTTTTCATCAAGAAAATATTCCATCTTTACATCAAATTTAAATGCAATGCTCGAAACGAGTAACCCAACAGCCGTCAACGCTTTAACTGTGCAGCCTGGCGAATTCGAGGCGCATAAGCACTGGTACCCTAAAGCGTTCAATGCGACAATCCATCCGATGGTCAACTTCTTCATTAGCCTGGAGCAGGAAAGAATCATCAATCGGTATTGTCACTTACACCCTACCGTCAACCCGGAAACCCTACACGAGCTACTCAATTATGAATGCAAATATTTCCTTTGGGGCGGTGCCGACTTGATTAACGTTACCTCTGCCAGTGGTCGTCGCCAAATGGTGGTGATTGAAAATAATTCTTGTCCCAGTGGTCAGAAATCGATGCCATTGCTGGAAGATTTCAAAGAACAAGGTAGTTATCGTCCTTTGATTGAAGATACATTCATTCCTTACCTGCGCCGCCGCGGCAGTAACATTCAAGGTAAACTGGCAGTCATTTATGACAAAAATCCGATGGAAGCCTCCGGTTACGCGGCAATTATGGCGGAAGTATTTGGAGAGGAGGTGCTGTATGCGCCTTTTTATCAACATGATACCAACCCACCGGTGCGCTTTGTAGATGGGGTAATGGAAGTACGCGATGGAGATGGTATCTGGCAACCCATTCGGGCGGCTTTTCGGTACGTGACACAGCGCCCCTGGAGCCGCATTCCGGTGCATACTAAAACCAAAATTTTAAATCCCATTATTGCTTGTCTCTCAGGTGGTCGTAACAAAATGGTTGCGGCAAAAGCTTATAATACTTTCAACGAAGAATTGGAACGCAGCGGCTTGCGCATCAAAACCCCGGAAACCATCTGGGATGTACAAAAAGAAGACATTCCTAAATGGGTGGACGCTATGGGTGGTCAGGCAGTCGTAAAAGTGCCTTACAGCAATGCCGGGCAAGGGGTATTTACCATTGTGACCCCGCAGGAATTGGATGCCTTTATGAAACTCGACTTCCCGTATGACCGGTTTATCGTGCAAAGCTTGATTGGGAATTATCATTGGAGTTCCACCAGTGCAACGGGCAAATTGTATCACGTTGGCACGGTACCCAATTCAAAGGGTAAAACCTACGTAGCCGACTTACGCATGATGGTAAGCTGGACGGAAAATGGCATCAAACCGCTTTGTGTATATGCCCGTCGTGCACGTAAACCCTTGGAAGACAAGCTCCTAGAAGCGGATAAGTCCTGGGATATTTTGGGTACCAACCTTTCCATCAAACTCAGTGATGGGGGATGGGATAGTGATACCAACCGCTTGATTTTGATGGAC
>JBKBWT010000491.1:0-285 GCA_046314415.1 Saprospiraceae bacterium
GCGACGTTTTCAGGAGCCACGCTCACACTCACATACGTAATGACCATCATTTTTTTTCCTGCAAAAATATAGGTAATAATTTGCGGTTTCGACCTTGCTATACTGGAGTATAGTTGTTTAATTTAGCTTTTCCAAAAAACAGCGGCATGGATAATCAACAACAAGCGGAATGCAAAGCTTCCATCTTACCCATCAATGATGCACTTTATGTGTTGCAAGGTAAATGGCGGGTGGCAATTTTATATGCGCTTAGCTTTCAGGCAAATACATTCAATGCGCTGGAAG
>JBKBWT010000491.1:295-3847 GCA_046314415.1 Saprospiraceae bacterium
GGGATTACGCCGCGGATGTTGTCAAAAGAATTGAAGCACCTCGAAGAAAATCAGTTGGTGCGCCGCAGTATTGCCGATGCCGATTTTAGAAAAGTGGAATACACTTTAACGCCGCATGGACAAACGCTTAAGCCAGTCATTGTAGCGCTGCGCGATTGGGGCTTGTATCACCGTGCGACGATTATGCAGAAAAATCATTAAAACCTATGAAATTATTACTCCTTCTTTGCCAATTGCTGAGCGGTTTGACCTTGATTCCTTGGGCGGTGATGTCAATGTTTTCGCCGATGTTATTCGATGCACCAGATTCCACCAAACAAACCGTGCCGTATGTCATTTTAGCGATCCTCTTCACTTATCCCATTTTTGTGATTATTTGCATCGTATTGGGTTGGCGCTTTTGGAGTCAGCAACATGTGCAATGGGCATTTTTCATTTCTTTATTACCTGCTATCATATTTGGCATAGGCTTTTTGTTCCTTTTTCGAAGGTAAGTAGGCAAGGCATCTTTTATTCCAAATTTGGCAGCTCAATCTTACAATTGGCGATGCCTAGGTTTACACCTGTGCGACCGCCAAAAATTCATCCCAGCCGCGGTGATTGCCCGTAACCAAATGGCGTTTATTCCCAAAAGTATATTTCGTAATTTCCAGATCGGTAATACCCTCCACATTCACCCGGCGCCACTGGGGCAAGCCGTCGGTGTTGGTATCGCCTGCGAGCTGAAAAACCAGCAGTTGTTCTTTATCACCTTTTCTGCCGAGTACGTGCGGTTCGCCGATGCGGTACCGACCTTTATATTCAAATCGAATGATCCTTCTTTCCGCTATCGCCGCTTCTATCAATCGCTTCATTTTAAATACAATTTGTTTTAAGTAAATCCTTTTATAGAACAAATCTTTACCCAAAAGGATTCCTTTTTGATGCAGAAATATGCACTTTCAAGCAAAAAAATTCAGCTGCTAAGCGATTCAAAATCAATTCTTTATTAAACATTAATCAGATGTAAAATCCTACTATAATCAATGTGTATTTTTTTATATTTACCTTGAAAACAATCTAAAAATTTGATCGATGAAAGTATTTTACACGTTGACAGCGTTGTTGCTTATCCTGAACCTGTCGGGGCAGACTTTATCAGGTAAATGGTACAATGCCGACGGTGGCACGATTACATTTGCTGAAAATAGCAAAGTGAAGATTAATCAGCAAGGGCTTACCAATACAGGTACATATGAATACCTCCAAAGCGATTCCGTAGCGATATTACGTATTCAGTGGGCAGACTCGCCGCTTTTTGATTATGACATTCGGATTTTTAATGAAAGCCGCCTGGAATTTGCTACGCCCGATGGCTATCTTTTTATTTACTTCAAAAATAAAAGTGATGCGAGGGAATATGCCAAAAAGGAAAACAAAGATGAAGATAGCACAGGCACCAAAGAAAAACCTTGTCCGCGCTGCCTGCGACGTGGCATCGTCAGAGTAGGTGAACGCTTCAATAATGCTACGCAACGCATGGAGCCAGTAGAACTTACTTGCCCCTTATGCTCAGGGCGCGGCACGATTATTCAGTAAAATGGCTTTATTGCATCCGCGTGGACTGCCAGGAGGCCAGTCGCCATGCGCCTTTTTGTTTGTGATACACGGCTGTGTAGCGAATGCGAATATCAAACGGCGTGCCGTTATTCACACCTTTGGCGAGCACAATGCCATTGCTGATGCCCGTTTTGCCATAAGTACGAATCTGAGCGCTGCCTTCCCGTTGTACCACCTCGTAAATAATTTTATTATTGCTTATGCTGTTGATGAAAGCGGTTTTGGTTTCTACCAAGGCATTGGAGTGGATGTACAGCAAATCATCGGTGAGGAGTTGTTGTAGAGCAACCGTATCGCGTTGCATTTGTGCGCGAAAACGAGCGTCTTCCGATTCCAGAATGGTCTTTTGTGCCAGTGCCGGCAAGGCAAGTATTAATAAAAAGAACAGGAATAAGGGCTTCATTATAAATCGTCTTTAAAATAAGCAGATAAGCGGTAGCACACGTTGAGTAATGCGCTACCGCACTTCAATATCTTACGCTTGAACGCTTACATCATCTTTGTCTTCTACAAAAGTAACCAACAAACCGGCAATAATCATAGAAACACCGGCTACTACAATTGCCCAGATGGCTTGATTGCCATAAAAATATTTTACAATGGGTCCACCGATAATGCCATTTACAATTTGTGGAAAGGTGATAAAAAAGTTGAAAATACCCATATAAACGCCCATTTTCCGTGCCGGAATAGCCCCTGCCAGAATCGCATACGGCATTGCCAGAATACTCGCCCAAGCAATACCCACGCCAATCATGGAGAGATTTAATACCCACTTCATTTCCGGGCTGGTGACAAATAAAATGGAAATCAGCCCCAATCCACCAATGGTTAAACAAATGGTATGGGTTCTTTTACGTCCTACTTTGGCAGCAATGACCGGCAGAAAGATGGCAAAGATCGCCGACACGAGATTATATACGCCAAAGATGACGCCTACATAATTCCCTGCTTCATTAAAAGCTGCCGAACTCCGATCATCCACGGGCAAGCCCCAAACATGCTGCGCCAAGGCCGGTGTAGTAAAAACCCACATGCCAAATAAAGCAAACCAGGAAAAGAATTGCACGGCACCCAACTGTCGCATGGCTTTGGGCATGGCAGCAAAATCGGTAAAAATATCGAGCAAACCTTTGCTTTCTTCCTGCATTTCGGGTTCACCGGTGTACATCGCTTGCTCCTCTGGTGAATATTCTTTCGTGGTCACCACCGTCCAGATAATTGCACCTAATAAGGTAGCCGCCCCGATAAAAAAGGACCAGATCACGTTTTGCGGTACAATGCCTTCGTCAGCTACTGCATCTACACCGAACCAGTTAGCCAGTACATAAGGCAACCACGAGCCTACTACTGCCCCAATGCCGATCAACACCGTTTGCACTGAAAAACCCAAGGTTCTTTGGTCGGTCGGCAGCTTATCCGCCACGAGCGCCCGGAAAGGTTCCATGGCAATATTGAACGAAGCATCCATAATCATCAACATCCCGGCACCAATCCACAAGGCGGGCAAATACGCGGTAAATGATGAAGCATTGGGCATTAGAATCAAACCCAAAGCTGCCAGAATAGCGCCCGTGAGAAAGTACGGACGCCGCCGTCCCAGCCGGACAAGTCGAGAACGGCGGCCAACCCTATCTGTTGTGTCGCCATCTAGCGCCGCCCCCGTGGTCTCATCCTGCTAGCCGCACTGCGTTCGTTCTGCCTATTCTCTAGCGAGCGGGCATTGAGGTAATCCTCATAGTGCCTCATCTGCGACTTTACTCTGATATACTCAGCCATCTCGGCGCGCACCCCCTCTGGCAGGGCGTCCCACTCGTGTAACGGGATATGCCATTCGTGGGCTGCCTCAATATCGCTGAAACGGGCGCTGACAAACCAGCGCCCGCTCCTGCCGCCGTCGATTTGGCCGAGCACCTGATCTAGCGACGGGCCGTTAATCCCCTGCCAGCGAAC
>JBKBWT010000492.1:0-3835 GCA_046314415.1 Saprospiraceae bacterium
TTCTCCTTTTTTAATTTATATTTTTCAAAACTTTTTGCATTCTCGAAAAGGGTAGTATTGTAATAAATTGAAGCAAAAATCGAAATAAGATACCTAGAACTTGCCCCGAAAAAAGCGTAAAAGATAATTGGATTGTCTAACTTCAAAATAATAAAGTAAAAAATTAGCATTGTGAAAAACATTAAAAGATTACGATAAATATCGTACAGTAATTTATAATATATTTCCTGTTCATTATTTTTCACCTTTTCAACTTTAATAATATCTTCCTTATAATTTTTAATTAAAAATTCAATATTTCTTCTGTTCCATTTTGAAATCCCTTTTCTAGTTGATTTTGCAACATTTTTAGTGGAAATTGCTATATAATACATAAATCTTTTGAAAATATCATAGAGCAAGTTTCCAAGAATTGCAAGTATTAAAATTGAGAAAAATGTATTCTCCCTTGCAAATTTATCTAGTAGTTCGATTATGTGGTTAAACTGCATTTATTAAGGTTGCTTTGCTAAATTAACTAGAGTTTCAAAATCTATTCATTGAATTCTTATTACCTGCTTTTAACTTGTCTCGTAGTAAATTATCACCAACGGTTGTATTCACGCAATATTTTTTGTATCCACTATTACATACATATGCAATATTCGCACAATATACGCAACGTTTGCCTATTCTTACCGCTACAAGCCCGCTCCTTTTTCCAGCATTTGGCTCAGGTCATTTACAAAGCGTACCATCGGCGCGCCGTCTATCACATCGTGGTCCATCAGGATAGTCATATTTAGAATTTCCCGGATTTGAATGGCGTCGTTTACCACCCAGGGCTTTTTTACAATGGCACCCACGCCAAAGGAGATGGGATGTACCGATTTGTGCATGAACCAGCCGTGCAGGGTACCGATCATACCGAGTGAGGTAACAATGGCGTTGCCCATGTTTTTAAAAGCGATTTTGGGGTGGCGCAGTAAATACCGCCAGATCATCCGCCGCATAAAGCCCGGTAAATGATAATATAATTTCTCATAAAATTTAGCAGATTTATTTAGTACAATATCATGATCCGATAGGGGTTGGTTTTTCGCCTGTTCGATGATTTGGGTGATTTCCGCAGCGCTTTTCTCCTGGGTTTTGGGGATTACCAAAGGGATCGGCACTCGTGCATCGCCCAACTTCTTTTCAACGATCATCGAAATATTAATATCATTAAAAAGCATCAATTTTCGTTTATTATATAGGTACGCCGCCGCGGCAGGATGCTGTGACAGTGCGGTGCTCAAGACCTTGATGAGCCAGGCAGTGAAGGATATTTTAGCAGCCGTGTGTTTGTGCGCTTTTAGTTTAGCCCGACTCTCGGTTACATCCAATTCTAATAAAGCCGCGACATGATGTTTGGCTAATCCGATGGAAAAAATATCAAAGGTTGCGATTCTCGAAGGCGGAATGTTGCGGTAAGTATAGGCTGGCATGGCTTTTTGCAAGAAAGGTATGGCAAACCTGTCAATGCTGCAATGACGATGCTCATTCGGGGTATTTCATCTCAATAACGACGTTCCCTACTTTCTGACCACGCATCACGTATTGGTAGGCTTCGGCAATTTGTTCCAGCGGATAACATTTCTCAATCAGAGGTGTAAATTTTCCTTCCTCCAGCAATTTTTTAATAAAATGTAAGCTCCGCTTAATGTCTAAAGGAATCGGAAAAATAACTTTCTTCCCCCCAAGTAAGGGCGTAATGAGCGCCAACAAAGGATTCTGCGCACCGGGACCCAATTCGGAGGAAATGTAAACACCGCCCGGATGTAATAATGGCTTACATTTACTAAATGTACTTTTGCCCACCGCATCAAAAACGAAATGATATCTTTCCGAATCTTTTGTAAAATCTTCCGTTTCATAATTAATAACCCTATCTGTCCCTAAAGATTTTACCAATTCTATGTGCTGCCCTCGACAGGTAGCCGTCACCGTCACGCCCATATTTTTCAGCATTTGTAGCGCCGCCGAGCCAATGGCGCCGGTCGCACCGTTCAGCATCACTTTATCACCAGCTTTAATATTAACTTTGTTAATGAAATTATAGGCATAATGCGCCGCCTCCGCACTGGCAGCCGCTTGTTCGTAGGTAATATGATCCGGAATAGTAATAATTGCTTTATCCGCTGCCAAAGTCATGTACTCCGCTTGTGAGCCTAAGCCATTGTCATCAAATCCCCACACACGATCGCCAACTTTAAAATCGGTCACATCCTTGCCTACCGCCTCGATCATCCCCGCAAAATCGGTGCCCGGCGTCGGCGAGGTCGGCTTGAACAATCCCGTGAAAAACCGCATGATAAAAGGCTTCCCGGTTACAATCGCGCAATCGGTGCGGTTCACCGTCGTGGCATATACTTTTATCAAAATTTCCTTGTCTTTAGGAATCGGTTTTTTCTATCTCTTTGATTGTCAGTGCATTCGGGGTGCTGTATTCGGTATAAACGGTGGCTTTCATGGTGCTTGCTTTTGCGGTACGTGAATAAAAAATCATGCACTAGTTAAAGCAAATCAAGCACTTAGCCCATTTTTTTCTACGGAGGGGAGGAATTACTCTACGGGTAGTATTTTTATAATATTTGAATCAGCCGTAATACGGCTCCAATGAACCCATTACGATTGCAAAATCCGCAGATACGCCACCCAGGGTCCCACCGCTTCTTTATATTGCTTAGCCATCACTCTTGAAATTTGTGCAATATGATTCAAATCATGCACCGTCCAGGTTGCCAGTAATTGCGCCAGCGTCACTTCGCCAAAAGCCGGGTGAATGCCGGTTCGCTCCAAGTCCTTGTCCGTCAGGTTTTTAGCGCGAAGCTGTTCCAGATTTTGCTGCCGCAACATTTTAAACTCCTGTAATAATTCATGTAATGTTTTGCCTTGACTCGCTTCCATTTGCGCAAAACGATCAAACGGTTCAAATCTTTTATCGGCTTTATCCGACAAAATAATTTCGGCTCTTGGCATCCAATCGGTCAATTCGCCGTGAATCAAGTGCCCGATCACATCGTACACACTCCAGGTGTCGCCGCCTTCGTTGCGGGTAGTCCACTCATTATCAAGGTCTTGTAGCATGGTCAGCAGCACATCGGGCGTGCGCGCGAGCAGGTCGAGGGATTGGGAAAGGGTGAAGTGCATAGTATTTAGGTGATTTCTTATTTTAAATTATTTATTTTTTATTTGCAAAAATAGCAAATTTAGAAAAAGATATTTCTTATTCCTCCGCACGCCAAGCAGCGTAAGCCATGACCAAAGGATAAATGTAATTCGATCTAAATGTTTCATGGCTTCTGCTTTTTTAAACTGGAAGATAGCGAAGACAGCTTACACTTTATCCATCTTCAATTCTATATCATTTCTTAAAGATGTCAATATAAATCCCAGCCAATTAGTTCCTTTCCAGGTTTCCATCTTTTGAGCCTCGTCATCAGAAGCTTTCAAACCAATTCCCCAAATAGTATCATATGGACTTGCCTCCACTAAAACTTTACCGCTGGTATTTAGTAGCGGCATTAGTAGATTTTCATTTTGTAAAAATTTAAGTTTATTTGCTTCATAAACGATTCTTATGCAATTTTCCTTCCATATCAAATCGTTAAAGTTATTTACTTGCCGACCTAACTCTTTTTGTTTCCTTGGACTTTTAGTTTCAAGAATTTTATTTGCAATATTAGAGTTGCGTCCATGTAAATAGTTGAAAATCAAAGTTGATTAGAGTTGCGTCCATGTAAATAGTTGAAAATCAAAGTTGATTAAATTTGGGGTTAAAAAAGGAGCATGAGCCTAAATTATAAAGCTATAA
>JBKBWT010000493.1:0-3821 GCA_046314415.1 Saprospiraceae bacterium
GCCAACGGCGATTTTACCAGCGTATTCAGTCTGAATTTGATCGACCCCAGGCAGCCGCCTTTTGTAAATAGTGTCTTGGAAAACCCGCAGCCCGGCAATTTCCTGCCCGGTGTGAAAGGACTCACCGTCAACAAAGTACATGGTTTTCAGCCAAGTATTGACGCCATGCAACAACATTATGCAGCAGATGTAGAAACGATGGAGAGCACCGCGTTTTTTTATGCCTGCCTGTCGGAAAAGCAACCTTTCTTAGCCATTCGCAGCATTTCTAATTATGTGGAGCCGCGCAACCGCAGCAACTGGGACATCCCCCTGGCAATTGAGCGCCTGAATGCCCTGCTATTGGAAATCATTCAATCCTTTTGATACTTTCAACCCTGTAAGGTTTTCCAAATCTTACAGGGTTGAAAGTATCAAAAAATTCAACTCTTCTCCTTGCGATTGCGCAATTCATCGCGAATCTCTGCGGCACGCTCATAATCTTCATTCGACAGCGCATCGTTGAGCTGCTGCTCCAGGTCGATGCTCGAAAACGAAGAAAGCGGCGCATCCGGGTCAGTGGCAGCACGCAGCGTTGCCTCCAGCGCCTCGTCGTCATCCTCCTCTTCTACGGCGATGGCAGCCTCTTCCAGCACATACGCGTTGGCGTAGATGGGGCAGCCAAAACGCACCGCCAGCGCCAGCGCATCCGACGTACGCGAATCCACATCGAGCGTCGAGCCATCGGGCTTCAGATAGACCAACGTGGCGTAGAAAACCCCCTCCCGCAGTTCTGAGATCAATATTTCCAGCAGGTACACATTCAAGGCTACGAGCGATTCCTTAAACAAATCGTGCGTCATAGGGCGGTTCGGCTTGATGTCCTGCAATGCCAGGGCGATGGCTTGCGCCTCAAAACCACCAATAACCACTGGCAGCCGCCGATTGCCCAGTTTCTCTTTCAAGATAACCACAAAACTATTCGGTTGAGTCTCACTATTCGCTAGTGCAAGGATGTCCATTTCGATTTTTTCCATATTCCTTCTTTAGTTGCCAGATTAAACAGGCACGATTTTTCAACGTACCGCAGCGCTTTTACCTGCAATTTTAAATAAAAACGACTATAACACAAAAACGTTGAACAACGCCTGGGAAAGGGTTGAAGTTCGGAGTTTTTCCCGAAAATTTCAAGATTATTTACGGTTGGAATTATTTAAAGATTTAAAGTGGAAAAGCAACCACACCAAAAGACCAAGCCCTTTTCATTACCAACTCTTTCCCCCCCTCATTTTACCACCCCTCAAATCACCCATCACAAATAACAACTAACCAATCACAAATAACCGATCACAAATAACAAACAACCAATCACAACAAAATTCGGAATCAAGTGATCCCCTCGCCTGATTCCGAATACTTCTAAAAAAAATAAAACGTTCAATCTCCAAATTCCCCTCTAACACAAGGCACTAGGTATTAGTTAGGTCCCCGTTCCATATCGCCATTGATAATAGCGTTGTATTCACTTTGGCTCAGCACCTCCGGCAGATAAGTAACATCGCGCAGCTTCAAGTTTTTCACAAAGGCACGCAAGTGATTACGAGAACCCTTCATCAGGTTTTCATACACCATAATAATATCCTGATTGTCCACTTTTTCAGCCAGTTGCACTTTCAGATCAGCAATATCAACCTCCTCTATCAACGCCCCTACCTGCAGCGCCGCCACTTCACGCTGCAAGCCACGTGCCAGTAAGGTATTGTACAAATTTTGTAGCGTGGTATTTGTAAAAACCCCCGTGGTATGATTGGCTGCCGGATCATTCAATTCATAGCGTTCCAGTAGTACCAATACCGCTTCCGTATGCGTTTTTTCGCTCTGGGCAATATTGCTAAATATCGGTAGCGGATAGCGTTTGTACAATTCCGTGTAAACGTCATAAGCCAGTAACTCCTCTTCCCGCATGAAAGCCAAACTCGCTTTTTCAGCATCACTCAGCGCTTGTTTTGCAACGCCATTTAGTTGTTGTTGCAGATGATTACGATTCATCCTGGAATAGCCATTTTCATCTACCTGGAAAAAAAATGGAAGCGGCGCATCTTCATCTGAACAATTGGATAGTAGCATCGGAATGACCATCAATCCTAAAATCCATAAGAATTTCATTTGCTTTCTCATGATAATCCTTTTTTATTTCCATCCAATATCCACTCCGAATGCTTCCTAAACTGTAATGGACATTACACAACCGGGTGACATTTATCAGGCACTGCCCTTCCTGCCCACCTAAAAAGCGCCACCCGATACCTCCGATGACGCATGACACGTGTTCATATTGAATCCCGAAAATAACTTCCTCCGCGCCGTCGGATGATTTGCTGGCGCCGTCGGATGATTTGTTGGCTCCGCCGAATGATTTGCTGGCTCCGTCAGATGATCTGCTGGCGCCGCCAAATGATTTGCTGGCGTCGCCGAATGATTTGTTGGCTCCGCCGGATCACCCGCAGCCTGCGTATTGGCAGTAGCCATCACTACAAATCCGCTTGTCAGGTCGAAAAAATCAATCAAAAATGCCGATGACAGCTCTAATGGCTGCACGGAAAATTTTTCCAGATGAGTCTATTATGTTTAGGAGAAAAAAAGATTAAAATAACGTATTGGATCGAGTCAGTTGCCCTGCGGCATGTTATCATAACAAATGGTATGAAATAATAATTTTAAAAATAATATGCAAGTGTGGAGGGGAAAAAATTGTTTGGCGGCACCGAGTTATAGAATTTTTTTAACTATTTAATATTTTTCCCGATATTGTGTGCTCTAAATCCCTTACTACAATGACAGCCAAACGAAAAGCCCTCAAAGACCTTATATCAAAAGGTAAAATAAAAGCCGCGCTGGAACAGCTTATTATTCTAACACAGCACAACGCAGACCTGCACAACGAAGTCATTCATCTAAAAGCTCGCTGGACAGAACATCAAAGACAAAAGCGGCTTCATACTACAGACAATAACGATCTTAATCGGGAAGCAGCGCGTATTCAAATAACCCTGCTCGAAATTATTGACCACATATCGGAAGAAGTGACTGCGCATCCTCGCCTCATGCCTTGGCAGATGGGAGTGATACTAGTTACTTTGGTTGGTGTACTGGCGGGAGTAGCAGAAATCAGTGGCTTTAGTATTCGGGATTTTTTCAGAAATGAGTCGGCTACTATCACTCCACCAGCAATAGATTCTACTACGCTTAAAAAAATTGAACCAGAGGCAGAAGTAGAGGAAAAAACCAGTATCAATATAAAAAATGGAGACAATAATGTAATTAATACAGGCAATTCAAGTACTATTCATAATAAATAAACCCTACAAATTATGCTAAACACTAGTGGAATTATCCTAACTTTTATTTTATCTTGTTTATACTATTTTACTTGGTCGCAAGTCTCAAATACCCAAATCGATGTACAAGGCAGAAGTAATGTAGTTGTTACTGGTGATGGTAATACCATCAAAAACACGACTGAAAACAAGTACATAACGCAAATCTTTGGCAAGTCCTTGGAATATGCCGCGCTCAAAAAGACTCTCGAAATGCTTGATGCTGATATTCAAAAAAAAGCGGCTACCTGTGAAACAATGGAGCGCGACAAACTCCCAAAAGAATACCTGGACGGATGCCGCGCAGAGTTGGTTGAATTGAACGTGCGGCGTGATTCTACTTTAAAACTGATATTACGCAGCGCATAAATTTTGAAAATTGAGTTCATTGACAGTATGACCTTTAAGCTGAGCAAGTTTGTCCCAGGCAGCTTGGAGAGCAGCGAGGTAAATACGGTGTTTCAA
>JBKBWT010000494.1:0-3812 GCA_046314415.1 Saprospiraceae bacterium
GGTCATTGTAAATGGTAAAGCCGAAAAACCAATCATCCAATATCGTGGGCACCGATTTGAAAATGAGCAAGTTACAATTAATTATGATTTGCAATTAAAAGACGGAAAAACCATTATCAAAGTCCACGAAACGCCGGAATACGTCACCAACGCAACGGGACAAGCAGGTTTTGAACGTACCTTTGAATTGGAAAATGTACCCGCTGATGCTCAGGTGATTATGAAAGCCAATCTGAGTTCGGTGGCATTTGAAAGTAGCACAAAGGTGGAAGGCGGCGAATTTCGCGTGAAGCAACTGGAAAAACGTGCCAATGATGATATTCTTGCAGTTGACCTGGACGGCGAGTTGTTTTTGAATCCTAAAGGTAAGACGATTTGGACAACCTATTTTGTGCGGCGTCCGCTGATTGCCAATCTGAATAAAATTGTCGGAGAAGAAGAGGAAGAATTACCGCTGGGCATGCGCCTGATTTCGCAGAATGATTGTAAAACCTGTCACAACACTTACGTCAAAACTATCGGTCCTTCCTACGTGGACGTTGCGAAAAAATACTCGAATACCGCGGATAATGTAGCCATGCTGGTTGGCAAAGTCATCAATGGCGGTGCGGGCGTATGGGGCGAAGCGGCAATGACGGCGCACCCAGATGTGCCGGAGGCGGACATACGCGAGATGATCAATTACATCATGTCACTCGATGCCGAAGAAGAAGCCGCTCAGCCTAAACCGGTGCGGGCAGTTGCGGTCGAAAATACCAATCGCGCTGCACAAAATATCAACGGTGATGATCTGTTGCCCGGGGCTTTTGCTAAGATTTATGTGCTTGATTATCAACCTGCTGTGCTAGCCGATATTAAATTCAATCAGAAACCTACTTTCACGGGTATTTTTCAAACGGTGGCATTAGCGGACGCGGAATTTGAGGGTTTGGAAAATAATTTTGCCGTAGAAGTGACGGGGTATCTGAATATTCCGAAAACCAACAATTATGTATTCCGACTGCTCTGCGACGATGGCGCGATGTTGTGGATTGACGATAAATTGACGGTGGAATACGACGGCTTGCACGGTGCAGATCCGCGCGATGGCGAACTCTCGCTGGAAGCAGGCTTGCATCCTTTCAAAATCCAATATTTTCAGGCGGGCGGCGGCAAAGTTTTAAAACTGGAATGGAGTTCGCCCGATATCGGAGAATTCCAGACCGTGCCTGCTACCGTCTTCAAACATGCTAAAACCCAGGAAACCAGCGTGGAAAAGATGGTATCTTTTGCTAAAAAGAAACGTATTCCCGGCGATAAAGCTTCATTGATAGCGGTGCATCCGAGTTATGATTTGAGTCAGGCTCGTCCGAATGATTTTCAGCCCAAGGTCGGCGGCATGGATTTCCTGCCTGATGGACGTTTGGTCGTTTCGACCTGGGAAGCCGATGGCGGCGTCTATATTGTGGATGGCGTGCAAACGGGCGATCCGTCGAAAATGTCGTATAAAAAAATTGCGACCGGACTGGCGGAACCGCTGGGTTTGAAAGTGGTGGAGGGTGAGATTTATATTATGCAAAAACAGGAATTAACTAAATTAATAGATCATAATGACGATGAAATTATAGATGAATATTATACAGTATGTAATGATTGGCTGGTTTCAAGTAATTTCCATGAGTTTGGATTCGGTTTGGCATATAAAGCTGGGTATTTTTATGCAGCCTTGGCAACAGCGATCCTGCCCGGCGGTGCCAGCGCAAAACCGCAAATTCCCGATCGTGGCAAAGCCATTCGCATTCACAAAGATACCGGCAAGCGCGAGTTTGTAGCGCAGGGTTTACGTACGCCCAACGGCGTTGGTATTGGTGTTGACAATGAAATATTTATCGCTGATAATCAAGGAGATTGGTTGCCTTCGAGCAAAATTGTGCACGTTTCCAAAGGCGCATTTTTTGGTTCCCGATCGGTGGATTCGGTCGGTACTGCGAATATGCCCGTGAAATTGCCAGTTGTTTGGCTACCGCAGGATGAAATTGGTAACTCGCCGACAACGCCACTGGCTTTGAACGACGGACCTTACAAGGGGCAGATGATTCACGGCGAAGTGACGCACGGCGGGGTGAAGCGCGTTTTTGTGGAAAAAATCAACGGCGAGTACCAGGGCGTGGTGTTCCGGTTTATTCAGGGTTTGGAGGCAGGGGTAAACCGCATGGTGTGGGGACCTGACGGCGCATTGTACGTGGGTGGCGTGGGCAATCCCGGTAACTGGCAGCAGACCGATAAGGAATGGTTTGGTTTACAGCGTTTAAAATATAATGGAAAACCTACTTTTGAAATGCTGGCGGTACGCGCCAAATCGGATGGGGTGGAAATTGAATTCACGCAGCCGCTGGCAGAAGGCTTAGGCTGGAATCCTTCAGAATATACGGTGCAACAATGGTGGTATGAGCCGACGCCAGAATATGGTGGTCCGAAAAAAGATTTGGAAAATCTGAAAATATTGTCGGTGAATGTTTCTAATGATCGTAAAAAAGTCTTTTTGGAATTGCAGGGCATGAAGCCGAATCACTTGGTTTACCTGCGTTTGCCATATTCCTGGACGAATGAAAATTATGAACCACTCTGGTCAACCGAAGCCTGGTACACCATGAATCAAATTCCGAGCGGAAAACCAGGATTTAAAACACAAGCGCCTGTTTTACAGCAAAATACACTTTCTGCCGCCGAGCGCAAGGCAGGTTTCAAACTGCTTTTTGATGGCAATTCTTTGAATGGCTGGCGCAATTTTAATAAAAAAACGCTTGGTTCAAGTTGGGTGGTGCAGGATGGCGCGATTTTATTGGACGCTAAAAAAGACCCGAATGGCAACTGGCAATCGGCGGACGGCGGTGACATTACAACCGACAAGGAATACGCGGATTTTGATTTGCGCCTGGAATGGAAAATTGAAGCTTGCGGCAACAGCGGCATCATGTATCGCTCGGTGGAATCCAATAAATATCAGTATGCCTGGGAAACGGGACCAGAAATGCAAATTCAGGATGATGCCTGCCATCCCGACGGAAAAACGGAAAAACATCAGGTTGGCGATTTGTACGATCTATTCGGCAGTCAGTACACCGTGGGCAAGCCCGCGAATGAGTGGAACACCGTGCGCATTGTGGTGAAAGGCAATAAAATCGAGCATTGGCAAAATGGTCGGAAATTGGTCGAAGCGGAAGTCGGCAGCAAAAGCTGGGCACAGGCAATCGCCGAGAGCAAGTGGAAGGAATACCCCGATTTTGGCAAAGCCAAGAAAGGACATATCGTGCTGCAAGACCATGGTAATCGGGTGTGGTTTAGGAATATACGCATTAAAGAATTGTAATCAATATTAGATAAGGGTAATACAATGCAAATCAGCATTATATAATTTATTTTCAAAAAATTATAAAGGATATAAATATGAAAAACATCTTTAAAGCACTCATTTTGACCGGGTTAATAGCAGGATTGTTCACAGCATGTAATACCAAAAAAGTAGTGACAGACACCACCACTCCTGATAATATGCTTTCAAAAGCGGAAGCAAAAGCGGGTTGGATACTGCTGTTTGACGGTAAAACGCTGAATGGCTGGCGCACTTATAATAAGCAAACCATCGGCTCGGATTGGAAAGTACAGGATGGCACCATTGTGCTCGATGCACCCAAAGATGCCAGCGGCAATCGCATACCCGGCAACGGTGGCGATATTACAGCGGGCGGCGAATTCGCGGATTTTGAATTAAAATTGGATTGGAAAATTGACAAATGTGGTAATAGCGGCGTTATTTATCGTTCGGTGGAATC
>JBKBWT010000495.1:0-3809 GCA_046314415.1 Saprospiraceae bacterium
CATGGTCTTCCAGCAGGCGGCTCTCTTTCCCTGGATGAACGTGACAGAGAACGTCATGTTCCCGCTGCGCAAGGAAATGTCCAAGAAAGAGGGCCAGGAGCGCGCCCACCATTTTTTGCTTGTTAAAAAACATAAGAAAACAATTAGATTAAGGGTGATTGAAACTGGTAAAAAACATTGAGAAAGTAAAGCTAAGAAAAAATTCAGGAAGCACAAGGATTTGCCACCAATACCCTGTCAAAAGAATCAAAACGCACAGCAAAAATGCTGAATAGGGCAATAGCAAGCAGCAAATTATCAAATTTCAGGGCGTATATATCATATTTTACTGCAAATATATCATGGAATATGCTGCAGACGCCGTCTGCAACGTGGAAGTTATCAAATTCATTGATGCAGACGCCGTCCGCAACGTTGCATTTTACAAATTCATCGTAGAAGTTATCATCTGCAACGTTGTAGTTATGGTCTGCAACGTGGAAGTTATCATCTGCGGGATATTTTTTGTAATATTCGCCATTGTTATTATAATCCGCAGGATATGGTTTGTAATATGCTGCCTTGCAGTTGCCTGCTGCGGGCTATTTTTTGACCGATTGTGCTAATGAGATGATGTTTACTGAAAATGAGCGGTCGTTTACGCAGCTGTAAAAGGTATTTGTTGTAAAAAAGGCTTACTTTGCTGCACATCATTTGTCAAAAAATTAAACAATCTGCTGATCATGTCTTTACAATTTGTCGAAACACCGAATGCACCGCTACCCGCCGGGCATTATTCGCAAGCTACCATTGCCAATGGGCTGATTTTTGTAGCCGGACAGTTGCCCATCACCCCCAATCGGGAGAAAGTACTGGGCAGTATCGAGGAGCAAACCCTGCAAACCCTGGAGAATGTGCGCGCCATTGTAGAAGCCGCCGGTAGCGACCTGGCACACGTGGCAAAAGTGACCATTTACATTGCCGATATTGAGCTATGGGACGGCGTGAACCAGGTTTATACCCAGTTTTTTGGCAGCCACAAGCCGGCACGCGCCATTGTACCGGTCAAAGATTTGCATTACGGATTTAAAATAGAGATTGAAGCAGTAGCAGTAATAAAAGAATAGTACCAAATTTGAAATAAGAGGGCGTAAATATGAAAATAGGGGATAATTGGTAATCAGTGGTTTATACAATCATCAATACGCCATCGTCAATTGGAGATGTTATAAGTGTTGGAAACAAACGGAAGGAGGCAATCCCACGACTGCGTGTGGTACTGCCTCCTTGCCTGGTGCAAATATGCATTTTGCCGAGCGGTTGTTTAGCGACTTTGATTGGGTTCGCTACCCCGGTGCATGCCCATATCAGACTGCATGCTGGAACTCGCCTGATTTTCCATATAATGTTTGAAATTCTGGATATCATTCTTCACCATCGTCTCAAAAACCGGCGACAGCAACTCCGCAAGTCCCTTCCCAACGATACCGCCCGGAGCCCGATAGCTGATGAGTGCGCGAATTTCGGTCGCATTGCCACCCAGTCCTTTGAATTCCACCTTACCGGCGTTTTCGATGTCGGCGTCCGCAACGGAAGTCCAGCTGATCATTCTACCCGGATCATCCTGCAAAATCTGCGCATCCCACTCGATGGTAGCAAGCCCGCCCGGTACTTTGGCTCTCCAGCGCGAGCGATTGCCGTTGCCGTCGAGCGCGGTCACACTTTCGAGGTGCTGCATGAAAAGCGGCAGGTTTTCGAGGCGACGCCAGAAATCATACACTTCCTGCTTCGGACGATTGACCCGAACGGTCACTTCCGCCTGTACATTTTTGGATGTGTTGGCTAAATTTTTCTTACCCAGTGCTGAATACAGCGCGCAATTGCCCGAAGCGCCCCGATACAACAGATAGCCCCCTAAGGACCCCGTCGCGATACTCGCTGCGGTGCGATTGCGGATGGCATTGATCAAAAGCAGCGCCCCGGCAGCAATGGATCCCAGGCGCTCTGCCGCGCCGACATTGATCGAACGGCCATGCTGGCTCATTCCTGAATTGTAACTCATAAACTGAATTTTTTGAGGTGAGGATAATACGTGATTTCAATTGCCCCTGCATAGAGGAGCCTTTATCCATCCTAACGTGGACGTGAGTATTTTGTTTGATGAGAAAGAGAAGATAGGTGTTAAGAAGCTGAACGGTATAGTGCCTGCCAGTAGGAAATGTCCACACAGCAACTTTCAAGGAGGATTTGCCAGATACAGAAAATGAAGCCTAAATCTCGCCAACACAATACTAATACCATTCCTGCAAGATTTGTCCGAGCCCCTGACAGAAATCTCCGGTAGTTTCGCAGCATTGTAAGAATGAATAAGCCTCGCTAAACCCCAGATTGGTAATATCAGCTATATTCATTTGATATGCAACGATAAGTCAGATACCAGCTTGTACTGAAATGCAAAGTGTTAGATGAATGGATCACTAGTACAAAAGCAATAAATAAATAGCCCTCAAAAAAACGATTAACCCAAACATTTACCAATTATGAAAAAAGCATTAAAATTATTTTTCCTGCCAACATTATTATGCGCTTTCTTTACTGTATCGGCACAAAGTCAAAGTGCTGACGAAGCCGTCATCAAAAAGTTATTATACGATTGCACAATGGCTGCACTCACCGGCGATTATGATGCCTGGGCAGCTACTTATGCGCACGTACCTTACCTGTATGTGAATGGCGTCACCGCACAATCTCCAACGAAAGTAACCGGGTGGGAGGCTTTCAGCGAATTAAGAAAACCCGCCATTTTGAACAATGCTAAAAATAAAGGGCAGCAACTTTCTTTGACACATGAAAATATGAATATCCGGGTAAGCGGCAATACTGCTTGGGCATATTATGACCAAACCAATCCAAATGGTGCACAGTCATGGGAACATCGGGTACTGGAGAAGATAAACGGTACGTGGAAAATTGTAAGCATGACTGCCGTATATCATTCCAGTTGGAAAAAAGAAGCGGCTAAGAATTAATATTATTCATAAACTAAAACCATAAAACCATGAAATTACTCCCCATTTTGACCGCTATTTGCGGATTACTCTTCGTTGCTTGCGAAAAAGACGATACCTTCTGCATCAATGACATTTTAGTCAAAGCAACCGGTACCGTTGGCGAACTCACGCTCAAAACCCCCGATGGACAATCTTATTCCGGTCAGGGCGCCTTACCTACCAGCATTAAAATTGGAAAATATGAAGGGAAGATGAGTTCGGTGATTACGAAGCAAACCCAGACCGCTAAAGGCTTCGACGTAGAATTGGTGCACTTATTCGACGATGGCAAAGGCAATGCCTTCTGGACGAATGACAAAGCGACCCTCACGCCGCTCAATGCGCAATTTACTCAATTTCAAGTGTATGATGAACTTACCGTGGTCGGTGGTACCGGCGATTTTGAATGCGCCAGTGGCAAGTTGATCAACCAGGGACCCCTGGACTTCGTCACCGGCACCTTACAGGCAAATATGACCGGCAGCGTATGCGGCGGATGTGATTAGGCGCTAAATGAATCGTAAATAAGTCGGTGTAATAGCATCATACATTCATCCAATTTTGATTTCCCTTCCGATCGTCGGGGGCGGGTTCAGGCTTCGCCCTCGATTTTAGAATAAAAACCCCTTATCCAATCAAATATTTTTAATTATGAATAAAAAATCTACCCCAATATTATGTCTCACTGTAGGATTATCATTCCTAGCGCAGGCACAAACTTTTAACACCCAAAATTTAATCAATCCTTTTGGCATACCTGCAACAACCAGTCATTACCGA
>JBKBWT010000496.1:0-3762 GCA_046314415.1 Saprospiraceae bacterium
TTTTAACACTAAAATCATTTCGATTCAGCTAATTTTTATTACGTATTCTAAAAACCTCTTATTGGCGAAAAACCAGAAAATTTGCTAAATCATTGATAATCAACTTGACGCAAGTCTATTATTTTTTCAAATTTTTCTTTATCAAGTAATAAATAAAGTTGGGCATCCGCTTCATAATGCAATGTGTAAGTAAGATGATGCATCTTGGCATAAGACTCGTACATGGAGAAGATAAGCCGGATTAAAGGATATAAATATACCGGTTTTTCTTGCAATGTAAGCGCTTGTCTATCAATCTTTGACAAATCAAGAATCCCTTCCACCAACCCAAGGAGATGGTAGGCATTCCGGTGAATGGATTGTAAAAATTTTTTAACCCGCTCATCCGCCGGTTCTTCTTGTAAGAAATGCGTAATCGGTGTAATAATAAAAGTAAGTGGCGTACGCAGATCATGCGCAATATTTAGAAAAAATTTGGATTTCTGTTCGTTGAGTGCCTGCAATTCTGCCGCCTGTTGTTCAATGGTAGCCGTACGACGGGCTACTTCTGCTGCCAGGTGCTGCCGGTCTTTAATCAGTCGCAAGGTGCGCCAGCGAAAAAAAATGTAAGCTAATATTAGCGTTATTACAAATATAATTATTAAAAACCAGGTTTGTAAATAAATCGGAGGCAACACTTGAATCGGTATAAATAAAGTTTGTTTTGCCCAGACTCCATTCACATCCAGGGCTTTTATATGTAATGTATAATTACCATAAGGCAAACCGCCCAAATAAAGGGAGTTGCCGGCAATAAACTTCCAGTCTTTTTCCAATCCTTCAATGCGATAGGCGTACTGGTTACTTTTACTTTTTTGGTAATTGAGTAAAGCTATTTTTAAAAAAAAGGAACGCTCGCCCGGATATAATATAATTCGATTATTGGTTAATAATGTTTTGGTAAAATCTTGTAAAGCACCAGTGTTGGCATGTAATTTTTTGAAGTTGATCACATGAAAGGGAGCATCGCTGGCTACAGGCTGTAGAAAATCTTTAGGATGAAAAGCGGTAACCCCGCCTAGTCCACCAAAGAAAAGTCTGCCGTCGGGTGCCCGAAAATGCGATGTAAAATTGAATTCATGATGTGGAATACCATCTTTGGGCAGGTAAGTACTCACTTCATACGTTGCTTTATTCATGCGCATTAAACCGTAATTGCTGGGCAACCACAGATAACCATAGTCATCTTCATACACCGCATAAATAACATCGTTGGATAAACCTTCTTTCTGCGTAAATTGAGTAAACTGGTCGGTGCGTCTATCCCAACGCAATAAACCGCCGCCACGCGTCGCAATCCAGAAAATACTCGCTTTATCTTGATGCAAATACATCAAATTAGCATAAGGAAATATATCATTAAAATACTGCAAAACGCCTTTCTGTTCGTCCAGTAAATACAAGCCTTTATCCGTGCAAAGCCAGATACCCTCTTCATTTTCGAAGAAAAACTGTATTGAACAATTCTTTAAACTGGAAAAATTATTATATTTAGTAAATAACAGGACACTATCTTTGGATTCATTCAAATAACCGAGCAATAAATACCCTCCCACCCAGATGCGCCCGGTCTTTTTTGACTTGTACAGTACGCTGGCAAAAGCATTCTTGTTTATCAAGCCTTTATCAGTGGGTATATAAGATTCTGCCCCGGTATTTAAATCTATTTTATATAGCTTATTACTATATTGACTGGCAATAATGTAATTTCCATCTTTGATATTGCCGGTTAACGACACCCGATATTTGCTGAGCAATCGTTCGCCTTTGCTTACTTCAAACAAACCTGACTGACTGACATAAATATTATTCTGCTCATCTACAATTATCCCTCGCACATCCTGAATGCCTTTGTTAGTCAAATAGTTATGAAAAGGAGAAGTGTATAAAGACACCAGGGTAATGCCGACATTACTACTCAACCAAAGCTGCCCAAGCTTATCAATCATGGCATTATAAATGGTACCAAAAGGAGCCCGTTTTTTTTGATCTGACACGGAATGCGCCAGCAGCTTCAAATGCCGATCAAATACAAAAATATGATCATTACATATGTACCAATAGCGCGCTGCCTGGTCCTTTAATAAAAATTCTGCCGAGTTTACATTAGTAGTAAATGATTCTAACTCTTTATTGATGTGAAATTGCTGTTTGTGAATGGGTTGGTTTGGTGCTTTCGACCAAATCTCGTTGCTGGTGTGCATAGCCATCCACAATATGCCTTTCTCATCCACTCTGGGGGTATTTCTAATATCTTCCCGATCGAAATGGTCGGCAGGCATTAGCGTCGTTTGCAGCGTACCATTATCTTGTACTTCATACAAAATCAGGCTATTATAATCCAATAACCAAAGCGTTTCCTTGCTGGAAGCCACTAAAATGTAAAGAGGATTATTATGAAGCAGGCAAGTAGGTAAAGTAGCAATTTTACAAAAGGAGCCATCATAAGTATAAACTTCCCCCTGAGTGGTCACTAGCCACAGCTTATGCTCATTGATTCCGCTGACAAATATCACTTCGGTCATTGCAAATGGAGCTTTTTGACCAAAATATTGATCAAAAGATAGGGCTTCCTTGCTCAATGGATCAAATATCTCTATCATCATGGTATTGGATGCGGTCTGCCAGGCAGCAAAATGATTATAGATGATCCACAATTTACCGGCTTGATCTTGTAAAATAGCGGTTACACTGTTATATCTGGCACTTTTTCGCTTTTTATCCACTTGTTCGTAATAAATTTCCGCTTCATACCCATCAAATCTACAATAACCATAGTTGGTGGCAACCCACATGAAGCCATCACGATCCTGCATGGTTTGATAGACAAAATCATTGGGCAATCCATCCTCCACTGTAATACGTCGGGTTTGCAAGCGATACTCATGCGCTTTTGCAAAGAATGAACATAATATCAATATACTACAAATATATATTTTCATAACTATGAATAATTTTGGCTCGGGTTTAATCTCCTTTATTAAAGGAGAAAGCCTGTAAAAAAAT
The DNA here is from genome assembly GCA_046314415.1 of Saprospiraceae bacterium. Lineage (GTDB taxonomy): Bacteria > Bacteroidota > Bacteroidia > Chitinophagales > Saprospiraceae > JADJNW01. The sequence goes on from JBKBWT010000496.1 coordinate 3,046, forward strand.
AAAGGGTCGGTTAGTAAAGAATCGAGTGGATGTTATAACAGCTTAAAATATTTATAAGGTCACTTTGGGGAGGTCAAGTATTATAATTTATCAATGCATAAATATTTGGAATAGAGATTATGTACACAACAGTAAGTTTTTAATTCCTATTTTTGGACAAAAGGCTTTGAATTTACTTGATATCCTACAAAAAAAATGAATTTGTCCGAATAATCCTCCTATTTCGTCCGTTTTTTTTTACCGCACTGGTCTATATTTGCTGCATGTTTAACCAAAAGCATAATCACTTCTTGAAGCGTATATATGATTTATCATAGTTTTGTGTAATTTGTTTGAGCTAGAGGACTGCCCACCTTGACTAGTAGTGAGTAGTCCCTACTCTTACAATATATAAATCACGCTTTTATTTAATTTGATAATTTAAAATTATACTGCTTGCGGTTACCTTTGTATGAACACATATCCTCACAAATACAAAGCGAGCTATTGACCTTTCTTACTTTTTCCATTTTACCTGGTTTACAACTATTTTATCCCTGGCGGCATTTTATCTGAATAGATTGCAATTTAGACATCGGATTTTATCAAAAGTCTGTTATTTTGCCACCAAAATAAGACTTGCTTTACTAAGCAGTTCTTGTTACCTTTGAACACAATTGACCTAATTGTAATATGGAAGCGAAAACAGGTATTCTCAATAATGAAAAAGAGGCAGAC
>JBKBWT010000497.1:0-3742 GCA_046314415.1 Saprospiraceae bacterium
CACTAAAATCATTTCGATTCAGCTAATTTTTATTACGTATTCTAAAAACCTCTTATTGGCGAAAAACCAGAAAATTTGCTAAATCATTGATAATCAACTTGACGCAAGTCTATTATCTTTATAGTCCTCTTTTCGCCATATTATTAGTGCCTTTTACATTCTTCGACTGGAGTATCGCGCGTATTATATGGGTTTTTATTAATATTATATTCACTGTAAGATTATGGCAGTTACTGGAGGAATTAGTCACCGGAAGCTTTTCATTATCAAGGTATTATAAAAGAATTTGGACCATTGCTGTAGCTGTACTCTCTTTCGGTTTTTTAAATCATAATTTAAATTTGGGGCAAGTAACGATATTAATTCTTTGGCTCACCATGGAAGGATTATATCATATTATGAAAAAAAATGAGCTTAAAGGAGCTGCGTTGCTGGCGCTGGGTATTAATATTAAGATTATTCCTTTAATTGCGTTGGGTTATTTATTTTTAAAAGGAAAATTTAAAGCAATTATTTACACCCTGGCGTTTGTCGGGTTGAGTTTATTATTACCGGCATTCATAATTGGGTGGGAATATAATAATGAATTGCTTGGCAAGTGGAAAGAAGCGATTAATCCGGCTAAAGAAAAATTTGCATTTGAAAATAATGACGGCTGTAATTCATTAAATGCACTTTTACCGGCATTTTTATACGATCAATTTGAAGAGCCTTCCAATATTGAAGCCGAGCCGGACTGGACTTTTAAGCGCAAAATTGCTGATTTACCGGCACCTTTGCTCACTATCACATTGCAAATAAGTAGAATTTTAGTACTGCTTTTTGTGCCATTTTCGGTGTTTTTTTATTATAAAAACCGGCAGCATTCCTATCTTTATTATCATTGGGAAATCGCTTATTTACTGCTGGTTACATTATTGATTTTTCCGCATCAGATGAAATATTCCATGCTTTATTTTATACCCGCCGGTGCGTACGTGCTTTTTTATTATATTTTTATGATACAGGAGAAATTGCCGTTTAATAGGTTACAAGCCATTATTGGCGGTATTTCTGGGATATTTTTACTAATACTCGCTATCATGGGGCGGGATATTATTGGGCATTATTTAGTAAATATTTTAGATTTTTATCATTTTATGGGTTTTAGTAATTTATTTTTCTTACTGGTGCTGGCTTATTGCAATCCTCCGCAACTCATAAAATTGGCACATCAAAAACAAGGACTCGTATAATTTTTGCATTTTTTTATTTAAAAAACATCATAATTCCTGTGCTGCTGCTGCTCAACATTTAAAAAACAAATCCGTTTTATAAACAGATACAACTATTATTAAAGAACCTAACCAAATCAAAATATATGAAAAAGAGCACTGTCATCGCGCGCTGCTTGATGAATAATAAGGCGGTGCGTACTCTGGAAGAGGGCGAAAACATCGTTGAACGGCTGTTTGCCACTGAATTTTCCATACTGGATTATGCCGACTGGAACCAGGAAATCTCGGAGACCCGTGCCAATGCGGTAACTTGTACCATCGAGGATGCCGCTAGGCTGAATATACGGCAGTTGATTCGGGATTTGATGTGATTATTATGTATTTTTGTAAAAAAATAAGTATTATAATAATGGAGTAACAACCAAGCGATTATTTACTTTATTTATCAGTATTTTAATTTGTTACTCCATTATGCTTTTATATCTTCCGGCTCAAAGGTGATATCTTCATAAATAGCAGCTATATCTATTTGACAATCAACGGATTTCAGCTGGATCATTCCTGATCTGACGTCTTCAATATGCCAGGTATTTTCACCTTCCCGATGATAGACGCTCGCACGCGGCTTGCTTTGGCTCAATAAAACATATTCTTGAAAAGAAGGTAAGCTCCTGTAATAATCAAATTTAATACTGCGGTCGTATTCAGCCGTAGCTTTAGAAAGTACTTCGACGATTAATAAAGGATTTGTTATTACATCTTTTCGATCTTTATATAAAATTGGCTGTGTATATTTTATCATAAAGAACCGCCGCTGTAGTCATAATTTTACATTTTATACAAAAATAATTAAAAAATCATTTAGTTCAAAATCCTTACATCCTGCTCGCTGATGTGAATGGTGCGTAATTGTTGTGCGCGCTGCGAAATATCTGATGCATTATTTTCTAATTTTAACACCCCACGCGGGCACACTGCCGCGCAAATGCCGCAACCTACGCAGGAGGCGCGCACCACATCCTGACCACGCTGGGCATACCAGCGCACGTCAATGCCCATTTCGCAGTACGTCGAGCAATTCCCACAGGAAATGCACTGTCCACCGTTGGTCGTGATGCGAAAACGCGACGCAAACCGCTGGAAAATGCCTAAAATGGCGGCTTGTGGACAACCAAAACGACACCAAACGCGATTGCCCATGAGCGGGTAAAACCCTGTGCCAATCACACCGGCAAAGATCGAACTGATTAAAAATCCATATACTTTTGCCCAGTTGCGCCCGGCTTCACCCAGAATGGCACCTTTGTAAATAGAATTCGCCCAGAGTAATAATGTTGTAATAATAATAAATAATAACACGCCATGCACGAGCCAGCGCTCAATTTTCCAGGCGCGTAATGATTTATCAGATAAATGTCGGAAAGGATCGCCCGCCGTTTCTGCCAAGCCGCCGCATCCGCACACCCACGAACAATACCAGCGTTTGCCAAAGAAATAGGTCAAAATCGGCACGCCGACCAATGCAATAATAATTGCCCACCACGCCATAAAAACGCCGAGATTTCCTTGCTTGGCAAAATAATTTAAATCATTCGGGAATAAATATTCCTTCTTCAGGGGCCAGAAATAACTAAAATAAAACTCCGGTTCATTTAAATAAACCAGTAAAGCGGGTATCATAAAAGCAAAAATCAACTGGAAAAATGTAACGGACAGCGTTCTTATTAACTGATAACGATTATGCCGATATTTATAAGCAAATTTAATTCCCATTAAAATCACGGAAATAGTATAAATAGCGCCGTAGGCAAACCATTGATCAGAGGGCTTATTGCGTAATAATTGACTGAGCGGATTAAATAATTCAATAACACCTTTCATGTAAGCCGGAAACCAATATAATATTATATAAAATCCGCATAAGATAACGGCTAAAATCCATGCCTGCATGCCCCGATACGTAAGGCTTTTGAAAAAAACGCCATTGTTTTTAATGCCCGCCGGTGCATGTGCATATACTTCACGTACATATAATATAGTGCCGATTGTTAATAAGATAAGTGTAAGGGGTAAAGTGATGAACGGTTGGAATGCCTGCCCACTCGCCCAGGTAACCAGCACAAAAAGCACGGCAATGCCCACCAATGCTAAGGCGAAGCGTTGCAAAGGGGTGGTGTCGGTAGTGCTGGGTTTGATGAGGGATAGATTGGGTTCTACTCGATTATTATACATCAGGTTTTATTTTTTATGTTGATGCTATGGATGCTAGTGATACGGTGGATGCTATTGCCACTATGATGCTCGCTGCGCTGATACGATTGTTTCTATAGTATTTATAGGGACAATCGTATCAATAGCCTCCTAGTACTTAAACATTTGATAAAAATTTTAAGACAGCTTTTAAGCTGCGTTTTTGCTTCAATTTCAAGGTTTTACCTGTTTGATTATTATATAATGTTATAAGTTCTGCTTCATATTGTTTAAAAAATTCGGGGTCGAAATTAGCGAGGCTAAGATTCGGTAAA
>JBKBWT010000498.1:0-3709 GCA_046314415.1 Saprospiraceae bacterium
GTAAGGATTTCGTCTCGTACAGGGTTCGGGAAAATGCGCCACTGCACGTTATTATTTGCCACATCATCTACATCGGTGACATCACCAAATGTAAAGATAGAAACCGAACCACTTACATCGTTGGCAACCACCATCAAGGCATTGCCGCTTGGGCTATTTTCTTTAGGAATGAATACGATGTTTTCTGGTCCCAGATCACCAGCTTCCGGTGTTTCCACACTCTTTGAAAAATCGCGATTATTGACATAAGTAACATACTTTGGCGCTTTTGGATCACTGATGTCATATACCATTACGCCACCAATCCGCTCTAAACCGATAAATGCATAAGGTTTGCCATCAATCGTTGCAACAGTAAGCGCTTCTGGTTCCGGACCCCGGTTGTCGCTGCGGCTATCGCGGTTGTTATCTGTATTGCTGGCATTGAAAGATTGCGGATAAACTTGGGCAGTAATTTGCTCCAGATCATCCCCACTGTCAAATACCAGGTTACCAAAGGCATCCCAAATGGAAAAAGAGCGAGCGCCGAATGCATACAATTGGTCATAATCGCCATCGCCGTCGATGTCTCCCTGGGTATTGGTCACATTTAAACGTCCAAGATTGGCATTGGCAATCAATTCTGTAGCGTTGGGGAAAGCTGTCGCATCTAAAGTCAACGTGCTTGTCCTTACTTCCTCTTCAAAGTCACCCCATGCTCTAGCATCTCCGCCGTTAGCGGAAACGATATAGGTAGCGCCATTTACTTCGTAAGTTGCTATTCCATCTGGCATAAAGACGCCATAAACCGGCTGCGGTTTGATATCAATTTTATTGTCACGATCACTGGCATCCAGTCCATAATCACCCGCAAAGCGGATAATACCCAACACGGTATCATCGCTGCCAGCGGCACCATTGCTACCAAAATTATTGTCATTCACTACTACGAGCGCGCCATTCGGCAAAACAGTCAAGCCCTCTGGCTGATTGCCAACATTATAACCTATTGAAGGCAGGTTTAATATTTTTGTTTTATGAACAGCAACAATACCCGCATCTGCCAACTCATCCGCTGACATTTGTTCCAGCGTTTTATCGGTTGCTGAAGCCATATCACGCAAGGCAATGGGGTTGTTGAGAATATTGGTAGCGTTTTTTAAATCAATTTCATATACAAATTTTTTACCAGCGCTTTGATTGGATGGACTGGAATCTCCTTCCAACACCAGAAATTTACCATTCCCTTTATAGACGGCATCACTGATTTTGTCCACCCGGCTCACTGCAAAACCGGCATCGCGGTTTCTTTCCAATAAATAAACATATTCGGCTACCGGTGTACCGGTTTCAGCATCTACAGCGAGAATGCGCACTACATCCGAGCCATTCTGCGTAGTATTGTCAGGATTGAACAAAGGGGATTGAATAAAAGCATAAATAATGCTTGAGTCCGCATCATAAGCAATGGCTTCAAAACCTCTATTCGACCAACGTTTGCTATATACGCGTGGCAGTGTTTCAGCCCCGTAAAAACCGGGCTCAAGCGGCACAATGCCTAATTCGGAAGTACCCTGTGGCACGTATCGCTCGATGAGCATTCCACTCGGTGCAAATTTGTACAGCGCCGGGCGATATTCATCACATACCCAGAAGTTTCCGGCCGAGTCACGTACAATGCCTTCAAAATCACCACCATAGGGATCGTAAGGCAATTCCTGATAATTTTCACCAGTAGATATAGATTGATAATCTGGCTTATCATAAATCGTACTGCTATCGGTATAAGTTACGGGTACCTCATCGTAGCCAATAATATTGCCTTTACCACTAATAGGTAAGGTATCTCCTTCTGTATCCACACGACTTAGCAACAATTGTTGATCTGCCTTCACGGTACCTGCTTGCAGATTCAAGGTCATTTTTACAATTCTACCTTGATAATCAGGTAGTTTAAAAGGACGCAAATCTTGTAAGGTTTCCTCCACTACATCACTGATGACCACTGCTGCTTCGGTCGGACCCCGATCAGGCACGGTATAAAACACATAGTTGCTGCTATCAGATTCTTCCGCATCAAAATATAATCCAGAGAAGCCACCTAAGGTTATCGGCTGCTGTCCTCCGTTGTAAACCGGTGTTCCCACGGTTGGTAAATTCGTTAATTCATTGATTTTAAATTGAGTTAATACCGGCGCACCATTTAGGTGGTCTTTATAACCCAATGGCAAAATATCCAGCACTCGTCCAGTTACAATATTAATTACAGCAAGCGCATTGTTTTCCTGAAGCGATACATACGCACGGCTATTATCAGCATTAAGGGTAATATACTCTGGCTCAAGGTCTTGTGCTACGGTTGCATTTGGACCCAAAATGCGAACACCTTTGTTAAGCAGAGAAGCTTTTTTGTTATTAAATTCAGTAAAATTAATGGTTGTAACGGTGATGCTACCTAATCCATTACTCAGGTCAACGATACTTACCGAGCCCTCCGGGTCAACAGTATAATCATCATTAGGCTCCCCCTCATTGGCAGTCAGTAATTTTTTGCCGTCACTGGTATATATAAGCATATCGGGTTGCACGCCTACGGTTACCTCTCTTTGAAAAATACCCGCTGCGTTAAAAAAAACAACCTTACCAGGCTGCGTTTTGCTCGAACCTGCTAATGCTACTGCCACCAAGCCATTGTGTACTGCTACACTGCTGATATCTCCACCATAAGCAGCCATACTAATATCTGCGAATTTAGTAGGAGTAGCCGGGTTACTGATGTCAAGTATAGTAAGCGTATTGGCATTCGTATTGGTAAAATACAAACGGGCAGAGGCAGCATCGTATGCCGCAATTTCCGCTGCGCCCTCGTCAAAAACATTGGTTCGGTAAGTAGATAAGTAATTGATTTTTAAGTCATTTTGTGCAAAAATGTTCCAATAACTGAAACTCATTACTAAAATGACCAGCAATTGAAGTACGTGTTTAAACATTCTATCAATTTTTGAGATGATGAAAAAATTAAGCGCGAATATAGCCAAACAAAGTTAATCAAACGTTGATTAAAGAGTTTCTATTATATGTAACAAGTCCCTTGATTTGACGTATTATATTCAACTTATCTAATTAACACGCTTTTTACCAAAAACTACAACAATTATGAAAAATTGGCACTTCTTGACCATCATGCTCTTCTGCTCATTTTTTTTGACATTTCAACAAGTGTATGCCCAACCGGCAGCTGGAAGCTGGGGTATCGGTATTCAAATTGGTGAGCCGAATGGTCTTTTACTCAAACATTACAACCCACGTGGTGCTTCCTTTGATGCGCTGTTTGCGTGGGACCTCGATGATTACTTTTTTGTGAATTTGCATGCTATTTGGGAGAAGTCACTGAGTAGCTCGCCGGATTTTAATTTCTTTTATGGACCGGGTGCTTTTGTTGGTTTCCTGGATCGCAATCGGCGTTTTTATGACGATGATGAGGTTATTCTCGGTGTAAGTGGCAACGTGGGCTTGAATGTTTATATTGATCGGTTCGAAATTTACCTGCAAGTAACGCCTCGCCTGAGCGTGGTTGAAAGAACGGATGCCGATGTGGGCGGCGGAGTAGGTTTTCGATTTTTCTTTTAAATGATAATGCCGGTCAGGTTTTGAAAATCTGACCGGCATATTCTACCACCCAAAATATTAATTCGTCTCTGCCAACGTCGCTGCTGGTTTATCTTGTTGA
>JBKBWT010000499.1:0-3685 GCA_046314415.1 Saprospiraceae bacterium
ACAAACTTGCTCAGCTTAAAGGTCATACTGTCAATGAACTCAATTTTCAAAATTTATGCGCTGCGTAATATCAGTAAAATAAGTAAATAATGTAAAGTGCGTAGTAAATAAAATCATATAAAACAGAAAGGGAGTTGATATTATCAACTCCCTTTATTTATAAATACTTGTAATACAGATTATTGAACGTGCTTCACCAGCGCTTCAAACGTTTCTGGATGATTCATTGCGAGATCAGCCAGTACTTTACGGTTGAGTTGCACGTCGTTTTGTGCCATCTGGTGAATAAATTTGGAATAAGAAACACCGTGCATCCGGGTAGCCGCATTGATACGGGCAATCCACAGGCGGCGGAACGCACGTTTTTTCAATTTGCGGTGTTCGTAAGCATAGCGCATGGCACGCTCTACGGCATTTTTCGCTACGGTATAAACATTCTTGCGGGCGCCAAAGTAACCTCTGGCGGCTTTCAAAATTTTCTTGCGTCGCTTTCTGGACGCAACAGCGTTCACTGAACGTGGCATATTAAATTTTGTTTTAGTGCAACACAGGGATTTTTATTTTTTATTTTCTATTTTTTGTTTGACGTTTCGAGCAAAACATCAAATAGCCAATATCAAACATCAAATAATAAATTCTTTATTCCTGTGCTCTCGTTAAAAATTACATTAACAACATTTTCTTTACGCGCTTGAGGTCGGCATCGCTTACGAATGCGTCCTGTGCCAGGCGCTTCTTCCGCTTCGTTGTGCGGTTACTCAACAAGTGCGAGGTATTCGCCGAACGGTGCTTGATTTTACCCGAGCCCGTCACTTTGAAACGCTTTTTCGCACTGGAGTGGGTCTTCATCTTTGGCATAATACTGCATTTTAAAGGACTGCAAAGATAAGGTAAAATTTGAGATTTAGAATAAGAAATTTGAAAAAAATGCCGATTTTCTGCTGTTATTTAAAAACCATGCCCACCGTTACAAAAAAGGAGCGAGCCGGCGTAATCGGATCATCAAATACCTCGCCATTTCTGGTGGCTAGTGTACGATCAGACAAAGGAATACGTGCCTTGCGGTTGAAGAAATTTTTTCGTTCTTTCAAATAAAAATGCTGTTTCGTTAAAAAAGGTAACATGTACCCGCCACGAATGAAAATTTCCCGGTCAGGATTCAATTCCAACGAAAATTCCAGATTCAGTTTCAAACTATGTGTCTGGCTACCATAATACATATTCACTTTTTCAGCATTGAATTTCTTGCCATCTGCTCGAAACGTACCGGCTTCATTGCTGGCGTCACCCACCAGCCGGGCATAACGCAAGCGACTTTCCTGCGCACCAAAGCGAACAAAAAACGGGCGACCTCTGGACAAATTATATTGCGCCCCAAATCCCAAACCACGCTCCCGATAAAAACTGTCCCAACCATCACGCGAAAGCGACCACGTGAAGTAATAATTTTTATGAAAAAAATACCTGTAAATCAAGCAGATAGATTGGCTCTAATGCGCGTGCTTTCAAATTTTCTGAAGTGGAAAGGATGATTTCATTATCGTCGTTCAAGTACGTGAGCGTCATTGGAGCGGATTTTGTATTTAAAAAATGAGCGCCGACGCCCGCTGCAAATTGCACATCCCAATCATTCCGCTTTTTCAATTGCCGATTGGTGATCGTGCTCAAATCAAAATCTTCGCCCATGGAATGCTGCGACTTCACCATTTTTATAGAATCCTGCAAACGCTGCACCTGCGCCATGTACGCCTGGTCAAACACTTCCGCCGCTTTTTCTTCATTGCGCGATTGCTGCATACTTTCCGCGAGTTTTTGACTCAAAGGCGAAGTATTATATTGTTTCCAAAAATCTTCATCATACGTGCCGGTCACCCGCAAAAAAGCATCATCCCGATCTAATCTTTCTTCATAAGGCAGGGGACCCGAATGCTCCGGATTAATTGCTGTAATAATAACTTCATTACTATATAATCCACCATCCCGATAAGTACCTTCTCGCAGCGCATCGCCGAAGTACCATTTGTCTTTATATTTTCGATAATTGATCGTATATTTATTTGCTTTCCAATTGCCTACGTACAAAGGGTAATCATCATATTTTCTCAGCCCATCTGGTCGAACTTCAAATTCTGCCCGCAGAAACGCATAAGATAAAGTGTCAATATAAACTTGACCTTTCAAACGTCCGTTGCCGTTTTCCGCTTTATCAAATCCAATGACATACACCGGACGATCATCATATACGGTTATTTTTTCAATCCAATATTGATAATCCGGGAATTGCTTTTCATCAATAAAATCTTCCCGATTCTTTACAAAATCAAAGCGATGCGCCGCCAGATGCCCCGATGTAAATCCAATGCTGCTGGATACTTTTTCCGGTTGTAAAATAATTTTTCGACCCTGCACGAGACTAATCTGTCCGTCATTATCATTCCTATAGCTGGTTTTATAAATATTTAAAACGCCTTCTGCCAGATAGATGTATGCTTAGTTGGCATCGGTTCGCGACTCACGGTAAAAACCAAGATTGGTCACTGCGTGGGTCACATAATTTTTAGGAATTGCCCGCACTGCGCGACGAATGATATTTTCAATCCCCGTTTCATCCATCACTACAATCTCTTGTAAATTAGTCGGTGACGATTGTACTTTTATTGTAATGGGTTCTTGAATATTGGAAATGGCTTTGCGGTAAGTCGTGTAGCCCACGTAAGAAACAAGCAGCGTGGACTGCCTGTATTCATTGGGAATTTTCAAGGTAAAATCGCCATCCAGACTAGTGGTGGTGCCGATGCCCTTTTCGGGAATGCCCACGTGCGCGTAAGCGAGCGGCTTGCCGGTCTTCGCGTCCACAACCGTACCGGTAATAATAAAATAATCTTGTGCCGCAATGCAGCTGATAGATAGTAAAAATGCAACGATCAAAAAGGGGCGCATAAGATGTAGATTGTTAGGTGTTTAGGAAATCCATTTTTGCGAAGACGAGCTAAATGGAAAAAAGTTACAATTATTGTAAAAATTATAATACAATAAATAAATTTAAAATATAAATCACTTATAGACAGATATTTGAGTATTTTATTTTCTGTGCTTGTAAATAAAAAATAGTTTTTTTAATAATCAATAATCAATTGCTAATAACTAATTATAACTTCCCCGCTTCCAGCACCTCCGCCCGGAGCGTTTCAGGGTCCCAGCCCTCGTCGCTTTCAATATCTCGGTCGCGCAAGTCTGCCAGCAACATATTCTCCAATTCTTCAATGCGTTGGCGAGCCGTATCGATGTAGGCTTTTTGGTCGTCGCGTACCGCCGCTAATGATTTCAGCGCTTTTTCATCGTGTTTAAAGAATTTACGCGCCGCGCGTTCTGCATGGTAAGCCCTGATACCCAGCAATTTCAAAGCATCCACGCCCGTGCGCAGCGAAGTATCCAGCGTTTCCCGATAAATATGTAAAATGCCCTCATCCATCAATTCATACGTATCCGGTCGGTCAAATGCACGCACCAGAATATGCAAATGCGGGAAATGTTTTTTCACCGTTTCTACCAATTCAATATTTTTTTCGGAAGAATCCAATGTAATAATAATAGACTTGCGTCAAATTGATTATCAGCATATTAAAAAATTCCAAAGACCGGCACAAATACCCAATATCATATCCATATCATATTGGCGCTTCAT
>JBKBWT010000500.1:0-3646 GCA_046314415.1 Saprospiraceae bacterium
CCCGGTACCTCGGTCGCGTTTTTCCGCAGCGGCTTTGCCCGCGATAAACCATTCCTGATATTTATTCAATTCTTCCTGTGGGGTAATGTTTTCATAACATTTTTGGGCAATAGGAGCCGAAACACGTTTTTCAATTAATTCTAATACTTTAAATTGGAAATCAAAACCGTTTTTACGAATCGTAAGCACATCGCCTTGTTGCACCATCGCCGAAGGTTTCAGGTTGGCACCATTCAATTTCACTTTTCCACCCTTGCAAGCGTCGGTCGCAATCGTTCGGCTTTTAAAAATCCGGACACTCCAGAGCCATTTATCTACGCGGACTTTTGCTGTATTCATGTGTTGTTGTGTTCAAGTGTTACTGTGTTCAGGTGTTCGAGTATTACTCATTTTTTAAAGCTGGATACTGTAAATCCAACTTTTCCAGCGCAGTTACAATGGTTTGTGACATGATGTAATCGCGATACCAGCGCTGGTCAACCGGCACCACCGTCCAGGGAATAGTACTGCGGTTAATTGCATCTTCGTAGCAACGCCGGTACTCGTCCCAAAGTTCCCGCTCTTTCCAGTCACCGGGATTGTGTTTCCAGTGTTTATCCGGCTCGGTGAGGCGTTGGTGCAGTTCTTTTTCCTGCTGCTCTTTGGAAATATGTAGGTAAAATTTTAATATGATGGTGTTATTATCAAAATGTAATAATTCTTCAAAAGCATTAATCGCCTGTATCCTTTTATCTACACGCTTTTCATCGATCCATTTATGCACCCGCTGAATAAGAATGTCTTCGTAATGCGAGCGGATAAAAATATGCATCATGCCTTTAGCCGGCGCGTGGCGATGAATGCGCCAGAGAAAATCATGGGCAAATTCTTCTTCTGTCGGTTTTTTAAATGATATAATATTTAAACCCACTGGGTTACAATCATTAAAGACATTTTTTACGGCACCGTCTTTTCCACTGGCGTCCATGCCTTGCAAGACGACAAGCAGGCTGTATTTTTTTTGTGCATATAAAATGGCTTGCAATTCACCGATGCGTCGCACCCAGGCTGCGGTTTGTGCTTGGGCGGTTTCTTTGGTCAAATGCGCAGGTGCATCCGTAGAGATGTCGGCTAATCTGATCATAGAAGTTTTAGGTTTTAATTGAACAGTTTGGAAGTTTAGTGGTTTGTGAGTTAATTTTTTGAGTAGTAAAACTCCAATTATTTACGCGATTAAACGCCCATTTTGCTGCGCTTTACTAAATAAGATTGTAAAATAGTGCGAAAACCTTTATTAATATCAGCTTCCACAAAATCAATATGATATTGTAAACACTTGATTTTCAGTTCTTCTACAAATTTATGCATTTGCGTCAGGTAATGATCTTTTACCTGATTGGGTTGCAGACGCAGGCGCTCGCCGCTTTCCATATCAATAAAGATATAAGGACGATTTTCAAATTCAAAGTCAAGTTCTTTGGCTTTATCCACTACATGGAAGAGGACAACCTCGTGTTTGTTGTGCTTCAAATGTTGCAACGCGCTGAAAAGATGCTCGGCGTCTTCTGACTGCTCAAACATATCACTGAAAATAATCACCATCGAGCGTCGGTGAATGCTGTCGGCAATTTGGTGCAGGGCTTGCGCGGCAGAAGTCGTACGATTGCGTTCCGGATTGCCTATTAAGTGGTCTAAGTAGGTGAGCATCAGGCGATAATGCGTATTGTTCGTCTTTGTACGCGTGTGAATTTTCACAGAGTCATCAAAAATGCTCAAGCCGTAGGCATCGCGTTGTTTTTGCAATAAATTCATGAGTGCTGCCGCCGCCAGCGCCGAGAAGCGAATCTTGTTGACATAGGTATTTTTCTTGGGGTCGGCTTCGGGGAAATACATCGAAGAAGAGGCATCAATGACAATCTGGCAACGTAAGTTGGTTTCTTCTTCAAAGCGTTTGGTAAACATTCTATCCGTTCGGGCAAACACTTTCCAGTCAATATTGCGCGTGGATTCGCCCTGATTGTACAAACGATGTTCTGCAAACTCTACGGAAAATCCATGGAATGGACTCTTGTGCAAGCCAATAATAAAACCCTCTACCACCTGCCGGGCCAGGAGTTCCAGATTCCCAAAATCTTTTACTTCCGTGCTATCTAGTAAATAACTCATTTTTATTTTTTATTGCGCATTTTTATTTGAAGCGCTTGTCAATAAAGCATTAAACCTCAAATATCAAAAAGAAAACCCTTATTCCAATACTAAACTGAAATAAGGGCTTAAACTATATATTTTTCATTGGAAATTCTAATATTCAGACCTTAGACTTTAGAAATTCGACCTTAGTCAAAGTCCATTATTGGCTGCATTAAATATGTGCCTCGATTTTAGAAGCCAGTACCTGTTTGCTGGTAGCGCCCACTTGCTTATCTACTACTTCTCCATTTTTCAAAAACAGAATGGTAGGGATGCTGCGGATGCCATATTTCATAGATACTTCCGGATTGCTATCCACATCTACTTTACCAACCAGTACTTTACCATCATATTCTTTAGACAATTCTTCTACGATTGGGCTAATCATTCGGCAGGGACCACACCATTCTGCCCAAAAGTCAATCACGGTCAAACCGTTTCTTTCCATTACCGATTCCTGAAAATTTGTATCGGTGATTTGAAATGCCATTTTTCTGAAATTTTTTATGGTTATAAAAATTATAAATTTATTATCGAAACAACTTTGTGTTGTGAAGAGTTGCAAAAATAAAAACTTTGCCGTTTTGCTGTCTTCGTTAAGACAGTTCTTTATCTAGCCAGGATGACTTGACTGATCAAGAATGTCTAAACACAAGAGTAACAATTCACAAAATTAAAAGTTGAATCCATTAACTTCGCTGTTAAAGCGACTTTTTTGAGACGTACACAGATACAAAAAGTAACATGAGCAGACGACAAATTTGGTGGATCGCCCTGGGGGCTGGTGCAGTTTTGCTGCGTATTTTGCTAGGGATGCAACCGCAACTGATTGAACAGTTATATAGCCGGGGTATTTTTCTGGGGATTCGGTGGCTGATCGATTATGTCCTGGCATGGTTTCCTCTACCCTTGATTTACTTGTTTTTAAGCGCTTTATTGATTGTAGTTATAGTTAATGTGTGGAAATGGAGTCGTACCTCCATGAACTGGCGGAAGCGCTTGATAAGTGGAGTAGGGGGAGTATTGGCTTTCATTGGCGGAGCAATTTTTTTCTTTCTGTTTCTGTGGGGGTTCAATTATGGACGCGTACCGGTGGAAGACCAATTGGGACTGGAACCTAAGCCCTTGTCGCTGGATGATTTGAAAGAAGAATTGAAGTTGGAAACAGAATATATCATAGAACTACGCAGCCAAATTCCCCACATTACTGACTCCGCGATCACTGCCGATTTTTTACCGGAAAATCTGGAACGACAAGTGCGCCGCAATCTTGAAAAAGGAATGTCATGTCCACCGCTCTTGCTGCCGCCGCGCCCGCCGTTTCCGGGCCGCATCTCGCCTTTGTGAGCAGGAGCGCGCATTTCGAGATTATTGCGAACGTCGATCCGCATATCAGCCTCAGGATGCTCAATTATTTCGCGCAACGCGACCTTGTGCCCTCGGTCTTCCGGTCCCGCCGGGTCCGCGAAAAGCTGGA
>JBKBWT010000501.1:0-3619 GCA_046314415.1 Saprospiraceae bacterium
AACAGGTAGAAATCCTCTAAATCACTCTCTTGAAAATATATCTAAAGAAGAAATTGAGCAACTATGCTTAGAAATTAAACCTAAGTCTGAATTTGAGCTTGTAGGTGAAAGGGATGAATTTTATACGTCATGGTATGATTATTTAGGATATAAAACATCCAAAATAAAGAAAAGATTGCAAGAGCTAATTCCGCTTTATAATATTTTTGAAATTGATTTATTAGAATTATTAACAGAGATAGATACAGAATTGACCAATTATCTGGAGTTAGAAGGTAAAAATTGGGATAATCATAACCTTTCTGATCGGCACGCTCCAATTTATAGGTTAACTCAACTCGTACAGCAACTTTACCAATATTTTGATGAAAGATATTACGAACATGGAAAAGAATACCGACAACAAAAAGTATTAAAATAAGGATTATTTGCACACCCCCCACCAAAACCCTATCTTTGCACCCTGTTTTTTGGAGCAGAGATAAGAAAAGCGAGAATAGAGACAACACGTGATACGTGCAAGGTCTCTCCTCCCACTTCCGGCTTCTCGCCTCTAAAAAACCTTTTTCAGGATAACCTGCAATTGTCTTTGAAAAACAAGCATTTATGAAATTACACAATCGCGTCAACAACGACGAGCTGAAGCGCCGTCTGTTGGAGAGCGCCGAGCCACGGGTGACGCTCTCGTTTTACAAATATCACCAGTTGGAAGACCCCGAACGCTTTCGCAATGAGCTGTTTGTGCGGCTGAGCGAAGTGGGCGTGTTCGGGCGCATCTATGTGGCGCACGAGGGCATCAACGGGCAAATCTCGGTGCCGGAAGCCAATTTTGAAGCGTTCAAGCACAAGCTGTTCGCCATTCCTTTCCTCAACGGCATTCGCCTGAATATTGCGGTGGACGACAACGGCAAGTCCTTTTACAAACTCACCATCAAAGTGCGCGAGAAAATCGTCGCCGATGGTTTGGATGACCAAACGTTCGACGTGACCAAACGCGGTAAGCACCTGAATGCCAGGGAGTTCAACGAACTTGCTGATCAGCCGGACACGATCATTGTCGATATGCGCAATCATTACGAGAGCGAAGTCGGCTATTTTGAAAATGCCATTCGACCCGATGTGGAGACCTTCCGCGAGGCGCTGCCGCTGGTAGAGGAGATGCTGCAAAACGAGAAGGAAAAGCCGATCATCATGTATTGCACGGGCGGCATTCGCTGCGAGAAGGCAAGCGCATACTACCTGCATAAGGGTTTTCAAAATGTGTTTATGGTGGACGGCGGCATCATCGAATACACCCGCCAGTGCCAGCAACAAGGGCTGCCGAATAAATTCATCGGTAAAAATTTTGTGTTCGACGAGCGCCTGGGCGAGCGCATCAGCGAGGACATTGTGGCGCATTGCCACCAGTGCGGTAAACCTTGCGACACGCATATCAACTGCGCGAACGACGCCTGTCATATTTTGTTTATTCAATGCGACGAGTGCGCCGAAAAGTATCATAACTGCTGCTCGCAACAATGCGCTGATTTTATACAATTGCCTGAGGATGAGCGGGAAATGTTGAAAGGGACGATGGAGTTTAATGGAACGCGGTTTAGTAAGGGGCATTATAAGGCGTATCGGAATAATGGGAAATCAAATTTAGTTTAAAGGTTGAAGCGCTGAAAGATTGATGAATCCAAAAGACATTCGCATTGAAGATTACGACTATCCGTTGCCGGAGGAGCGTATTGCCAAGTTTCCGCTGGAAGTGCGCGATGCGTCGAAATTATTATTATATCAAAATCATGATATTAATCATACCCTTTTTAAAAATTTACCGGAATATTTACCGGAAGGGGCTTTATTAATATTTAATGATACGAAAGTGATACACGCGCGGCTGCATTTTACATTGGAGAGTGGGGCGCAGATTGAAATTTTGTGTCTGGAACCCTTGCAACCGCATGATTATCAGCAGAATTTTTCGAGTACGGAGCCGGTGCGGTGGAAGTGTTTGATTGGGGGGAATCGGAAATGGAAGAGCGGATTAGTAAATAGGAGGATTGGGGGATGGGGTGATGGGGTGATGCTTACTGCCAAGCGGATTCAGCGTTTGGAAGATACTTTTGAGGTAGAATTTAGTTGGGAGGATAAGAATTTAGCGTTTGGCGAGGTGTTGGCGCATGCCGGCATTATTCCTTTGCCGCCGTATTTGAATCGGGAAAATGTGGCGTCGGATGAGGAGCGTTACCAGACGATTTATGCACGAGAACAAGGCTCGGTCGCAGCGCCGACGGCGGGTTTGCACTTTACGGATGCAGTTTTTAGTGATTTGGATCAAAAAGGAATCGAGCGATTGTTTGTCACGCTGCACGTGGGTGCGGGCACCTTTAAGCCGGTGAAAGCCGCGACGATGGCGGAGCACCACATGCACGAGGAAAGTATTTTTGTGCAAAAAGCAACGATTGAAAAGTTATTACACGCCAAGCAAAATGGGAAACCGGTAATCGCTGTAGGCACCACGAGCATGCGCACGCTGGAGAGTTTGTATTGGTATGGGATGCAATTATTACATGATCCAAATGCGGAATGTAATATTGAGCAGTGGACGCCGTATGCAGCCTCCCGTCCCAGCCCCCTGACCCCCGAAGGGGGGACTGCCACGCTGCAAGCTTTAGAAGCCATTTTACATCATTTACATCATA
Organism: Saprospiraceae bacterium; assembly: GCA_046314415.1. Lineage (GTDB taxonomy): Bacteria > Bacteroidota > Bacteroidia > Chitinophagales > Saprospiraceae > JADJNW01. The sequence goes on from JBKBWT010000501.1 coordinate 2,688, forward strand.
ATCAAAAAGATACGCTTGAGGGCGTTACGCAATTATTAATTGCGCCGGGTTATGATTTTAAAATCGTGGATGGTTTGATCACTAATTTTCACCAGCCGAAAAGTACGCTACTGCTGCTGGTGTCGGCGCTGGTGGGCGAGGATTGGCGACGGATTTATGATTATGCACTGGCAAATGATTTTCGTTTTTTGAGCTATGGGGATGGAAGTTTGTTGATGAGGGGATGAGTGATGTTATCTTTACAAAAGATGACATCACTCATCATCAGCGACTACTTATCTGACAAATGTAAAAACGTTTATCATCACAGTTGGAGCCTCTGCACTCCATACCAGCAGCAAAGAAGCCTTCCGGAAAATCTATCCTTCCAGTACCTTCTTCCGAAACCCAATCTGACCAAGTACAGTTCACCCTGTCACCATCTGAGATGGTAATACATTCCAGTGAAAGATTGTCACAGAAACCTCCACTGCACGCCACGCCGCTCATAAAACCATTAAAGCCACAAAACACCCGATTCCCTGCGCTCACTGGTTCGCCATCTCCGGTTATACCTGCTACACCAGCCCCTTCTTCAGATACAGATTGTGTCCAATATCTGTTAGTCACCAGGCGACCCAAGTGCTGGCAACCCACGCGGACATTATCACAAAATCTTCCGCTACAATTAAAACCAACCACTAAATCTCCAAAACGACACACAGAGGGTGGCGCAGATTCTTCCGAATGCCATTCTCCCCAATATTCTACTCGTGGCAGTAGTATAAACAAAAAACCTATTGTGAAAATTATACTTGCTTTAATAAGCATGGTAAGTATCTGGACAAAAATAAATTTATAATAAAAAGTTGTTTGAAAAATTGATACAAAACTGGTGGTCGTAGCTTCTAATAATATTAAATAAAGCCTCTAAGAGCGTGGCTGCAGACAAG
>JBKBWT010000502.1:0-3537 GCA_046314415.1 Saprospiraceae bacterium
ACGTAGAACAGTAGCGTGTACCCACACAAAATATTTACAGATGAAAAAAGAGTATGCTATATTTTTCTTCCTGCTTGTTTTTGCCATCATATTTTATGCGTTTGCAAAATCATCGAAGCAATTTAGTCTCCGCCCCGGCAAAGACTACGCCCTTTTCTTCGCGGTGTCCAATTACAAAAACAGCAGCCTGACCAATCTACCCAATTCCATTCCAGATGCCCGCGCCATCGCCGAAGTGCTGGAAAAAAGCTACGGCTTTAAAACGGAAGTCATCACGGACCCGACGTTGGATGTCATCGAGCAAAAGCTGAATGAATACCGGGAAAAATTCGCCAAAGGAACCTTCGCTAAAGATGGGCAACTATTCCTGTTCTTCTCCGGGCATGGGGTGAAAGAGTACAACAACGGTTATTTCCTTTCAACAGACGCTGATCCTAGTCGTTTATCTCGAACTGCTTTTGCTTACAATATCTGGCGACCGATCATCAGCGAAATACAATGCCAGCACATTCTGGTAGCGGTAGATGCCTGTTATAGCGTGACCTTTGACCCAAGCTGGGAGAGTAAAAATGATCCAAAATTCCAGCGCATCGGTGAACTGAGTGAAAGTGAGCGCATCCTGGCGAATCACAAGGATTACAAAAACCGCATTTTCTTTACCGCCGATGCGAAAGAAAATACCGTACCGGGTCGCTCCAACTTTGCCCGTAAACTGCTGGAAGGACTCCTCGCCAACCAATACAAAGGCAGCTTTATTACTTCCACCGAGCTATTTGCCAATTACGTGCAGAAGGCGCAGCCTGCACCTCGTGCCAATCATTTTGAAGGGGATGACCCCAATTCCAGTTTCCTGTTTTTCCCAACGCAGCAAGTGAAGGTGGACCCGCAGCGCTTTGACCAGCGGCAGCGTGACATCGAAGCATATCGGAAAATTCAGCAGAATGCTACTGTTGCAGCTTGTCAGCAATATTTATTGGATTTTCCGGAAGGTAATTTCAGAAGCGAGGTAGCTGCCCTGCTGCTACAATTGCAAGATGAACAGGAATGGCAGTTTGCCCTATTAAAAAATACAAACGCCTCTTATGAAAACTATCTGCATTTTTATCCCGACGGGAAATATGCTGCCGAAGCGCGTGCTAAAATAAACCAATTAGTAGAAATAAAAAGTATTAAAGACACTTTACATAATATTAAAATTCAGTTTGGAGAAAAATCATACGCTATAAAGTTTAGTGATTATGGCACTTTAGCAGGTATTGCACGATTTCTAAAGTCCAATATGGAAGCCAAGATAGTAATAACAGGATATGCAGGTAGCCAAGGAACAGGAATGAAAAATGATTCACTAGCTTATCAACGAGCAAAGTCAGTGAAAGATCATTTATTGAATAATCATGGAATAGGAACTCAAAGATTAATTCTCCAATGGCAAATAAATTCAGAAAATAATAAAGATAAGGATTTGGTAGAGTTCAGAATAGCCACTTCTAGTGATATAGAAATGCAGTCACCGGATTTTTATTTTAAAGATCAAAATAAAAGCAAAGTACCAAGCGACTTCGTCTTCGTCAAGGGTGGCACCTTCCAGATGGGTGACCAGTTTGGCGATGGAGACGCTGATGAAAAGCCGGTGCATTATGTAACCTTGACTGATTTTTATATAGGAAAGTACGAAGTAACATTCGAAGAATATGATGCTTTTTGTGATTCCGCTAAAAAAGGAAAAGGTAAGCCAAAAGATAATGGGTGGAGTCGTGGTAAACACCCTGTAATATTTGTAAACTGGTTTGATGCAATTGAGTATTGTAATTGGCGCAGTCGTAAGGAAGGCTTGCAAGAAGTTTATACTGTCAATAGTAATTATTCAAGAATAAAAGTAATATATGATTGGACGGCTAATGGGTATCGTCTTCCCACAGAGGCTGAATGGGAATATGCAGCACAGGGTGGAAATAAAAATAAGGATTCTAGTTATTTGTATTCTGGAGGTAATTATCTAGATGAGGTTGGCTGGTACGCTAAAAATTCTACTAAAAAGACTTCTGTAGTTGGAGCAAAGAAGCCGAATCAGTTAAATATTTATGATATGACTGGTAATGTGTGGGAATGGTGTTGGGATGGATATCGCGACAATTACTATAATGAAAATAGCACTTTTCAAGATCCACGTGGTCCAGCAGAAGAATATATTGCTCTGATTCGTGGAGGGTCTTGGGAAGACAACCCCAAATCTTGTAGAGTAACTAACCGAGAAAGTTTACTTCCTACTAATATTAGTAACACTAAGGGATTTAGATTAGCTCGAAGAGCAAATTAAATCTGAGACTTCCATTCTATGCATAAAATTATAAATATATTTTTAATGGCTATTTTTTTTATTTCTTATTCCTTTGTAGGAAACTATCTCACTTCTACACGCCTCGGCAAAAACCACGCCCTCTTTTTCGCCATCAACGACTACGACTCCATCCGCCCCCTATCCAATCCCATTGCCGATGCCAAAGCCATTGCACAAGAATTGGAGAGAACGTACAACTTTACCACAGAAGTAGTTGAAAACCCGACCATTGAGGAAATCGAAGCCAAGCTTAAATTATATGCCAATCGCTTTGCGAATAAGGAACTGGATCAAGATGGACAACTATTCATTTACTTTTCCGGGCATGGTGTGGTTGACAATCAGAATGGCTTTTTTCTGGCTAAAGATTCTGATCCTGAAAAATTGAGCCGTACGGCTTTTGCTTATGAATACTGGCGTCCTTTTACCAATAACATTTCCTGCAAACACATTTTGGTAGCGATTGACGCTTGTTTCAGCGGCACCTTTGATCCCAATTGGTGGAGCCGGAGTGACGGGCGTTTCAAGCGACCGGGCGAATTAAGCGATAGTGAGAAGCTTATTGCTAATCACGAGCAATACACTACGCGCTTGTTTTTTACCTCGGCTGCGGAGACCGAATCGCCCGATCAATCCAATTTTGCCAGAAAGCTGCTGGAAGGCTTGCGCAGTGGCGGCGGGACAGATAATATCCTCACTTCTACGGAGTTATTCGCCTATGTAGAATTAGCAAACCCAAAGCCGCACCGAGGGGAATTTGGTAAAAATGAGGCGGGGTCGAGTTTTTTGTTTATTACGAGTAATCCGGTTGAATATGTGGTTGATCCTGATGGGAATAGATATAAAACGGTGAAGATCAATGGAAAAATCTGGTTGGCTAAAAACTTGAATTATGATTTAGGAAAGGATTGTTGGTGCTATAAGGATAGTATTGAATATTGTGATAAGTATGGAAAATTATATACTTGGGAAGCAGCAGAGTTATCTTGTAGAATTTTAGGAAAAGATTGGCGGCTACCAACCGATCAAGAGTGGAGAGATTTAATTAATTTTTATGGAGGTTATGCGGATGGAATCAATATTACGATAAATGGGAATACAATAAATAAATTTCCTTCTACACATTTATTTCGCGAAATAATATCCCAAAACAAATGAGAAGTAAAGAGCGAATAGTTTTGATTCAAACTTCTGGCAAA
>JBKBWT010000503.1:0-3529 GCA_046314415.1 Saprospiraceae bacterium
CTTTCAGGCGGTCGCCGAAGGTTTTATAATGTTGTAATGCCAAAATCGTTGTTGGTACAAGAATTGCCACCTGCTTGCCATCTGCCACCGCTTTGAACGCGGCGCGAATTGCAATTTCCGTTTTCCCGAAACCCACATCGCCACAGATCAAGCGGTCCATTGGATAGGGCTTCATCATGTCTTCTTTTACATCGGCGGTAGCAGTAATTTGATCCGGAGTATCTTCGTAAATAAAAGAGGCTTCGAGTTCATTTTGCAAATAGCCATCAGGCGGAAAAGCGTGCCCGGGTGTAGCTTTGCGCTTGGCATAGAGCTTGATCAGTTCGCCGGCAATATCTTTGACCTGCTTTTTAGTTTTGGCTTTGAGGTTTTTCCAGGCGTCGGTGCCGAGTTTATTCAGTTGCGGCTCCGTGCCTTCTTTGCCCACATAACGCGCAATTTTATGCAGCGAGTTGATACTCACATAGAGTAAATCGTTATTTTTATACACCAGACGTACAGCTTCTTGCGTGTGTCCATTTACCGTCAATTTTTCCAAACCGGAATATTTCCCAACCCCAAAATCAATATGCGTCACATAATCACCGGGTTGCAATTCGCGTAGCAAACGCGCACTTAGCGCCTGCTCTTTGCCGTAGCCCTGCCGCAGTTTGTACCGGTGGTAGCGCTCAAAAATCTGGTGATCGGTGTAACACGCAATTTTCAGATCCAGATCAACAAATCCTTCGTGAATCGCCTGCGGAATAGGATGAACATTCACATCGGCTTTTAAATCTTCAAAAATGGCGTAAAAACGCTCAATTTGCTTGGGATTTTCAGTAAACAAGTAGTTTTCAATGCGATTTTTGGAATTGTTTTGCAAATCTTCGATCAGCATCGAAAAATTTTTGTTGAAACTGGGCTGCGGCTTTCCAGAAAAGGTGATGGGGGGATTAGGTGATAGGGTGATACCTTGTACCTTGGCGTTTGATAATATGATGATCGGATGTTCTTGTACGTCTTCGATGACTTGACGGGGAAAAATAAAGGCGCGATCGCGGAAAATTTCAGCTAATTCGCTCTCATTCAGTATAGAAATGGTTTTAGCAAAGGCTTCAGCTTTTTCAAAACATTGCTGTAGCTTGTCGAGGAGCAGTTCAAAATCTTTAATCCAAATCACCACGTCTTCTTTCAACACTTGAAACAGCGACACTTTCTGATCGCGTGAAAACTTGGTATTGATATTGGGGACAATCGAAACCTGGACAATATTCTGTTGGGACAATTGCGTCAATGGGTCAAACGTGCGGATGCTTTCTACATCTTCATCAAACAATTCAATACGATACGGCAACTCATTGCCATACGAAAACACATCCACGATGCCCCCGCGAATTGAGAATTGTCCCGGTTCATATACAAAATCCTCGCGCTTGAAGCCATATTCCACCAGCACTTCGATCAGGAAATCCACATCGAGTTGCTCGCCTTTTTTGATTTGAATGCGCCGCTCATTTAGCACTTCCGGAGCGACCACTTTTTCAAACAATGCCTCCGGGTACGTCACAATAATATCGCTCGCTTTGCTCGATGAGCAAATCCGATTGATCACTTCCGTGCGCTGCAAGACGTTGCCGGTGTTCAAAGCTTCAAAATACATCGGTCGTTTGAACGAATCAGGGAAAAACCAAACGGGCTTTTTTTCTAAAATTGCCGCAAGATCGTTTTGTAAATAAGCGGCTTCCTCCTTATCGTTGGCAATGAATAAATAACTGCGCGGTTGAGCAAGGTACGTTCCGGCGAGGACAAAGGATTCCTGTGCGCCCACCGTGCCGGTCACTTTGAGGCGGGAAGGCGTTTCAGCGCTAAGGTCAGTATTGATTTGCTGTGTCCGCTTGTCATTGCGATACAGCTCCAGTACACGTTGTAGATTGCTCACAATACAATTCAATTCCCGAAACAAGCCGGGATTATCAATAAAAACATCACGCCAAAGAAACGCTTATTTTTGGTAAAGGTTGAATGATGAATGTCATGAAATTAGGCGAACGATGAATCCTTGCTTTGTAAGCTTTAGCGTTGGACAATGTGCCTGAAAATATTTATTTTGCACAAAAAAACAAACATGTCAAAAATAGTCGTTTCACTCACGTTGGGGCTCCTCGGGCTGCTGTTGACCAACTGTACTGCGCAAAACGCAACCCCTACTCAAATTTTGTCAGTGGCGGAATTTAAATCCAAACTTCAAAAAGATGCTACCGTACAACTCGTGGATGTGCGTACGCCGGAGGAATTCGCCGCAGGGCATATTGAAGGCGCATTGAATATCAATTACTTAGGAAGTGATTTTGAACAGCAAATTCAAAAATTGGACAAGAAGCGCCCGGTATTGCTGTATTGCAAGTCTGGTATTCGCAGTAGCAAAGCCGCTGCCATCCTACAAAAATCAGGATTTTCTTCTTTGTACAACCTCGAAGGTGGGTACTTGAAATGGGCAGCGCAATAAAATGAAGGAATGAAAAAATGGAAAATTGAAGGAATAAGGGAATGAAGAATGAAAGAAATTAAACAATTCTCGATTTCTTTCATTTTTCATTCTTAATTAAATCCATAATTGTAAGTTGGTGGTTCGCCGCTACGGCTGGTGACTGCCCAGAAAAGATGATCAGATAAATTGCGTAGGGAAAGTTGAAAAATCCAGTTCTGCTCAACTGCTTCGCCGTTTTCCGGTTGGCTAAATAGCTCTTCGTCAGCAGTGAGCGCACGCAAAGGATGCAAAGCGAGATAGCTGTTTTCATTGAGGTACTCGCAGATTTTATCCGCCAGCGCAGCTTCCCAGGCTTCCTCGGTCTGGAATTTATCCCGAAAAATTTCGTGTACACTTTCGGTCAGGCTACGCGGTGATTCGTTTGCGCTTCCATCGTGCAAAAAACTTTCCAAAGTGGCATAAAGTGCTTGTTCAAAGGAAACCTGATTGGTAGAAAGTGCCTCTTGAGCAGCAACTTCGTTTTCATCTACAATTAACTTTAATCCGGGAAGATCAAATGTTTCTATTACAACTTTTTGAATGGCTGCCTGCACTCGTGATAGCGGTGGAAAATGCTTGTCAAACCACAATGCGGCTTGTTTAGAAAGGTTAAAATGTTGGCGAATGTAGTAAAGCGTTCCGCGCTCAATGTCAGTAATACTTCTGCCATCTTGTGCCAACTTTACTAGCAGTTGCATCTCTCTTTCTGAAATCTCTGCCTCCTCTTCGCCAGTCACAAACTCGTTGGCAACATCCAACAATTGTTTGTCATATTTAATACCTTTGATAATCTTATAGTAACTCATGAGCGGAAGCTTCCTATTATGAAGGTTATCGGATGACTTTGCTATCACCCGACAACCTTTGTTTTACATCGCTTACTGTTTTATAAATAATTGGGACACACCACGCTTCACATCACGAATGATGTACGTACCTGCCGATAAGCGACTGGCATCCAGTCGATTAGTGTTTTTTGCCGTAAAGAGTTGTTGCCCAACTGCATTATAAACACTAAAGTCA
>JBKBWT010000504.1:0-3508 GCA_046314415.1 Saprospiraceae bacterium
AAGCCCGTTGAAATTAGAAAAAATTTGAGTCGGAAGTGTAGCGGATTTTAGCGGATAAAGTTCTTTTGAGAATATTATATACAAGCAATTAATAAAGTAAATATCAATTGGTCAAAGCCCAAATCCATTCTACCTGGTCATTTTTAATACGCAAGTACCCCACTTTTTCACCGCGCTCTACCCGAAAAAGGTCATTTTCCCGGAAGCGGCTAATCCGATCATATGCAGGCGCTAATAAAATTTTACCGTTTTTATTAGCTAATCCGAATAAACGTTGTGGATTGATAATAATATTTCCATCAGGCTGTATGTGTAAATTATTGTATTTGAGCGGTACAATGAGCACGCCGCGATTATTAATCGCACCTAATAATTTCCGGCTTTCTTTTTTAGACGTCTCATTGGCGACTTTGGCGACGCCCAATTGATATTCATTAATGCTACCAAAATACCTGCCGAATAAATTATTGCCCGATCCATCGGCATAAAAGTAACGCTCCTTATTATTGGTGCCAGATAAAGTTTCGCTCACCCCAAACAAACCTTCCCCAAAAAAAATCGGTTTGCCAACTTTAAAATCTACCGCTTCCCCCTTGCTGTTCAAGATCAAACTGCGATTTTTTGCGACCGCAAAAGTAAGTCCTTGTTGAAAGGGTTTAATTTTTTCAAATGGACCGCGCAGACGCACCTGATTATTGGTGTCCACCACCATCCAACTGTTCATACCCAGGGTTTTCACGGCAACCAGCCCTTCCGACACCGTATCAATTTCGCTGTATTGCAACGGGAGCACTTCTTTCCCCTGGAAATTGATCAAGCCCCAACTGCCGCGATTATTGCCAACTTTGGCGTATCCATTTGCAAAAGATTTAATATGATGATAACGAGCTGGTACAACTACTTTACCCTCGTGATCGAGCAAACCATGTAATGAATTCTTATTACTTTTAAAAATAGCGTAGCCATATTCATCAAAACGCATAATTTGTTCATAATTTCCAGGCGATATTATCATATTTCCGCTGGTATCTATCACGGTTACTATTTTCCGATTGGTAGAATCAAGTGTTGTTACTGCCGCTGCACCCTGCGAAAAATCCATCGGCAGCGGATAGGCTTCATCCGGCGCCGGAAAGGAATTACCACTGGGCGTGTAAAAATATTTTGCCGGAATAATTATTTCGCCTTGCTTATTATAACAGCCCCAAATCCAGGCATTGCCTTTTTGCTTAAACCAGCAGCGCCCATTGTGAAAATCGCCGATGCCACGCCATTCCTTTTCTAATAAGTTGGTTTTCAATGCAATAGCGCCATTATTATCAATAAATATAATATTGTTGAGGCTATCAACGACCATTGCTAAACCCTCCGAAAACGGACGTGCCATTTTATATTGTGCCGGAATAACAATTATCCCATTGGTATCCACATAGCCCCAGCGTTCGCGGACATCCATGAATTGCGCCAAACCTCCGGAAAATGGGCGTAAGCGGGTCGGATTTTCAAAAATTTGCTGTCCTTTTTTGTTAAAATAAAACGTGGGAGTGCTATCCAGTCCAATCATAAAATATGCTTCGTCGCGGACAATATTAGAATATTGAATTGGCAATATTATATTTCCATTTTGATTAATAATTCCGCAATCCGCATCGGGCTTGCCCAGTATTTCTTGCTGATTCGTCTTGTAAATAAAAGCGGTTTGATCCTGGGGGTGAAAATTATCCACATATCCGGCATTGGGTTCTAATATAATATTCCCAGTTTCATTAATGTAAACCCATTTTCCACCGTGGGCATACATGTCTTTTTGCCCACGTGTAAAAATAGAAATATTTACTTCTTTAATATTAAATTCTTTTGTAAATTCTAATTGGTTGGATAATTGATATTTGTAAGGAATTTTTAAAGAATCTTGCTCGTCTATAATAATTTTACCGCCAAGGTAAGCCCGCGCGCGTCCATGTATAAAAGGACCAATATAAGTATAACGAATGGCTTTGCCCCCTTGCTGCACCTCATGTCCGCTGCGATCCAGGATACCCATTTGTCCGCTCGTATCAATAAAAACTGTATATTTACTTAAGGTATCAAAAGCCCGAAAGCCCAGCATTGGCGGGGTTTTTATGAAATCCCAATTTTTTACAGCAAAAAAGCGTACTTGTTGTAATGCGCCCTTCGACAGCATTTGGGTAAAGCGATTGTTTGATACTATACCGGCTTGATAAAACGCAAGTATTTGATCTTCAATAACTTCTAGTGCTCCCGTAAGCGGCGTTTGCAGGCGTATTTTTTTAGTCCATTTGGGCACAAATTGCTTCTCGGTGCGACTCACGATTACCTCGTGCATTTTTATTACCACGGTACTGTCGCCGCTTTGCTTGATTTGAATCAGGTCTTCCTTAATAACCGGCGGTTCGTATAATTTAAGCGATTGAATCGGCAATAACGGGGCTTCCACATTGGTTTTTTTGACATTGCGATCTACCGCAAAAACCTCCGGAATGATTTTATCTATTATAAATTTACCTTCATTATTTACTTTATATTGTATAATATTTTCCCCGGAAGGGGTCCAGATACGCCCACTGTCCAGCACGGTGATATAATCAAACATGCAGGGTAAAGAGTCCAATTGCCCGTTTTTAATCAAATAAGCGCCATATTTCTTACCCTTTCGGCAAATGGCGATATCCTGTTGAAAAGGAAAAATTTCATCATAATAATAATCGACAATCGGCATCGAATCCAACGCGGGCGCTAAAATGCCCCAATCACCCCGGAAATTTACATAATAAGTGCCCGGTTTACCGGAAAATGTAATATCATGGAATAAAGTCGGCGCTATTTTACCATTATTATGTAATAATTTACTGGAACCACGTGCCGGTTGGTACAAGGCATAGTGTTCATCGAGTGGCGCATACCAGGGATAGTACGTGCGTTGGGGATTTTCCGGCGTTGGCTGTATCAGGGTGGCAATCGGTTCTGAGCGAATGAATTGCTGGGTCGGAATATGCCAGAGTTGAATACGTAAAGAATCATTATCAACTGTAACTGCCAGATAATCATTGATTCGTTCAACTTCACTAAAAATTTTATTATTGCTTTCAAAATTTTGTGGACGACTTTTAGAACGGTGTAATAATTTCCAATATCCTGATTTTACGGCAATCCAATTTTCATCCAGCAGGCAAAAATCGCGGTATGCATCCTTTATCAAGGGTTGCCCTTGCGCATTTATCAAATACCAATTGACGTCTTCCACCCGATTTTTAGCTTTGAAATAACCGCTTTTTCCCGCCGGTAATAAAACGGCGTAAGTTGGCTCAAATCCTGGCTGACCGCCATTAAAATGAACGCCCCAATGATTTCCTTTTTTGACTAAAAAATATTAGACTTGCGTCAAATTGATTATCAGCATATTAAAAAATTCCAAAGACCGGCACAAATACCCAATATCATATCCATATCATATTGGTGCTTCATTCTGATTTGGTTGTAAATAATC
>JBKBWT010000505.1:0-3492 GCA_046314415.1 Saprospiraceae bacterium
GCTGCCTGCTTCTCAATTTGCTTCTATCTCTGGGAGTGTGGCGACGACAATGCCGATAGCGACAACGACGGTACCCCCGACTTCTGCGACGAGGAAGAATGCGATGATCTTGATAATGACGGCGACGGCGAGATTGACGAAGACGGGGTATGCCCGCCTGATGATTGTGACGCTTCCGAACTTACAGATTGTGAAATTGATATTGTTTGGACTTGTACCTCCGTAAAAATTTGTCTCGGCAAAGATATTTCCAACGTAGTAGTGGATCTAGGCATTCCAGGTTTCCAGAATTCGGATTTCAAAGATGAAACCATTGATGAACAAACCTGGACCTATACAGCACCTGCGGGCGAAGTAATCAATGGGGTTTGGGTAAAAACTGCCGATTTCTGTGGTAAGTGTACGGATGATCCGCAAAACCTCGGCTACCAGGGAGCGGGTGGCGCAGCCTGCCCATCCGGTAATGGTGGTGGTCCGTATCATGACAATCCAAATGTATGCAGCGCCGCACAAGAGAATGCAGTACTGTTGCGCAACAACACACCGTACCGACAGACGGTCATTCTGCCTGAATCTGCGCAATCGCTGCGTGTATTCCCGAACCCGGCGGTCAATGAATTGAGTGTAGATCTGACAGCTTTCCGTGGCAAGGCTGTGAAGCTGCAAATCTTCAATTCCGTGGGTCAGCTCCAACGCTTCATCGAGATCGACGAAGTGGCAACTGATCTGACGCTGATTGACATTCGCACGCTTACCGGCGATTTGTACTTCCTCAAAGTGCAGGTTGCTGATGAAACGATGCTCACGCAAAAGTTTGTCGTAAAACGATAATTACACATATAGTACCCTTTTAAAGTCCGGGGCAGCCGCAGGCTGGTCCGGGCTTTTTTTATTCAACGTGCATATAATGGATAACAAATAGTCCTTTGGCTCTTAGCATAAGTTTAAATTTCACCACTTAGCGCCTTTAGGTTGGTTTGATCTTGTCCAATACGCCCAATACGCCGCGGCGTGCTACTGCCTGAAAACACTTGGTGTGCTACGTGCCCTTAGTGGTTTAAATAAAATGCTGTTACAGGAGCTTAAATTTTTCGTATAGAAAATGCCTAACCGGGTGCAAACAATTAAAGTTTTGGCGCATACATTTAAAGTTTTGGTACATACATTTGAACTTCAAGCGCAAACAATTAAAGTCCTGGTACATATATTTAAACTCTGAGCGCAAACATTTGAAATCCTGGCGCATACAATTGAATTCCTGGTACATACAATTGAAGTTTTGGCGCATACATTTGAATTCCGAGCGCATACATTTAAATTTCTGGTACATACATTTGAATTCTGGGCGCAAACTTTTAAAGTTTTGGAACAACATTTTAAAATTTTTGAACAAGAACTAGCAGTTTCATTGCACGGAGTTGAATTGGGATTGCACAGAGTTGAATTGGGATTGCACAGAGTTGAATTGGGATTGCACAGAGTTGAGTTGGGATTGCACCGAATGGAAGTTTTTGTACAAAATTTTAAACCTTTATTGCAAAAAATGCAATAGTCATTGCCGGGTTCACCCGCTGCAAGACGCGTAACTGCCTTATTTTAAGGAGCATAATGTGTTTGATCGTCTATGAAGACTTTGAATGATTGTACCCGCCTGGCGGTATGAGCAATCAGTTGACCAACTGTTCGACCTTGTATTCCAACTCCTCCAGAAGGAAAGGTTTGGAAAGGTAACTTTCGGCGCCCACCTCGCGGGCTACCACTTCTACGTTGACGATAGCAGAAATCAGAATAATGGGAATATTCCGTGTGGCAGGATTCTTGCGCAACATCGGTATAATTTCATCGCTGTCGATGTCGGGCAGCCACAAATCCAGGATCAGCAAATCGGGCAGGTCGCTCTCATCGCCGTTTAAATAATTGAGCACTTCTTTACCCGTACCGAAACTTACCACCTCATAACGAGGGTTCAATTCCAGCGTCTTCGAAATCACTTCGGTAATCTCCGGGTCATCATCACATACTAAAATATGCTTTTTTTTCGTACTGGTGTAGGTCATAGTCATAATCGGGAATTGGCAAAGCCTTCAATTAACGTAGCCACTATAATCCTCAAGAAAAGGTATAGCTCCTCTTTTTGTTCTGGAAAATAGCTGATAAATTTTTCAAAGTAGTTTCTGAAGCTAATTCACGTTACAAGCAAGCGTTATGCTCATTTATAGTCGCTTTAGTAGCCTACCAGAATAGCACCACCTTTCTATTGACAATTACAAAAAGCGATGTTTTCCAAGATTTTTCCGGTACTTTTTGCTTCTGATACGTTGTAGTAAAATTCTGGGTAAAATCCATTTGCAGGATTTAACGGTTTTTGCTGAAACCTACTAATACAACGCAACAAAAGCCAACATTCCTACAAATACGACTAAATAGTTTTAAATGAATCCTACCATTGCGCAAAAACCGAATTCAAATGTCGGCAAAAGTGAGATGGAAACTTTACTGCATTCGATTGATTGGTCGAAAACACCAATTGGCTCCATCGAAAAATGGTCTCCGAGTCTCCAAACGGCGCTGCAAATTATCAGCAAGTCGCCTTTCCCAATGTTTATCTGGTGGGGCGCATCGTTATCCTGTTTTACAACGACGCTTGCTTAGCCCTGCTGGGCATCCGGCATAGCAAAACCCTGGGCAAACCGGCAGCCGAAGTCTGGCAGGACAACTGGAGCGATTTACAAGCGCTGGTCGAAACCGTCATCGGACAGGGTGAAGCCGTTTGCCGGGAGGAAGTATTATGCTTCATAGAAAAGGATAATCTTAAAGCCGAAACCTATCTTAATTTTTCCTACAGCCCTGTCTTCGATGGCAATAATTGTGCAGGTGGGTTATGCGGTTTGGTGAAGGATGTAACGCCGGAGGTCATCAGCCGACGTCGCCTGGAAACCCTGCACGCGCTCAGCGAAAATAGCCTGGCTGAACTTAAAACGGTTAAAGAAGCTTGTCAGACAACTCGTGAGATATTAACCAAAAACCTCCATGATCTGCCTTGCGCTTTCATTTATCTACTGGACGAGATGGGGAAAACGGCACATTTATGGGAATCTGATGCTTTAACATCCACGGCAAAGCTCATTCCGCAGGCTATTGCCCTTGACAACAAAAAAGCAGACTTTTGGAATTTTAATAAAATCTTAGCGACTGATCAGCTTCCGGTCATTCATGATTTTGCTAAAACAAGCGATAAAATACCAGCCTTGCCCTGGCAAGAAGAGTGGATCCGCCAGGCAATCGTACTGCCCTTGCCCCAAGCCGGTCTGCCCGCCAAGCCAATGGGTTTTCTGGTGACCGGTATCAGCCCTTTACTTGATTTCAATCTTGATTATCAATAGAGTTGCGTCCATGTAAATAGTTGAAAATCAAAGTTGATTAAATTTGGGGTAAAAAAAGGAGCATGAGCCTACATTATAAAGCTATAAAAGAGGATCGACAATGGCGAGC
>JBKBWT010000506.1:0-3491 GCA_046314415.1 Saprospiraceae bacterium
TTTGAAACACCGTATTTACCTCGCTGCTCTCCAAGCTGCCTGGGACAAACTTGCTCAGCTTAAAGGTCATACTGTCAATGAACTCAATTTTCAAAATTTATGCGCTGCGTAATATCAGATAGTAAGAATATTGTTATTGCAACAATAAATAATGTTTTTTACATAAATGTTACTACATTAAGTGTTTATATTGTTAAATTTTAGAAAAAATTAAGTTTTTTTTATTCTTTACTGTCCAATGTATTTATATTTGTAATATACACATAACCACTTATAGTTAAGTACCTAATATACCCGTAATTGTATGATTACCGCCTTGGCATCAGCCAAGCAACAGTAGTAATTTTTTTAAAATATAATATTTCACTTTGCTAATTAACGATTGATTGTGTTTTGGTGCTTTAACACCAGAACGCGAAGGGGTACTTTGTTCCTTTCGACTTTACAGGCTAGCCGAAATTTATTTTACTTGTACCATTGTCGTTGTTCAGAAGCATTTAAATAAGCCATTACATAGTAATTAAAATCTATGTAACACACTCAATTCTTACGTATTTAATTAACCAAATGAAAATTATAATGAACCATTGTTACCAACTCAGTCGCACAGCCCGTACTTGCCTTTCGTCCGTTTTTAGGCATTCACAATCGGCTAAAAACTTCAGGATTCATGTTAGGCAAAAATCATTTGCAGGAATGCTGCTTTTACTGTTAAGCACTTTTTATTTACCCGCCCAAACCATCAATTTTATTCCAAGCGCCTTAGTCGGTGAAAATCTTAATAATCCAACTTCTTTACAATTCGGACCCGATAACCGTTTGTACGTATCGCAACAAAATGGGACGATTTATGCCTATAAAATTGAGCGGCAAGGTCCGGGTGTTTACGCCGTTACACAGACCGAAACGATTGATATTGTGAAGAATTTTTGTCCCAATCACAATGATGATGGCAAGACTAATGCGAGTACCACCCGCCAGATCACGGGCATCTACGTGACCGGCACCAGCACTAATCCGGTATTATACGTTGGCTCCAGCGATGCCAGAATTGGCGCAGGCGGCGGCGGTACGGATTTGGATCTGGATACCAACTCTGGCATTATTTCCCGGCTTACCTGGGTCGGTAGTAATATTGACGATCCCAATGGATATTGGGATAAGGTGGACATTGTCCGCGGTTTGCCCCGCTCGGAAGAGAATCATTCGATCAATGGCATAGATTACGATGCGGCAAATAATATTTTGTACGTAACCATAGGCGGCTTTACCAACGCGGGAGCACCTTCCAACAATTTTGCCTTCATCACGGAATATGCGCTCTCGGCTTGCATTCTTTCCGTTGATCTGAATGGGATTAATGCCATGCCGATTCAACAAAATACCACAACGTTTCCAGGCTATACTTACAAATGGGTGTATGATCTCCCCACGCTGGACGATCCGACTCGTCCTAATCTAAATGGCGTCAACGATCCCAAGACAGCGGGTTATACTGGAATAGATGTCAATGATCCCTTTGGGGGCAACGACGGGCTCAATCAAGCGAAGTTGGTAATTGGCGGTCCGGTGCAGATGCATTCGCCGGGTTATCGGAATATTTATGACTTGGTCATTACCCAAAATGGTAGAATGTATGGCGTTGACAATGGTGCCAATCAAGGCTGGGGCGGACATCCCGATGGCGAAGCGGATTATCCGGGTGAAATACCGGTCAATGGTACTCCTACCATTACAAATAAATACGTAGTTGGCGAGCTTGGCTCAACGATTGGCAGCACGGGTCCGGGCGGCGACAGTTATGTAAACAATCTAAATGGCTTGCATTACATCCGCGAACTGGTGCCGGGTGAATTTAATTTTGCCAAAGCCGGTGAAAAATATTACGCGGGGCACCCCACGCCCATTCGGGGCAATCCAGGGCAAGCGTTCGATCCTGCTACCCACAATTATCCCTTTTTGCCGGGCGGAGCCGGTTTATATACAAAAGGATCACATACCTTTAATCCCAACGATAGTACTGATGGCTTCTGGCGACATGAAATTCTTAGCCCCAACGATCCGAAGTTTACATCGCAATCTTTACCGGTGGATTGGCCTCCCGTGCCGCCAAGTATGAGTGATCTGGCAGAAAATGATTTTCGCAACTCCGGGCAGGATGATAACGCCATTGCCAATTATGGCCCTTCTACCAATGGTATTTGTGAATACACTGCCAGTAATTTTAGTAATGCCTTGAAAGGCAACCTTTTACTCGCCGGTTTTTCCGGCAGTATTTACCTGGTGAAACTCAGCGCCGACGGCAAAAAAGTCACGAATTGTCCTACCCCACCAGAAGATGGTAATAATACGCTTCCACCTTGCAATGAGACGTTTGCTTCCAACTTTGGATCGAATCCGCTGGATGTGGTTGCGCAGGGCGACAATCAGGTCTTTCCCGGTACGGTGTGGGCAGTAACCTACGGCGCCAGCAATATCACCATTTTTGAGCCTTCCGACTACGATGGCGGTAGTACCACCACTTGTTCTGGTACCAATAGTGAAACCCTGGATGAAGATGAAGATTTATATACCAATGCGGATGAAATCGCGAATGGCACTAGTCCTTGCAATGCCGCTTCCAAACCTGCCGACCACGATAACGCCCTGGAATACGGCACCGGCAATGTATTTAAGCGTTCGGATTTATTGGATGCAGATGACGACAATGATGGTATCGCCGACATCAACGACCCTTTTCCCTGGGACGAAACAAATGGCAAAGGTACCATTGGCAATCTGCCACTCGTGCTCGATTTATTCAACTCGACGGGCTATGGCTATGGCAGTATTGGTTTCACCGGCTGGATGATTGATAACGCCACTAACTATATGTCACTCATTGACGGTGCGGAGGAACTGATTCTCGGCGGCACTTCGGGTTTGTACACTGACCCAACCGTATCAGAAGGAGATGCTTATTCAGCGGGCAATTCACAAAGGAATGCCTTTCAGTTTGGGGTGAATGTCAGCACGGCTACCGGACCTTTTACCGTTTCTACTCAGATTAATGGACCCTTTTTCAATGGCGCGCTGCCACAAGCCAATGCTGCTCAAGGCATTCAGATCGGCGCTGGCGACCAGAATAATTACGTCAAATTAGTAGTGAGCCAGGGCGCGGGCGATGCCACAGTGCCTGGTTTCCAGATTCTATTTGAAAACAATGGGCTCATTAGCACCAATCAGAAAGTAGATGTTGCCAATCTACTCACTGCGGATGCCATTCGTTTGTATTTGTTGGTAAATCCTGCTACCGGCACAATCGAGGCAAAATACGCTACAATAGAGAACTCCATACTTGGACCCATTCAAAACATTGGCACCCCTTTCACCGTCAGTGGAAAAGTGCTCAGTGCTGTTCAGGGCACTTATACCATCAATAGACTTGCGTCAAATTGATTATCAGCATATTAAAAAATTCCAAAGACCGGCACAAATACCCAATATCATAT
>JBKBWT010000507.1:0-3445 GCA_046314415.1 Saprospiraceae bacterium
GCTATTGGCAGCGACAAAATCATATTTTCACGGTTCCATTTTATTATATTGACTACACGCTGGCACAAATCTGCGCTTTTCAATTCTGGAAACGCGACCTGGAAGACCATACTTCTGCGTGGAATGATTACGTCAAACTCTGCGAAGCAGGGGGCAGTCAATCTTTTTTGCAGTTAGTCCAACTGGCAAATCTGCGTTCACCCTTTGAGCCGGGCTGCGTAGAATCGGTTATTGGCACCATTCGTAGTTGGCTTGACCAGGTGGATGATACCCAATTTTAGGTGTCGCCAGATTTTTTAACACGGTACTGGAAAGTAGATTGCTAAACCTTCGCAAAAGGTTGATTACATTTGTAATGCGCAAATGTAAACCGGAAACCATGTATGCAATTATCTTAGGTTTTTTGACCGCCTTTACCCTTACCTATTTTGCGATTCCCTCCATCATTGGCATTGCCAGAGAGAAGCATCTATTTGACGAGCCTAATTCGCGTAGCTCTCACACCGTGAAAACGCCTTCGCTCGGCGGCATTGCCATCTTTGCCGGGGTGATTTTCTCGGTCGTATTATGGACACCGTTTGAGCAATTTGGCAGCCTGCAATATATTTTATGCGCCTTTTTGATAATTTTTTTGATTGGCGCCAAAGACGACATTTCGCCGATGTCGCCTTACAAAAAAATGGTAGCTCAGGTACTCGCCGCCAGTATTTTGATTTATAAATCGGATATTCAGTTAACTGGGTTGTATGGCTTTCTAGGCTATCATGATGACCTGGGGTATTTCTTCAGTATTTTCTTTTCATTGTTTGTTATCTTGGTGATTATCAATGCTTTTAACTTGATTGATGGCATTAATGGATTAGCGGGCAGTATCGGTGCGCTTATTGCTACCACGCTTGGCTGCTGGTTTTTTCTCATCAATCGGGTCGAATTTGCCATTATTGCATTTGCCACCGTAGGCGCAGTAGTCGCTTTTTTAAAATATAATTATACGCCGGCTAAAATTTTTATGGGGGATACCGGTTCCTTATTGATTGGCATTGTTTGCGCGATTTTAATATTAAAATTTATTGATATAAATTATAACCTACCCAATGGCGACCGTTACAAATTTTATGCTGCACCGGCTGTGGCCATTGGTATTATGATTATTCCTTTATTTGATACTTTGCGCGTATTTCTCACGCGCATTGTGCGCGGGCAATCGCCCTTTCATCCTGACCGGCGGCATATTCATCACCTGCTCATTGATTATGGCTTCACGCACATGCAAGCCACGCTGCTGCTGGTGCTGGTCAATATGCTCTTCATCGTGTTCGTTTTCTCACTACACCGCTATTGGAATTTACACCTCTTGCTTTTTACTGAAGTCGTTATCGCCTCTGGGCTCACGTTGTGGCTACATTACGCCGTCTTGCGCAAGAGAGGTAATGATTCGGGTTTGATTTAATTAAAATATTGATAATTAATGAATTATCTGCTTGTTTTCCTTGGTGGCGGCGTAGGCAGTTTGTGCCGGTTCGGCATCAGCCAATTACTGCAACGTTCTGCTTTTAATTTTCCCTGGGCAACTTTGTTGGCGAATGCACTCAGTTGTATCGTATTTGGCGTGGTGGCAGAATTATTATTAAGAGGCAGCATCAATCCGCAATACCGCTTTTTATTGCTGACCGGATTTTGCGGCGGATTCAGCACTTTTTCCACCTTTACCAACGAAACCTGGCTCCTGCTGTACAATGGTCAAATCTTTTTGGCGCTTGCTAACATCCTGCTTAGCCTTTTCGTTTGCCTGATTTGTTTATATTTGGGAATGAAAATGGTTTAACAAATGTGAAATGCGAGATTTGAAATGTGGAAAATATTATGATTTCAAATTTCACATATCATATATTAAATTTGTATTATGCAACTTACACATGAAATGCTGGACCGGCTGGATATGCTGGAACAAAAATATGCAGTAATGGGGCAGGATATGCTCTCTTATCTCGATGGATTATTATATGCCGATTATTTAACATATTGGGATTATATTCACCTCGATACTTTGCTGAGTCTGCAAAATCCGCGCACGCCATTTCCCGATGAGTATATTTTTATCACCTATCATCAAATTACCGAGTTATATTTTAAACTGGTGATTCAGGCAATTGAACTGTTGATTTTTGCGGAAAAGATTGATTTACAATTGTTTATCCGGCAAATGGAACGCCTCAACCGCTATTTTGATAAACTGATTGATTCTTTCGATATTATGGTGGATGGCATGGATCGCGACGAATTTTTAAAATTTCGCATGAGCTTGCTGCCTGCCAGCGGTTTTCAGTCGGCGCAATACCGGAAAATTGAAATTTACAGTACGGATTTGCTGAATCTGGTACATCCTACTAAAAGAAACGAGTTGCAACAGGATGCCGATATGGAAATATTATATCAATCTTTATATTGGAAATCGGGCGCAACCGAACTGGCAACCGGCAAGAAAACCTTGACATTGCGGCAGTTTGAGCAAAAATATGCGCAGGAATTCATCCAACTAGCTGAAAAAGTACAGCAGTATAATATTTTAAAAACTTATAATAAGCTAAGCCCGGAGGAACAAGAAGATGAAACGCTGAAAAAATTATTACGCGAATATGATTTCAATGTAAATATCCGCTGGGCGCTGTCGCATTTTCGGTCAGCCGTTCGTTATCTGGAAAATAAACCCCAGGTAATTGAAGCCACCGGTGGCACCAACTGGCAGAACTACTTGCCACCCAGACACCAACGCATAAGTTTTTTTCCTAAATTGTGGAAAGACGAAGAAATGGAACAGTGGGGACGACGTACCAAAATAGAATGATATTCCTTAAATTCTATATAATATTATAAATTTTAAACAAAGTGAATAACATTAGGAAAGCGCTTCGCCATCCGTGGTTTTGATATAGTCTTTCTTTTTATTACGTTTTTCCGACCCCAGCTTATGATTATTGCTTCCATTAAAAACCGGGCTGAGGGTATTTTGCCAATACTCATGATAATTATCCAGTAATAACACTGCAATTACACTAAATACCAAGGCAATTACACCCGCGGTGAGTACCAGCAAACTGCGCTTGGGGCGTGACTTTATAATAGGGACTACGGCGTGTTCCACCAGAACACTGGCGGGAATACTGGCTTCGTATGCCGAACGCCAGATTTTCAGGCGCTCGTGTTCCAACGTAAGCTGAGCATTGGATTCAAACCATTGTTTTTCATAAATATTAATCACCGCAATGCCATTATTAAAATGGCTAATGCGTTCCTGAATATTCTTTACTTCTTCCTCTAAACCATACACTAACGCATTCAACATAGTAATGGTATCACGGGGCACTCCTGGCGTGGCTTTGAGTATTTCGAGGCGTTTACGATTCAAAATAAGCCTGCCCTGCGCAGTGGACTGCTGCTCGGTGAG
>JBKBWT010000508.1:0-3420 GCA_046314415.1 Saprospiraceae bacterium
TATGCTAAAGTTGCGGGTCGTTTTTACCCGGCACCTCCTCTGAAAATATTTAGTAAACAAATTACCGACCCGTTAAGTCACGAGCGAATTGGAAAAACCGGATTGATCGCTATTATGGATTTGATGAATGTAAATACCCTTAGTTTTTTGCTGACCCAGGATATTGGACGGGTATATGCCGACGGAAGCTTTGATATTCAAGGCAGAGTAGATGGAAGCGACCTGCGGGGGTGTAATTTACTCATTCAAGAATAAATGTTCTATTATGATATGAGCGCTTAAATAGGAATTTTCCCAGTTACGAGCAAAATTAAACGCCTATTACAAGGATGTTAAAATGGCATTTAAAAAAATATTTTAGTTGTCATTTACTTTTTAGCTATTGAAAGTCAATGAGTTGTGAATTTGCTTGATATGGTGCTAAAAAAAAATAAAAAAAATTAATACCACTTTTTATTGTTGATTTGATTGCTTTATTATAAATTTGCATCAAATTGTGCCCCAAGTGTATAAATACATTGGACGTAAAAACAGTATAAGGAAATATTTTTTATTTAGAGGAGGCATCGCATTATAACTTGAATAATTGGAAATTTTGTAATCAAATAAGTTAAATATTTACTCACCAACTAAACTAGAGTGCAACATGAAATTAGATCAGGAAATGGACGTTTTGTCACGCTGCTACGAAGTACTTAGCAAAGCCGATGACGATGTAAAATCCAGAGTTTTATTATGGCTTTCCAGCAAATTTGGCGTAGGACAGGCTACCGTTGTTTTCGGTGCTGCTGCCAGCAATGGTGCTAGTGCAGGCTCTGAAAACGGTACTACCGCTCATACTACTGAAAAACCAGCTGAAACGGGTCCCGCCGGTTTGGAAAGCTTTACCAATTTCACTGACATGTATCGCGCATTAAGACCAAATTCCGATGCAGAAAAAGCTTTGACTGCAGCAGTTTATCTGAGTGCAAAGCGCAATATGTCGGAAGTGAGCAGCGCTCAGGTACAAAAAGAACTGAAGTTGATTGGCGAGCGGGTTTCTAATATTACCCAGGCAATCAGCGCTTTAGTAAAGAAGAAATACATCATGCAATTAGGAAAGGAAGGCGATTCACAGCAGGCAAGAAAGAAGTACAAAATCACTCCGGAAGCAGTAAGAGTGATTGGAGAAATGTTGAAAAAACACGCTTAATGGTCACGGGAAGTGACACTTTTTTGGTGTCACTTCCTGCCTGATTATTATTTATTATTTTGGTTAATTTCCTTATTACGCCAAGCGTTTATTCCCCCCTCAAGGCTAAATAAGTTTTCACATCGGTCCCGTTGAAGTTGTAATATTCGCACTGCTTCTGCGCTTCGGCTGCCGCTTTGGCAGTAGAATATAACTATTTTTTCCTGGCTTATCATATTTGCTGCGTGTGCAATATCACCTAATGGTATCAGCATGCCGCCAATATTATATACGGCATGTTCTTCGGGTTGGCGTACGTCAATCAGTTGAATGTCTTTTCCCTCATTTATAAATTGTTGTAAATGTTGGGGCGTTACTTTATTTACGGTTGGTAAAGGTAAATGATTACAAAATAAATCATAATCTATAAGCACACTTACCATCATATTAGTAGTACGCCCTATATTAATCACCTGTAAAGAAAAAGCAGCCGCATCATAAAGTGCCAACTTCCCAATTAATGTTTCGCCCACGCCGGTAATCATTTTAATCACTTCATTCGCCTGCATGCTACCAATGATGCCCGGCAAGACGCCGAGAATGCCTTCCTCCGCACAATTCAGCACGGTACCCGCCGCCGGGGGCTTCGGAAAAATATCCCGGTAATTCGGACTGCGGGTGCCATCGGCATGCTGCACATTAAAAACCGCCACTTGCCCCGTGAAGCGACTCACCGAGGCGTACACATTTACTTTGCCCGTAATTACACAGGCATCATTCACCAGATAACGCGTCATAAAATTATCCGTGCCATCGGCTATAATATCGTAGTTTTCAACTATATTAAGTGCATTGTCCCGCGTCAGTGCAAAGGGATAAGCCACTATATCAATATGCGGATTCAAAGCCTGCAACCGCTCCTTCGCCGCCTCTGCCTTGGATTTGCCAATGTCCGCCATGGTATAAAGCACCTGCCGCTGCAAATTACTCGCATCCACCACATCGCCGTCCACAATGCCGATATGCCCCACGCCCGCCGCCGCCAGATACAACAAGACCGGACTGCCTAATCCGCCCGCCCCAACCACCAGTACCCGGGCTGCCTTCAACTTCCGTTGCCCCTCCAGCCCGATTTCCGGCAGCGAAAAGTGCCGCGCATACCGAACTTGCTCCGCTTCCGAAAACAAATTATTCATTTCTTCATTCTTTAATGCTTTCATTTTCAACTGCCTTTGTCTGCGAAAAATTTTTATCGGTAAAAAATTTTTTTCTGTGCAAACAGATTATATATTTGTACAATAAAATCCACCGCAAAACAGTTGACGCTCGTTTTATACAAGGTCATCCGGCGGCGGAAAGTTGCAAACTGCAACCATCTCGGTATTAAAAATAAATGAGTGATTAATCGGTTTTTGGGATAGCCTCTCTCCGCAGATTTTTTTTAATGGAGGGGGGCATTTTTTTAAATGTGAAATTTGAAATAGGAAATTTGAAAGCTAAAACCTGAAAGGCGAAAATCTAAAGCACTTCCCATCTGCTCATCTCCCAATTTTTTATAATTTTATACGGTTAAATTTAACGGTTCAATTCCTGAACCGACCAAATAACTTTTCTACCTAGATAAAGCATAAACCTTAGTGAAATCTAGGGAATTATAAAACTATAAAAATGGGTCAAGTTGATCAGTTGCAGAAAGAGATGCTAGTAAAATTAAAAAACCGTCTTCCAAAAGAAAAAATACCTTCTATCATAAAAGAACTTTATGAACTAGTAGAAGAAAATCATCCTTTGCGCAATTCGCTAATATCCATTGATGCCCAATATTGGGAAATAGAGGAAAAGTATTTGAATGGTATTTGGAAAGAGGATGATCACATAAGGGAAAGAAACAAACTTCGCACTATTTTAATCGAATATATTGATCACCTTATTCAAGCAAGTTCAATCCTTGGAGCAACCAAAAAAGAAGTCGCCACTGCTGACGAGGCAAAGGAAAAGGTATTTACACCTGAACATAAATCACAATTAGTTTCAAATGTTCCTAAAAAAGATTTACCCGAATATAGCACCTTTACCGATCACCGCAATGGACAAACCTACAAAACGGTAGAGCTGAACGGCTTAATTTGGATGGCAGAAAATCTAAATTATAATCTGATATTACGCAGCGCATAAATTTTGAAAATTGAGTTCATTGACAGTATGACCTTTAAGCTGAGCAAGTTTGTCCCAGGCAGCTTGGAGAGCAG
>JBKBWT010000509.1:0-3415 GCA_046314415.1 Saprospiraceae bacterium
GGTGCTCAAAAGCTTTATAAACGGAAATATTACTGTTGCGCCAGCTAAAATGACTCGTCGCCTGCAAGGATTGCCCCGCGCCGGTTGAACCAGTTATGGCATGTATATGCACTTCATCCTGAAGGAGTTGCGCTTGTGCCAAAGGTAGCAGTGCCAATTGAATCGCCGTTGCAAAGCAGCCGGGATTGGCAATTCTTTTACTTTGCTGAATCTGATTTTTATTTAGTTCCGGTAAGCCATATGTAAAATTTTCTTTCCAGCGAAAATCATGACTCAAATCAATTAATAGTACATCCTCTGGCACCGGATTTTGTTCCAGCCATTTCTTCGCCTCTCCGTGCCCCATGCACAAAAATAGTACATCTACAGATAGGTCAAGATTATCTGTAAAGTATAAATCGGTGTCACCCACTAAGTCATCGTGGGTGTCGCTCACCGGCTTACCCGCCTGACTATTGCTATGCACATACGCGATTTCCACATTGGGATGATGTAATAACAAGCGAATTAGTTCACCGCCCGTGTAACCCGCCGCGCCGATTATGCCAACTTTATACATGATTACAAGTAATGATAGTACACTGATTTAGACTGGTGTAACTGATTTTTGAAGATTTGATTCTTACAAATCAGTCGGATCCGTTATATCAGTGTTCCATTTTATTTACCAAATGATGAATTTTACTTTGATTGCCTAAAATTTTAGTAAAACCCTTTACATCCTCGCCCGTCCACGCACGATTCATTTCACCGTAAGAGCCAAAAGACGAATTCATCAGATCAAATTCCGATTCAACTCCTTGTAATTCAAAGCGATACGGAAGTAATTTCACAAAAACTTTGCCTGTCACATTCGCCTGGGTATCTTCCAGAAAAGTCTCGATATTCCGCATCACCGGATCCAGGAATTGCCCTTCGTGCAGGAGCATGCCGTACCAATTGCCAAGTTGTTCTTTCCAGTATTGCTGCCACTTGGTGAGCACGTGCTTTTCCAATAAATGATGGGCTTTCAGAATAATCAAAGGCGCCGCCGCTTCAAATCCGACGCGACCTTTAATCCCAATAATCGTATCGCCAACGTGAATATCCCGACCAATCGCAAAAGGTCCTGCCAATGCTTGCAATGCTTGAATCGCTTCAACCGGATGGCTAAAAGTTTGACCATTTACACCGACCAATTCGCCTTTTTCAAAAGAAAGTTCAATTGTTTCTGCCTCATTTTTAGTGAGTTGTGTTGGAAAAGCGGTTTCTGGCAAAGCTTTATCTGATGTCAACGTTTCCACGCCGCCAACCGAAGTACCCCAAATACCTTGGTTGATCGAATACTTCGCTTTTTCCCAACTCGCTTCAAATCCATTTTTTTGTAAATATTCAATCTCCTCTTGACGAGAAAGTTGTAGATCACGAATTGGCGTAATAATTTCCAGCCCTTCCCCTAAAATTTGAAACACAATGTCAAAGCGCACCTGGTCGTTACCTGCACCCGTGCTGCCATGCGCCACTGCATTTGCACCAATGAGTCGAGCATAATTCGCGGTTTCCAGTGCCTGAAACATGCGCTCGGCGCTCACCGACAGCGGGTAGGTATTATTGCGCAGCACATTGCCATACACTAAATATCGAATGCAGCGATTGTAAAAATCTTGGGTAGCATCCACTGCTTTAAAAGACGTTGCGCCCAACTCATATGCGCGTGCTTCCATCGCTTGCAATTGTGCCGGAGAAAATCCGCCGGTGTCCACCGTCAACGCATGAACTTCGTAGCCTTTTTCTTGAGTTAAGTATTTGATACAGAAGGAAGTATCCAACCCGCCGCTGTAGGCGAGCACGACTTTAGGTGTACTCATTCAATTTTCATTTCAACTTTATAAAATTGTACACTGATTTTTATGAGTATTATGATATTTTATGATTAAAATCAGCGAAAATCATAATCATCATAACAATCAGTGTACTATCACGCCACTGCCAAAATCAAATTCGACAGGTCGTATTCCATTTTATCCAATTCTTCTTTCGATGGTGCTAACATGGCGGTGCACAGGCACATCCGGCGATTATTGCGTTCCAGAATATCATAATTCGGGCAGCTTTTACAACCCGTCCAAAACGCATCATCTTGCGTTAATTCGCTAAATGTAACTGGCTCATAACCAAGTTCTGAGTTGATTTTCATTACCGCCAGGCTCGTGGTAATACCGAACAGTTTTGCCTTCGGATACTTGCTGCGCGACAATTCAATCGAACGTTTTTTAATGGCTTTTGCCAAACCGAAGCGACGAAACTGCGGTGCCACGATCAAACCGGAATTGGCAACATACTCACCGTGACTCCAGGTCTCGATGTAGCAAAAACCGGCGAGCGTATCGCCTTGCAAAGCAATCACCGCCTTGCCGGAGCACATCTTTTCGCGGATGTATTCGGGTTTACGCTCCGCGATACCGGTGCCGCGCGCTTTGGCGGACTCCTTGATCAATTCGCAGATTTCCTCTGCGTAACGCTGGTGCGACTCGTTTGCAACTTCTACTGAAAATTCCATTGTATCAATTGAATTTAAAGTTGTTTTTTGAATGACTTTTTGATTGATTTCAGTGGTTCTTGTAATACTTTTTTTAATGGTACATAAAAGTATGGTAAACAAAGTAATCAATCATCGAGCGTAAGAACAATCTTGTGATTTGGTAACTTGGTTACTGGAAATTGGAAGGTTTTTCTCCTGAAAATCCTCCCCCGAGGGATGATATGGAATGTGCACGCCCCTATGGGCGACGCGGGAAGCGACGACGAGCTGGTGATGGAATAATATTTGCCAGAAGATTCGTCATATCGGGGACAAATGTATATTCTTACAACAATATATGCAATACTTTAACGATTTTTTAATCAAATTGTTCGGCACTTAAAAGATAATCAATTGATTATGAGGTTTTTTGAAAGTAATAAAAATTAATTTCAAGTAGTCAACAGTGTCCTATACTGATCTTCAAACTCTTGTAATGTCAAGATTGTAACTTTTGGGAAAGGAATTTTCTTTAAAATCTGAAAATGTGTATCATTTGATACTATGCAGACAGCATTTGCTGTAACAGCACAGTCAACGTATTTATTATCGTCTTCATCTTCTTTGATCAGATGAAAATTGTAGTAAATTTCTATTCTTTCAGTAAGTGGATGAACCGTAATCAAATTGGTCACATTTTCAGCTACTTCTGTTCCGTTTTTTTCCTCCAACACCTCTCTGTATTCTAACAAGATTTCATTCGAAACAGCAAGTACAATTTTACCTTCAACAATGCAATCAAAAATCCAGCGGAATGGAGATTTTTTGCCAATAATAGCAATTAAAATGTTGGTATCAAGAACGGCTCTTACGACGATGGTGCTCATGAGTACAATTGATCATGTCTTGTTCCGT
>JBKBWT010000510.1:0-3405 GCA_046314415.1 Saprospiraceae bacterium
TTGGCTATCAAATAGTCCACATACAACTCGAAAGTAGCTGGAAATTTCATCCTCCAAAGGTCGTAACTGTCAAAGAACTTTTTTTTCCTAATTTTTTACCTGCGTAATCTCAGTTAGTAAATGATGTAATGTGATATGCTTTTTATCTTCGGGTACATCGTCGAAATACTTGGTAATCAGATCATTGGTACTTAATTTACCTTGCATTTCCAATTTTAATATAGCCGCACCGGTGAATTGCTTGGTAATGGAGCCAATGCAAGAAACGGTTTGCGCCGTTTGCGGGCGTTTGCTTTCGCGGTCTGCCAATCCATAGCCTTTTTCTAACAAAATTTTCCCTTTTTGCGCCACCAATGCTGAGCCGGTCCAGCCGTTTGCCGCGGCTTTTTGCAAATAGGCGTCGATTTTTTGTCCTATGCCAGGTTTGATTTTTTCCTGTGCAAAACCACTAAATAAAAACATCATCATTAATAATAAAAGGAGTGATTTTTTCATAATTTCTTTTTTAAATGTAAAAGTAGTCCGGCATCAGGAAACTGGCAAACGACTGTGACTAAATAAAGCTAATTTGTGATGTAATATCTTTATAATGATTTGAATGATTTTATCCCATAAAAAACGTATTTGCTCCCAAAAATAGCGCGTTTCATCACAAAGGGTAGCAGGTTTACAGTAAAAATGCTAATTTGGATGCACGATTAATAATTATGAAAAAATATATTGAACCGGCAATACATTTATTATTTTGGATATTCATTACGGTGAATTATTTTCAAAATTCGGTAAATAATGTAAGGATTGTACGTGAAGTGGAGCGGCAGCAGTCCGACTCACCGTTACTTGCGGACAGTACGATTGTTACCGTTAATTATGTTGGCGAAACCGTTGATTTAAAAAGAGAAATCGCCTTAGACTCTACGCTGGTTACTTCTAATCCCCCCGATTTTAAAGACATTATTATATCCAATTATCAACATAATAAGCACCTGGAAATTATTCGTTTTTATGATCAGCAGATTACTACTTTGCTTACGGCAGGCAATCTCTTCAAAGCGTTGCTTTTTTACGGTATTGCTTTCTGGCTGATTCCCAATTGGTTAGCCCGTCAAAAATGGTGGACATTTATAGCATTGTTATTATTCTTTATATTATTTCTGTTTAGTTTGGAAATGCTTATTAACTTCATTTATTTACAATATCGGGGACAAGTTATTTACCCTGATGGCGTACAGCCTGATAATTTCCGGCAGTTATTGAATATTAATATTCGCCTCTACCCTCTTTTCCTGGTTTCGGCGTTCACGTATCGCTTTGCAAAAGATTGGATACATAATCAAAATGTAAAGAAAATATTAACGGAGGAAAAACTAATTACAGAACTGAAATTTTTAAAAGCCCAGATTCACCCGCATTTTTTATTTAATACGCTCAATAATTTATACGGTATGGCGCTGGCGGACAAAAGCGAGCGCACTGCCGAAGGTATCGCCAAACTTGCCCGGCAAATGCGTTATATGTTATACGAAAGCAATGTAGAATTGATTGATTTAGAGAAAGAAATTGCATATATTCAAACTTTTATCAGCCTACAACAACTCCGCCTTACCGACGAGGACGAAGTAAAAATTGAATTCCAGCAAAGCGGCGATCTGAAAAACCGGCAAATTGCCCCCATGCTGCTGATTCCTTTTGTAGAAAATGCCTTTAAACACGGTATAACCTTTAGCGAGCCAACTGAAATAATGATTAAGCTCGAAGTAAATAATGATAATATATTGATATTCAATGTTAAAAACACGATTAAGCCGCGAAGCATGCAACAAGCAGAATCCGCTTCAGGACTGGGTTTACAAAATGTAAAACGCCGATTGGAATTATTATATCCTGATCGGCACGAACTAAATATTGACCAGCAGGAAGCTTATTTTTACATCAATTTAAAACTAATCATATGAATTGCATTGCCATTGATGATGAGCCTTTTGCACTGGAAGTCATTCGCGCACACGCCGCCAAAGTGCCTTATTTACAATTACAATCAACCTTTCGTAATGCCATTCATGCCATCGATTATTTACAAAATAATGTAATTGATTTAATCTTTCTGGATATTCAAATGCCGGATTTGACCGGATTACACTTTTTACAATCGCTTTCACAAAAACCCATGGTCATTTTTACAACGGCTTATTCCGAATATGCAGTGGAAAGTTATAATTTCAGTGCCGTCGATTATTTACTAAAACCAATTGAATTTCCGCGTTTTCTCACGGCAGTAAATAAAGCCCAGGAATTATTTAGTTTAAAAAATAAATCAGAAAGCATCCCAGCTGTAAAAAATGCTCCTCATCCCGACTTCATCATTATTAAAAGTGGATCCGTTTTACATAAAATTACATTATCCGACATTTTATTTTTACAAAGCGATGGAAATTACATTCATTTTTATTTAGTAGATAATCGAAAAATTCTGACGCGTATGACGGTCAGCGAAGTAATTGATCAGTTACCAAAAGAAGATTTTATACGAGTCCACAAATCTTATATTATTGCACTTTCACATATTATATGGATAGACACCCATCAATTAAAAATCGGGCAGCATTTGATTCCAATCAGTAAAACATACCGGGAAGAATTATTACAAAAGCAATCAAAGTAATAAATTGTTAAGTCGATATATAATAAGTGGGGCATATTTCAAAAATATGCCCCACTTAATTAATTAAAAATCAGCGTATTATTATTTTACTTGAATCCGCGTGCCCTCCGAATGGCTGGAAAACTCCGGTGCGTACATGCACTGCACGCTCGTAATGCCGTTGGAGAAATTGCCTTTGTGCGTTACGCGCAGTGGGTATTCAAAGACGTAAGTGCCTTTTGGCAGATAGTCCATAAAGAAATTCGTCGCTACGTCGCGCGTGCTTTCGTAATAGCCCAAGCCGCCCTGCGATTTGTATTGGCTCAGCACGTTGATCGGTTCTAAACCACTGGCTCTCATGTCTTTAAGGTGAATGTACTCCATGTCGCGATCCACGCGCAGTTCGATGCGAACGATGAGTTTATCGCCTGGCTCTAATGGCGATTGCTCGGTAATGGCGCGGAGTTCAGGACCCTGTTCGGTATTTTCTTCTCTAAATACCTGTTTTACCAGGTTTAACGGCGTTTCTTTGAAAGACTTGATCTTGTCTAAATCTTCAAAAGTAAATTCTATTTTGTTAATGTCATTTTGGATTGACATTAATTTTATGACAATAGGCCACAATGAGGAGTCGTGGTCAATTTTAACTGCGCAGCCATTGCTATTGTTGCCGATGTTATCTGATTTTAAATCAATCTCAGCTAAGACTAAGGAGCAAACTAGGATACGAGCTAACGTTTTATAATCTTTAGGCTCACCTCCTT
>JBKBWT010000511.1:0-3392 GCA_046314415.1 Saprospiraceae bacterium
AACCGCCGCCAAAGGGCGCTACCACGATATCCGGCATTTCTCCGGCTTTTTCCATCTGCGTAATCGCCTCCTGACCAATCACCGTTTGGTGCATCAGCACATGATTCAGCACACTGCCCAAGGCATATTTGGTGTTGTCATCCATCGCGGCGCGCTCTACTGCTTCTGAAATGGCAATGCCCAAACTACCCGGTGAATCAGGATCCATGGCTAAAATCTGGCGTCCGGCATTGGTATGATCGGTCGGAGAAGCATACACTTTAGCACCCCAGGTATTCATTAAAGTTTTGCGATATGGTTTTTGGTGATAGCTAATTTTCACCATATATACCTCACATTCAATGCCAAACAGATTACAAGCAAAACTCAAGGCACTCCCCCACTGCCCCGCACCGGTCTCGGTTGTAATGCGTTTTACACCCTCTTTCATATTATAATACGCTTGCGCCACAGCCGTATTGGGTTTGTGCGAACCCGAAGGACTGACCCCCTCATATTTATAATAAATTTTAGCGGGCGTATCCAAGGCTTTTTCCAGATTATAAGCACGATACAAAGGCGTAGGCCGCCACAAGGTATAAACGTCCAGAATCTCTTCAGGAATGGGTACCCACTTGTCAGTTGCGACTTCCTGTTTGATCAATTCCATTGGAAACAACGGTGCCAATGCCTCCGGTCCAATCGGCTCTTTTGTGCCGGGATGCAAAGGCGGCAAGGGTTTATTGGGCATATCATGCATAATGTTGTACCAATGGGTCGGAATTTCTTTTTCTGTCAGTAAAAATTTGCGGTTGCGGTGCGCACCATTTTCGGATTGATTAAAGTGGAACATGGAAAATAATTTTTACGGGTTAAAAAGGTATTCTAGCTAATTAAAATTTGGCAAAAATAAAGGTAAATTGCAAAAAAGTTGGCATATCTGCGATATTCCCATTAGTAAAAAATCTATGTTGATCTTTTTGATAACAATCAGTTAACTTTTCTGCAACTTTGCCGTATAGAGTTCTAAACCCAAACGACTTATGAATGCACAATTTTTTGTGGCTGGCAGAGATGATATTGAAGCGATTTTAGCCTTACAGCAAGAGTTCTACGGCATTGATAATCAAAAGGATGTAGTAAAAGAAGTGCTCCTTACCCTGATTGACCAACCTACGTATGGTAAGGTGTGGCTTACGCTGGTCAATGGTAAAGTGGTGGGTTATATGATCCTAACGCTTGGCTTTAGTTTTGAGCTAAAAGGTAAAAATGCGTTTTTGGATGAGTTATACCTTCAAGCGCCCTACCGCGACCAGGGCATCGAATTACGTGCCATTGATTTTGTCGCAACGCAGTGCAAAGCAATGGGTATCAAAGCGATACACTTACAAGTTGACATTAATAATACTAAAAATTTTCTCCTTTATCAACATTATGGCTTTCAGGATGCCGGGCGAATACTCATGACACGTTGGGTTTGATGTTGCCGTATTTAAGCAATAGCTACGTACTTTTGACATTCATCTTCTGCAATATTATAATTGCTTCATTTCTATTTAAAAGTTTCGAATCATCGTCTATCTTTAGGCAAAAACTAAATAGACATGAAGCGACTCTATCTTACACCTTTTTTGCTGCTTTTTTACTTTATATTATCAGCGCAAGGCAAGTATGACTTATTGATTACCAATGGTAAAATCGTTGATGGTACGGGTAATCCCTGGTACATTGGCGATATAGGCATTCGCAAAGGTAAGATCACGGGCATCGGCGACCTGTCGGGCAGTAAAGCCAAGCGGGTGATTGACGCCAAGGGGCAAGTAGTAGCGCCTTGTTTTATTGACGTTCATGCGCATGTGGAAGGCAGTATTATTTCCAACTCAACTGCGGATAATTTTTTATATGATGGGGTTACTACCCTGGTAACGGGCAATTGCGGCAATTCTGAATTAAACTTAAAAGATTTCTTTAATAACATAGAAAAAACGGGCACTTCGCTCAATGTAGCTTCGCTCTTTGGTCATAATACCGTGCGCAGCAATGTAATGGGTACGGAGAATCGTGCTCCCTCCGCCCAGGAACTGAAAAAAATGCAAGCCTTGGTAGAACAAGCCATGAAAGATGGTGCCGTTGGATTTTCAACAGGATTGATATATGTACCGGGCACATTTGCAGGCACTTATGAAATTGTGGAACTCGCAAAAATTGCAGCCCAATACAATGGTGTATATGCCTCTCATATCCGCAATGAAGATAGCCACGTACTGGATGCCATTGAAGAGGCGGTGACCGTCGGCAGGGAAGCCAAATTGCCGGTGGAAATTTCGCATTTTAAAATCAGCGGCAAGAACGAATGGGGCAAATCGGTGGGTATGATTGACAAAGTGCTGGAATATCGCCGCGAGGGCATCGATGTTACGGTAGATCAATATCCTTACACCGCTAGCTCAACAACGCTGGCAATTCTGCTGCCGACCTGGGCATTGGCGGGCGATTCTTTAAAAATTCGGCTGGAAAATCCTGAAACCAAAGCCAAAATCGTAAAAGAAATGAAGGAAATGTTGGCGGAGACCGGTTTTGGAACGTATGAGTACGCGGTGGTGGCAAATTGCAGCTTCAAACCAGAATACAACGGCTTGAGTATCTCCGCGATTAATACCATGAGAAAAGGCTCCAATAGCGCCAGCCGCATTGATGATGAGATCGAAACGATCCTGGAACTGATGACGCCGGGTCCACGCGTGCAAATGATTTATCATAAAATGGGTGAAGAAGATGTGCAACGCATTATGCAATTCCCTTATGCGATGGTTGCGTCAGATGCCGGTATTCCTGCGTTTGGTCGGGGGGCGCCCCACCCGCGCGCGTATGGCACCAATGCACGGGTGCTCGGACATTATGTGCGCGAACAAAAAATTATTACATTGGAAGATGCCGTTCGGAAAATGACTTCGCTGCCCGCACGGCGCTTTAATTTTCTGGATCGGGGCTTGCTCCTGCCTGGCATGGCGGCGGATATTGTAATATTTGACCCGAATAAAATTATAGATAAAGCTACTTTTGATAAATCGCACGCCTACGCCGAAGGCATGGACTATGTGCTGGTGAATGGCGCTCCAGTTATTGAGAATGGCAAACACAATGGCACTAAACCGGGTAAAGCCTTGAAAGCCAATGGCAAACGTAAGTTAACAAAAGTAAATAAGCCAATGCCATAACACATAAAATAATGGAGTAATGATCGTTTGATATTATATAATTTTCATTGCTCCATTATTATATTTAATATCATGAAAGCATTTTATACCATCCTTTTATTAATCTTATCCAACGCTTTTATGACCCTGGCTTGGTATGGACATTTAAAGTTCAAGGACATGGAATGGTCTAAAAGCCTGGGGTTATTTAGTATC
>JBKBWT010000512.1:0-3358 GCA_046314415.1 Saprospiraceae bacterium
TACCGGAATGGTTTCGCCAATTTCGCGCACGAGTGCGGTGTTGGACGGACTTAATAACAAAGCCGTAAAAGGTAAATTAGACGGATAAACCGGATAAAAAATATCGGCACCACCGGTTTCCTTGCCTTCCCGCGAGCCATTGCCATTGCGGAAAACAAACGCCAGTGATTGA
Source organism: Saprospiraceae bacterium (assembly GCA_046314415.1). Taxonomy (GTDB): domain Bacteria; phylum Bacteroidota; class Bacteroidia; order Chitinophagales; family Saprospiraceae; genus JADJNW01. Next base: position 173 of record JBKBWT010000512.1, read on the forward strand.
ATTACTTCATTGGCAGGAACGCCATAATACGCTCTGATCGAGGGCGCTATTCTATAACTGTATAAATTGGGTTGCCCCGGTACAGGCGTCATTTTCCACAAATTATTCGCTTGCCCCCAGGTCGTTGTTACATATTTCCAACTATTATTACTCAAATTTGTAATAACGCCGGTATGTAAATAAATATCACAATTACAATCTTTTAAACCCGCCGTTCCTTTGGTTGCATCAAAATAAACCGTCACCGGTTGGTCGGCTTTGGGGAAGTAAGGATCGGTATAAACCACCTGTGCCATCAGCACATTACTGAGCAACAGGAGTAAAAAAGTGTAGAAGTTTACTAATTTTATCATGTTTTCAATTTTTATTACAAAACAAAGCAAAATTATAATATTAATTATATTTTTATTTGTATAGAATTATTAACCAATAACTTACACAGAATATATGATTTTTTATGCCTTAAAGCGTGCAGTTGATTTACAACAAAAATAAAATATGAGCGCCAGAAAATTTCGCCAAAAAGCGACAAAATGCCAGAAACAACAAAGCCCCCTCGCAAGGAGGAGGCTTTATAGCGGAATATTGTCTTTGTATTTTTACTAATGCGTGTACGGATATTAATAGCGTTTTTTGTAACCGCCACCATAACCGCCGCCATTGTCATCGTCGTTGTCACGACTGTAACGATTGCCACCGCTGTAGCCACCCCGATCGCCGCGATCGCCACGGTCACCACCATAACCGCCACCGCCGCCACGATTGCCACCACCGTAACCGCCACCGCCGCCGCGATTGCCACCACCGTAGCCGCCACCGCGATTGCCGCCACCGTAGCCACCGCCGCCGCGATTGCCACCACCGTAGCCACCCCGGTCACCACGATCGCCCCCGGGCTTACGCGGTTCCGCTTTCTTTACTACAATTGTATTTCCGTCCAGTTCACTCTCGTTCAATGCATCAATAGCTGCCTGTGCCTCGTCGTCGTTAGGCATTTCAACAAACGCAAAGCCTTTGGATTTTCCAGTGAAGTGATCAACGATTACCTTTGCAGAATCAACCGAGCCGTAAGCCTCAAATACTTCTTGCAGGTCCTCACTGCTGGTGCTAAAATTCAATTTTGCAACAAAAATGTTCATTACACAAAAATTAAATAATGTTAATTAATGATAAAATGAGATTTAAAGACTAAATTCTGAACGAAAAGCGTAGCGAGTAAATTTTAGAATCTGAACGAGAAAGCTAAAAAAGACCGGCTAAACTTACGTGATTACTTCATCAAAAGTACATAAAAGTGATACAACTTAAAAATCTACGCCTACTTTTTCCTGGTCGCATCTTGTTGCCAACGGCAGTAGGTATTACCCTTTTGTTGCTCTGCCAATGCAAAAATGAAGGGAGCAAATCACATTTGCAACTTTTTGGCAAACAAAAAATTGTCTTATTAGACAGCACCGCTGCGGCTACCGCCATCATCACCGATGAACAGGAGCATTTTTTTGATAAAATAACCGTGCTGGATATGTGTTTACAACTCCAGAAGCCTTATTCTACAAGTGTTCCACGTGATAGCGTCCTGCAAGTGTACCGGCAGTTTTTACAAACCGAAGTCATGAATTTCAGCGCCGAAGAAACGCAATGGTTAGAAAAGATTTTTGCCGATATTCAGACCTGGTGTAATAAAATTTCACCCGATATACTGCCCAAAGAAATCCGCTTGATTAAAATAAAAGGTCAACACTACGGCGATGGCGTTTATTATACCCGTGAAAATTGTATTATGATCCCCGCCAATGAATTGCGCCGGTCGAATCTGGAAGCGCTGCGGGAGGTACTGATCCACGAAGTATTTCATGTTTATTCACGGCTGAATATAAATAAGAGAAACGCATTATATGATATAATCGGTTTTAAAAAACTAAATGGCGAGTTGATCCTGCCCAGCCCCATTCAAACCCGCCTGCTCCTGAATCCCGACGGGATTGACATTGCTTATTACATTCGTTTAGCCCAGCAACCCGGCGATACCTTACAGGCGGCGCCCATTATTACTGCCAATGCCCCTACTTATATTCCGGAGCGAAAAAATTATTTTGATTACATCAATTTCAATGTGTATCCTATTCAAAAAGAAGCGGATAATCGTTATTTCGTCATTGCTTCAACCAATGGTGCCAGCCCATTATCAGTCAATGAGCAGGGCGATTTTTTCAAACAAATTAAAGATAATACCATGTATATTATTCATCCCGATGAAATCATGGCGGATAATTTTAAGTTTCTGGTGCTGGCGCAATCCGGCGAGCCGCAATACCAACTGAATCGCTTTTCGCAGGAAGGACAACAATTATTAAAACAAATGGAAACAATTTTACAAGAACAATAATATTATTTTTTATCATAAAATAAATACAACTATAAGACTTTTTTAAATTTTCATCACTCAGGATACGAAGCGCTCATAAATTGCTGATTCATTGAACCTTAGATAATTGCGCTAAGTGTTCTCAGTGGTTAAAATATAATTTTTTATAATTTAAACATCCGTTAAATTAAAATTCAGCCAAAATTTAATTTTCAATTAATACTCAACCTTTAATATTACATTCTAAAAATCAAACACGCATGCGACACTTATTAACCCTTTTTATTTATTTTGCTTGCTTCAGCCCTTTGCTGGCGCAGGATACACACACGCACGCTTTCGGACGCGCCATCCTTTTTCCGGATATTCCCGGCTACCGCACGTTACGTTGTGATTTTCACATCCATAGCGTTTTTTCCGATGGCTCGGTGTGGCCCAATATCCGCGTGGAAGAAGCGGTCAAAGATAGCCTCGACGCCATTTCATTGACCGAACACATTGAATATCAGCCACATCTGGCGGATATTCCGCATCCCGATCGCAATCGCTCGTTTGCCATTGCCACGCAGAGCGCCAAAGCGTTCAATCTGCTCGTGGTACACGGTGCCGAAATCACCCGCCAAATGCCACCGGGGCATACGAATGCCATTTTCATTCAGGATGCCAATAAGTTACAAATTAAAGATTCTATTGAAGTATTCCGGGAAGCCAAACGCCAGGGCGCTTTTACTTTTTGGAATCACCCCAACTGGGTCGCCCAACGCCGGGACGGCATTGCGACGCTGACGGATTTTCATCGATTTTTGATTCGAGAGGGTTTA
>JBKBWT010000513.1:0-3330 GCA_046314415.1 Saprospiraceae bacterium
GCATGTAGTCGATATTGCACACCCGCAGCACGAGGAGCAAATTCGCACGGTGAATCGAACCCTCGATGAACTAAATGCGTTGAATAAGCCAACCTTATTGGTCTTTAACAAAATTGATCAATATCGGCAAAAATATTATGATCCTTTTATCGATGAGGAAGCCAAGCAAGAGATCGAGGAAGGATTGCAAGGCAGCCTTAAACATTTATTCGGACATGATAATATTTTTGTATCAGCGCTGACGCGTGAAAATGTGGATGCCTTACGCGAAAAAATAGTGGAAATGGTAAAAGCACAGTACAAAGTAAGGTACCCGTATCAGGTAAAACAATGGACTTGAAAATTGTTCTTGGTTATTAATTATTTGGAAATAAATTTCTTAAATATAAGAACAATTTTGAATAACTAGTAACAAATTACAACAAATTGAAAATCCCGGTCAGATGGATGTAATGCTAAGGCGGTATGCAGATTTATTGGTGCATTATTGCCTGGAACTGAAAGAAGGCGAAAAACTGTACGTACGAACTACAACGCTAGCGGAACCCCTGGTGCGGGAGGTGTATCGGGCTGCCTTGGCAGTTGGTGCAATTATAGAGGTAGATATGGAATTCCGCGAGCAAGGACGCATCTTACTCGAACAGGCGCGAGAAGCACAATTGCGCTATGTCTCACCATTTTTTAGGCAAGCTGTGGAAACTTTCGATGCTTATTTGTACATTCGCGCTCCGTTTAACTTGCGTGAAGACCAGAATGTCAACATCGAAAAGTCACGCATTCGGCAGGAAGCCCTCAAAGAAGTCAATAAAATCTATTTTGAGCGCACCGCCACACGGGCTCTGCGGCGTAATCTGTGTCAATTTCCTACACAGGCAAACGCGCAGGAAGCAGGAATGTCGTTGGAAGAGTACCAACTCTTTGTCTATCAAGCTTGTAAATTGTTTGACGAAAACCCAACCAACAGTTGGTTACAAGTGCGGCAATCCCAGCAACATATAGTAGATTATCTGAATAAAGCAGATAAAGTTCATTACAAGGGCGACGGGATCGATATTTCCTTTTCAACCAAAGGGCGTACTTGGATCAATTCAGATGGGCAATCTAATATGCCTTCTGGCGAAGTATTCACCGGACCTATCGAAAACTCGGTGAATGGCGTGGTGCATTTTAGCTTTCCCGCTATTTACATGGGTAGTGAAGTAGAAGGTGTAACACTTTGGGTCAAAGATGGTTACATTGAAAAATGGGAGGCCCGCCGAGGCAAAGAAGTGCTCGATCAGGTATTTCAGATAGAAGGTACCCGGTATTTCGGCGAAGTGGCGATTGGTACCAATTATAGTATCAATCGTTTTACAAAGAATATTTTATTTGACGAGAAAATCGGCGGTACGATTCATATGGCTATTGGACAATCCTATCTGCAAACCGGTGGCAAGAATAACTCATCGGTACACTGGGATATGATTGGCGATATGCGCAACGGAGGAACGATTACTGTAGATGGGGAAAAAATTTATGAGAACGGACAGTTTCTCCTACCTAACGGTACGTAAGAAGCTGTAATTTTGTGAACATTAAATTTTCCTGGTTAGTATTTTATGTATAACTTGCAAAAATAACCCTTGTGGAAAACTCAAATACGACCAACAAGCCATTTTTAACCAAAAACTAATGCCAAAACCGTGAACACAAACATTGCATTCTTAGAATTGAAGTATGGCAACATTTACGGAGGGTACCCCAACTTTTACGCAATTAGTGAGATAGCCCTGCTGGTATTTGAAAAGGAAACCAACAAAATTTTCCTGGAAAGTTGGATCAACAATGCCAATGTGGACATCGTCAATGTGTACGCCAAAGTCAACGAACTGGGGCACACCGTGGGAAGGGGTAAAGAAGTCATCAACCTCAAAACGGGGCGCCATAAGCCCTTTCGGGAGGATTATAAGCTCGACGATAACCAGATCAAGTTCGCGCTGAAAAATCTGCACCCGACCAAGAAGCCCATACAAAATTTCCTCATGAAAAACCTCAAGAAGTATCGCTTCCGCGAAATTGTGGTTTTTGATGGACGGCGCGACATTTTTCTGTGCGAAAAAGCTGGCGTGAATTTTGATCGCTACAAAATTGTGGACTTGCAAAAGGACCTCAACAAAGAAACCGAGTACCTTTTCTCGCTCAACAAACTAGCGGTAGTCATCAATTTTGAGCTGGATCGCTCTTACCTTCGTACCAACAATCTGGAGTACTGGTTGCACCCGATTGCTGCGAAGCAAATTGTTCCGAAATCAGCAGCTTATGACGCAGCTCGCCTGATGATGGTGTATAATGAATATCACGATCATCATGACGATTTTATGCTCAAAGCGGCGCTGATTATCAATAAGATACAGAATTCCAAGGTATAACTGATATCGTGATATACTGCTTGGCTGTTAATGTAGAATGTTCTCTGCATTAACAGCTATTGCTTTTTTGGAAATGGGGTGGTTGACAATTATTTGCTACTCAATACACCATTGATTGCAATCGAATGTGCATTTTTTTAAATACCTCATGTCACACAAAACCAGTAATACTAAATTTTTTTTTTACCAATAACGCCATTGATCCGGTATTTTTAGTGTTATAACATCCTAATTAGCCTGTCACAATTTTTATAAAAAAAAAATTAAAAAAGCCGTGATCACTTGATTTAGCCTGTATATTTGTGCGTCAATTGGACACAATGACGATTTTCCCTCTTACGATTGCGATATTGTATATTTAACACTAACTAGCATTGAGAATCTATGCTAATGGACGATGTGTGCCAAGCATAAATCGCAATAAAAAAATCAATAAAGTATATAACTCTGAGCAATAAGGAGCAATAACAACAAACCTGCTGTCGATGCCTACCATTGTAAGGAGTTGTCACTTTGATTCAAACTCGAAAAAACAGCCTGTCCCATTAAAAATTAGTATTATATTAAAATGATTTTATCATTGTATTTAAATGTATATTCCTTTTTAGTACAGAGAATTTACTCACATTCAGGAAAAATTCTCACCCAAACAAATTAGACTTTTTTAAACACAACACTATGAACAACCGTGGCTGCAACGTAAAAATCCAATGAGAAACAGGGCATTTCTGCCCCTTTGAGGACCATAAAAATTGCAGCTGCGGCTTCTTTTTAAGTATTTTTCCATAATAAATTAAAAATTAATTAGACTTGCGTCAAATTGATTATCAGCATATTAAAAAATTCCAAAGACCGGCACAAATACCCAATATCATATCCATATCATATTGGCGCTTCATTCTGATTTGGTTGTAAATAATCC
>JBKBWT010000514.1:0-3304 GCA_046314415.1 Saprospiraceae bacterium
GCATCCGAAATCCAACTTATGCGCTATAAAAACTTACTCTTTTATCTGATCTCTATTGGCGGTTCGGCGATTTTAATTTGGTTACTCATCCGAGAAGGAGCGGTGCTGGAAATTGGCAAGCTAAGCGAAAGCACCATTAAAAGTGAAGGCGAGACAAGCCCTGGCGCCAATCTCTGGCATAACCTCGTGCATCCGCTCAGTATTTTGATATTACAAATTGTGACCATCATCGTGGTGGCACGGGTTTTTAGTTTATTATTAAAACGCATCGGACAACCCACGGTCATCGGCGAAATTTTGGCAGGTATTCTGCTGGGACCTTCGCTGCTGGGCTGGCTTTCACCGGAGCTGTCTGCATTCTTGTTTCCGGCGGCATCACTCGGCAATTTGCAGTTTTTAAGTCAGATTGGATTAATCTTATTTATGTTTGTAATTGGTTTAGAGTTAGATAGCCGGAGTTTGCGCGGTCAAACCCATGCAGCGGTCGTTATTAGCCACGTCAGCATTGTATTTCCATTTTTGCTGGGCGTATTATTGGCAATGGGGACGTACCGGGAATTTGCCCCTGCCAATGTACCCTTCTCGGCTTACGCCTTATTTATGGGTATTGCCATTAGTATCACGGCATTTCCGGTCTTGGCGCGTATTGTACAGGAACGGGGCTTATCACAAACTCCGATTGGTAATATTGTTATCACCTGTGCCGCAGCGGATGATGTGACCGCGTGGTGCCTGTTAGCCGTGGTTATTGCGATGGTGAAAGCCGGTGCAATTGGTAGCGCTTTGATAAGTATCGCATTATCAATAGTATATGTGTTATTTATGTTTTATATCATAAAACCCCTCATGAGTCGCTTCGCAGCATATTATTCCAATCGGGAAATGCTCGGCAGACCCCAGGTTGCCCTGATTTTTCTGCTCCTGCTGGTGTCCGCGTGGATGACGGAAGTGATTGGTATTCATGCACTTTTTGGGGCTTTTATTGCCGGGGTAATCATACCTGATGGTGGAAATTTCAAGCGCATTATCACCGAAAAAATTGAAGATGTTGCGCTGGTATTATTACTGCCGCTGTTTTTTGTATTTACCGGATTGCGTACACAAATTGGCTTGCTCAACGAAGCACACCTTTGGCTCACGTGTCTGGTGGTGGTGGCTACCGCGGTAGTCGGCAAATTGGTTGGAAGTGCCAGTGCTGCAAGGTTTGTAGGCTTAAGCTGGAAAGACTCCTTGAGCATTGGCGTGCTAATGAATGCGCGGGGTTTGATGGAATTAGTTGTGTTAAATATTGCATATGATTTAGGTGTATTAAGCAATGAAATATTCGCTATGCTGGTCATTATGGCGCTGGCTACTACCTTTATGACCGGACCAGCACTGAATCTGATTGAATATTTATTTCCTAAGCGCGTAGAAACCACTCCTAATCAGGCTATTCCCCGGATTTTAATGTCCTTCGGGCGACCAGAAATGGGGACGAGTATTTTAAAATTATCTTATTTATTAACGGGTCCTACCAAAAAAAATATCGAATTTACCTCGATGCATATTTCTCCACAATATGATATTTCGCCAGAGGATGCCCAGGAATTTGAACAGACGAGCTTTGCACCTACTTTAGAAACTTCAAAAGCACTAAATATTCCCATCAAAACTTATTATACTGCTACGGAAGATATTACCCAGGAAATTGTAAATTATACAGAATATTACAATCCGGATGTGCTCATCGTTGGAGCGGCGCAATCGCTATTTGATTCGGATTTATTGGGGGGTAAAATTTCCAAGATTTTAAGCCAAACGCATTGTGATACCCTGGTTTTTAATGATCGGGGCTTGCATCACATTCGGCAGATTTTAATATTATATTATGATACGTCAGATAATGTAGCTTTGGATTATGGCTTTTTGCTGGCAAAAAATCAAGGGGCAAAACTGCATATTTTAAATCCCATGAATCGCGATTGGCAAAATTTTGTTCCGCAAGATACCCATGTATCGGTCAGCGAATTGAAAGAAAAAATCTTAAATCGGGATGTAATGAGCCGTTATGATATACTTATTATTAATAAAGATAAATGGCGGCAATTACTCGATAATAACAGCCAATGGATTCAATATAGTCCATCCTTACTCATTGTAAAAAAAGGAGAGATACCTAATAAATTATTTACAACTGAAGTAATGAATCAGCCTGCTTCGGTTGGATAATATTTTAATATCAAGCAGGAGTGAATGTAATAAGTAAATAACTTGTATTCATTTGTTACATCCATTACATTCACTCATTTACCTTGCTTATTCCTTATGCTTTCTGGGCGGCGGTGATCCCTGCTTGTGCCGCTCCTCATGCATTTTTTTCAATTGGGCATATTGATCTTGTGTCAAAATCGCTTTCACCGCAGCGTCGCGTTCCTGATGTAAAGCGTCCATTTTAGGCTTCATTTCAGCATGTAATTGCTCCGCTTTGGCAAAAAAATCTGCTTCCGCTTTTTGAAATTTGGTTTTTTGTTCGGCAGATAATTTTAAATCTTTCGCCAACTTTTCCAAATGTTCGGCGCGCTGCTCAGCGCTTGGTGGCGGCGGACCCTGGGGTGCCTGGGCTTGTACCAATAGGATGTTCGTCATCATCATTAATAACATCATCCAAAGTGTTCTTTTCATATTTATGATATTTTATTTAAAAGACTATATAAAACTTTAGATGACAGCTGATGGTGAATCTTGCGCAACGGATACCGAATTTTACTTTTATTTTTACCGATACCATCAGTCGAACTCAAGATTGGTACAATTGTTTTACATAAAAAATGCAATCAAATGAAGTGTCCTAATTGTGGTGAAACGTTGTTAATGACTGAAAAACAAGGCGTTGAAATTGATTATTGCCCGAATTGCCGGGGGGTATGGCTCGACCGGGGCGAGTTGGATAAAATCATTGAGCGCTCGGGTGCGCATTACTCCAAGCGGGAAAATTATGAAGATGATTATCGCAAATACGGGTATGATGATGACGACCGCTATCAGGATAAACAACGCCCGTATAAAAAGCGCAAGTCGTTTTTAGATGATTTTTTTGATTTTGATTAAAAAATACGCCCGCAGATTTCAGAAATTATGCGATTATGATATGTTTGTTATGAAATGAGGTTGATTTTTGGAATCTGCGGATCATATTACCACTATTTTATAATATTTCTCTCCTTATTTATAGGATACTACCTCAGTACAGTGACAAAAGTGCAAAAGAGAAAAAAAAGCCATAGCTTAGAGATTAGCAATGAATAAGCTATGGCAAAAAAAG
>JBKBWT010000515.1:0-3281 GCA_046314415.1 Saprospiraceae bacterium
ATACCGATGGTGACAACGTGTCCCATGAATTTCTGATTGACCAGAATGTGTACGAAAAAAGCCAACATCGTAAGCGCCAGATACTCCGGGAATTCGATTAAATATAAATCCGTAAAATATTTATCAAACTCGTAATGGAAATAACCTTGAATGGTTTGATTGAGGACACCACAGACAATCACCAAATTCACCAGCAAAAAAGCAATACCAACCAGCGCAAGGAATTTAGAACCATACGTCATCCAGTTGGGCACCGGCAATGCGTCAGCGATACCGCTGTATTGCACACTTTTATCTCGGTGTACCACTTCGCCGGTATAAAAAATGAGGATAATAAATACAAATATGATATAATTAAAATCCTTTACTTCGATCATGTAATACGTCATTGGCAAAGAAGGCGTGCCGTAGATAGGATTACCAAACCAACCATCTAAAAACAAAAATAAAACCCCGCCCAACAACATGGCGATGAAATAACGATCCCGAATAATGTTGGTGAATTCCAGTCTTGACAAGCCCAGCATTTGCCGGAAATACAAGCCACCAGAGAATGTTTTTTGCACATTGGCAATGAACGACAAAGGTTTCTTGGAATAACTTTCCTTTACTTGCGCCTGCGCTTTTTTACTGCTCTTTATTTCAAAATAATCTTTAAAACGGAAGCGTAACAAAGTGCCCAGGAAGATAACAATCGCTAGACTACCCCAAATCACCCGATTCCACAGAAAATTCCCTTGTAGCGGTGCCACCAACGTATTTTGTTCTACCGGCGTCCAATAGCGCGTGGCATTGTTGTACGTATTCAAAGCAAAAGGATCAAGCAAACTGACCAGATCGCGTTGCTCTAAATCTTGCGTCAATGTAACGCCCACCAAATAAATAATAAAAAATAAAATACTGCCAACATAAGCTGCCAGTACGCGTTGCGTAAAAGCCACCAATGCAAAGAAAATAGTACCGGTCAATAAAAAATTGACCCAATAAATCGTCAGCGTAGGCTGAATATAATGCCAAAGATTCAGCGGACCAAAGCGTTCCGGCTCCTCTAAACCCAGACTGGGACCCAACGCAAACCCCGGAATCAACCCGGCATGAAAACCTAAACCAATCAATAATAAAATTGCCAGCGAACCTGCATAACGTCCCAACAAATAATCGCTTTCAGAAATCGGGTAAGCAAAATAATACTCCTTCACTTTATGCTCTACATCGCGATAAATGGGCACACCCATCACAGCAGAGGCAATCATCGTACCAAAGATGCTGATCACCGCCATCATATACCCAATGGCAAAAGGCGAGTTGGCAAAAACCTTCTCAGAAGCCGGCGTACTGCCATAAATTGCCGTAATAAAACCAAACAGGAATAAAATGCCAAAGTATGCCCAGGTAGCTGGACGCTTCAGGCGATATTTTATTTCAAATGTAAAGATATTCCAAAACATGATGATTAATTTGGATTGAATTTTACAAACAAGATGTAAGGATATAATAAAACCAACCCTGCACTGCCTTTTAAAAATCAGGCGTATTTCATACCTTATTATCCTGACACCTTCCTATTGCTACATCATTACACAATCACACTATTACACCGTTACAATATCTACCTTCTCCGAGATACGGGCAAAATACACATCTTCCAAATCCGCTTCGGTAGGCTCAAAAGTCGCGTCGGGACGCGCATCACTCAGCACGTGAACTTGTGTTTTACCCAATTTTAAATGCGTAGCAATGACGTGCATTTGCGAACGATAATGTTCTACTTCTGTTTTTTCAATCACTTTGCTCCAAACCTTACCCTGAATGGCTTCCACCAGCGCGTCAGGCTTTCCTTCAGCAATCACTTCGCCCAGGCAAATAATCGCCATGTTTTGACACAGATTGGAAACATCATCAACAATGTGGGTAGAAAGAATGACAATCGTATTCTCACCAATTTCACTCAGCAAATTGTGAAAACGATTGCGCTCTGCCGGATCCAAGCCCGCCGTAGGTTCATCAACAATAATCAGTTTAGGATTACCAATAAGCGCCTGCGCAATGCCAAAACGCTGCTTCATACCACCCGAATACGTACCCAGATTTTTCTTGCGTACATCCCAAAGATTCACCTTCTGCAACAAAGTTTCTACCACGTCTTTGCGTTCTTTACTATTGGCAATGCCTTTAAGCGCCGCAATATGATCCAACATCACCTCGGCAGAGATTTTGGGATAAACGCCAAACTCCTGGGGCAGATAACCCAACACTTTACGCAATTCGCCTTTTTGTTGCAACACATCAAGATCGCCCAATTTCACACTGCCACTGTCCGCATCCTGCAAAGTAGCCAAGGTACGCATCAACGTAGATTTACCGGCACCGTTCGGACCCAGCAAACCATACATCCCTTGCGGAATACGTAAATTAATGTTTTTTAATGCCTGTACTCCATTGGAGTAAGTCTTGGAAAGATTGGAAATGATTAGCTCCATAGGGAAATAGATTGGGTTTGTTTATGCCAAAAGTAGCATGATTCCTGCTGAAAATCAGCATCTTTTATACCAGTAAATTATAAAACGCGATGAAAGCAGGTAGGGGCTAGGACGTTTACCGCAAAAGAAACGTTACATTTGTATCAAAAAAAACATGTCCACGAGTATTGCATCCTTCAAATTACTCGCAGCAGAAAATGTCGGCAAATGCCTGCAACAATTATCCAAAATAATTGACGCAACGCAAGTCAATCAGTTTAATACCCTCGTCAATCTGCAATTTCGCCTCAACCGACTCAATACCGATAAAATGATGAACACCTTGAGCAACGAGGAAGAAGCCCGTGCCGAAAACCAATTGATGATGGACATCGTCACTTTTCTGGATACCTTGACGGAAAGCAATTTTGCACCCGGAGCAAGGCTAAAAGAAGAGATTTATGATAAAATACTCGTGGTATGTTACAATGTAAATGCCGTATTACAATTACAAGCTTTCTTCGACAGCTTTTATTTTAAAAACGTACAGTACGCCACCTATGAATTAAATGAAGATAAAATTGCCTGGGCGGATGTAATAGTCTTTGATTATATGTATGCCCTGGAAAATGACCCCAATTATTACGATCTACTCCGGCAATACCTGGATAAAACCCCGGGTAAATACCTATTATACTTTGGACGGCAAGACCGCATCCTGGAACATTATCCAATGAAAGTGCATATTGCCCGATCACCTTTTGAATTGTATGCCCGTTTACGAGAAATGTTGGAATTTAAGAAGTTTTATAAAGCCCGCAA
>JBKBWT010000516.1:0-3218 GCA_046314415.1 Saprospiraceae bacterium
CCTGGTTGGCTATCAAATAGTCCACATACAACTCGAAAGTAGCTGGAAATTTCATCCTCCAAAGGTCGTAACTGTCAAAGAACTTTTTTTTCCTAATTTTTTACCTGCGTAATCTCAGTTACAATGTGTTTGGTTTAGATATAATTTGTTTGTTTTTCGTTTGGACTAAGGTAAACGAAAAAAGTTTAATATGGGTAAAAAAAACAACTGCCCCGATGCACAGCGCAGTTGTTTTTTTATTTACTTGTTATAATATGCTAATACAATTTAATGCGTAGTTTTGACCACTCGGAGGTTTTGAATAATATTATTATCATAAATAATGCGGGTATTATAAATCCCGGCATTTAAATCGTTCAAATCCAGGGTGGTACGTTCGGTTTCGCCGGCAAAATTCCAGATTTTTATTACATCACCCGTTACATCGAGCAGTTCTACCCGAATGTTGCGCACGTTTTCCGGCTTATTGAATTCTACATTGATTACATTCGTAGTAGGATTCGGATAAAGGTTGGCATCGCCCGATGCATTGAAATTATTACAATTATTACTTACCTGAAAAATGGTGCCGTGAATGTCAAGCGCCGCGCAGGTATTGCCGCCACCCTGAATGAGCAGGTCGTGCAGGTTCGGAATTCTGGTCGTCCCCAACTGAATGGCAGTATTCAGATTCAAGGTCGCTGGGTTATAAACCAGGGTATGAATGCGGAAAGTACCGTTTTTATTGACCTGGAAATTGCTGCTTTCGCTGGTTTGCTCAATCGTGAGATGCGGTCCGAAAGTAAGCAGGTACAGCACCCGATAGCCGCTTGCCAGGGTGGGCTGTTGCAGATGCGTAGCGACCAGGCGCGCCGTAGGATTGAGGCAGAGATTGCGTTGGAACGTGAAAAGCGACCCCGCGCCAACCGGACAGTAATAATAATCACATTTTTCAATATCAAAGTCCGCACCGTCCAGATCAAGCGCCCCGCAGATCGTGCCTCCGCCCTGAATCAGCCATTTGTGAACATTATGAGCTGTTGTAATATTCAGTTTAATATTATTCAAATTGAGCGTCGTAGAATCATATACCAGCGTATGAATTGTATAATATCCTTCGAGTTTTACTAAAAACGAAGGCGTGGTATTGATCTGCCGAATCACTAAACCCGAGCCGGAAGTCAACAAATAACGCACCGCATAACCCGTCGGAATGGTTGGACTCTGCGTAATTTGTGCCTTGATGGTCGCCGTGTCATTGAGCAGACAAGGATCATTGGCAGGTGCAATTTTACCGGCTTTTGCCGAACAGACCACACAAGGTAGCACATAGAAATCAGCCCCTTTGGCATCCACAGCTGCACAGAGGTAGCCTTCACTTTCGTCAATCATTTCCTGAATTTCAAAAATGGTAGTTGACCCCAGGTAAATCTGGTGCAGATTGAACGTATTGGGATTGTAAACCAACGTATGAATGGTAAAAATGCCCGATCTTCTCACCGCAAAATCCGGCGTGCTATTGGTTTGCTCAATTTTCAACTCATGCCCGGAGGACAACAAGTACAGTATTTTGAATCCATTGGGTACGGTGGGTTGTTGTACAAATTTTGCTTTCAATAGCGCAACGCCATTTAGCAAACAAGGCTCACTGTCTTGCTTCAGTTTACCGGCATTAACATTACACGGCGGCGGCGGGCAGCGCTTAACATTGAAGGTCACTCCGGTGATGTCCACAGAACCACAAATGCTGCCACCTCCCTGGATCAGTCGGGCGTTTATCTGTGAAATCTGGGTTTGATTCAATTGTATGCTGTTCAAATTGAAGGTATTAGGATCATATACCAAGGTATGAATGGTATAAAAACCGGCATCCGTTACTTCAAAGGAAGGCGTGGTATTAATCTGCTGAATGACCCAGCCATACCCGGAAACGAGTAAATAACGTACTTGGTAACCTTGTGGTACGGTAGGATTCGTGGCAGCTTTAGCAGTAATTCTAGCTCTACCGTTGAGCAAACAGTTGTTGCTATCGGCGCGGAGTGTACCCGCCCTGGCATCGCATACCGGCGGGCAATTGGCTACGTTAAAAACCGCACCTGCTACATCCAATGCCCCGCAAATGCTGCCACCACCTTGGATTAACAGATTGTTGACCAGCGTTGCCGAGGTCTGACCCAGGACAACCGTATCCAGATCAAGCGTGGTAGAATCGTACACCAGGGTATGAATCGTGAAGCGTCCGGTCGAATTGACCTGGAAAGACGGCGTAGTACTAACTTGCTGAATAACAAGGTTATTTCCAGAAGTGAGCACATACAAACGAGTGTAGCCCGTCGGAACTACTGCGGTCGTTTGCACAGTCGCACTCAAGGTAGCACTGCCATTTTGCAAACAGGCGTTGGAAGCCGCCCGGAGCTTGCCTGCTGCCGCAACACAGGTATCGTCACAATTACCAAAACGCGCTTTAGCACCTTTCACATCCAGCGCAGCACAGATGCTGCCACCACCTTGAATCAATAGTGCATTGACCTGAAAACCAGAGGTTTGTCCTAATACAATGCTGTTGAGATTCAACGTGGCAGGGTTATAAACCAGCGTATGCAAGGTGTACAAACCATTGAGTGAGTCGGGAAGCGCAAAAACGGGTTCGGGTGAAACCTGCTGAATCACCAATTCACTACCTTTCGTCAATACATACAACACTTGGAAACCTTGCGGAACGACCGTATCGCCCCGGTGCGTTGCTTTCAAGATGGTTTGATCCGGTAAAATACAGATATCCAGCGCATCGAGAGTACCGGCGTTTGCGGTGCAATCGGTTTGAGCCGACACAAGATGGACGCCAAGGAACAACAGCATAAAGAGCGCTGTTCTCAAGCTATTGTCCCATAAGTTTTTTAACGGGTAAGAGAATTTATTCATGGTTAAGTATTTAGTTTTCAATTGATAAATGTAAGAAATTTCGCTCATATTAAAATAATATATTGTGTAGATTGTCGGGTAGGAGTCAAGCTGACCGACACCCAATTAGGACAGTAAATTCCCGGTAAGGGGTTGGAAGGAAAACATTATTTATTTTTTAAATTATTGTAAAATGTAAAGGCGCTTATGTTGCTAAAATGAAAATGTAAATATTTGTGGAAATGTTATATTTTGATGATTAATAGACTTGCGTCAAATTGATTATCAGCATATTAAAAAATTCCAAAGACCGGCACAAATACCCAATATCATATCCA
>JBKBWT010000517.1:0-3212 GCA_046314415.1 Saprospiraceae bacterium
GCTCGCCATTGTCGATCCTCTTTTATAGCTTTATAATGTAGGCTCATGCTCCTTTTTTTACCCCAAATTTAATCAACTTTGATTTTCAACTATTTACATGGACGCAACTCTATTATATGCTCTTTTTACAATGAAAAAGGCTATGCGCAGGGTAGTGCATAGCCAACATTGATGATATGATAGGGCTACAGTATAGGATGGGGTGAAAATAATATCCTTGTGTGAACTGAATTTTAAATTACGGTTAATTTTTATATAATTATTTTTATGAAAATTTTATAAATATTGACTTTTATAAAAAATCCGGGTCGGATCGGGGATGATCTGACCCGGATGACAAAAGCGACTTTAGATTGCAGGAAAGATGAGCATTGTAAAAGAAGATGATAGCAAGAAATCAACATTTGACGTTGCAAAGATTGGGCGGCAACATGAATTGAAAATTAAGGAGACGTTAAATTCATTTTAAATTTCTTATTGGAGCAACAATTGTACTGTTGGTAATACGCGCAGGGCTCTTTCCACTTCATAATCAGGCGCTTCGACTGTTGGGGATGCTGATTCAGGCTGGGCAGCTTTTTGCAGTATTTTCTCGCGCTCGCCACTTGTAAAATTGCTGAAAGCTCGCCTTAATAAAGGGAGAATGTTTGCAAAATGCGGCTTCGACAGTTCGCTTACCCAGTCATTCAGTACCTGCCACAAAGGGGGGTGATGCAACAACAAAAGTCCGCTCCCTTGCAAAAAACCTTCGAGCCACTGTGCTGCTGCAACCGGGGTAGCTGCGGAAGACAGGGCATAACTCAGTAAATTACTGGTAATGTTTATGTTATAAATATTTTTATCAAACAAAAGTCTGGTGCCTACCCCGCGTAGGAGTTCGTGGGTGCCCACCTGCTGAACGAGTTGAATCAAACTTTGCTGCCATAACGTGCTGTAATTGGCTTCATTCAAGAGCACTAAGGCTTTGTTGGTATTTAATATTTGTTTTAATAAAATGGCTGCCAGATCATCATCCACATTCACTACTGTTATTGGTAAACCAATACAAATGCGCGGAATTAATTGATTGACAACCTTTTCTACTGCTAAGGCATCGGTTTTTCGCACATTCCCATAGCGTAAAATCCGCACCAAGGGCTCCAACGCTTCCATCAAATACTGAACATCCGTCGAAAGGGCTGCCACATTTTGCAATTGTTGAACCAGCGGTTCAACGGCGTTCGGTAAATCTGCGTTCAGAACTTCCTCCGTCAGTGCGGCTAGGTTGATCAGTCGATTTTCCGATTTCGCTTTGTCAATCACAAAATTGGTCGCAGCTTCTTGCACCGTGCTGCCCCACATGCCCGCTTCGATAAGTTGCAGGAAGAACTCGGCTTGCCATTCCAATTGCCAGACTTCTTTAAAACTGCCGCGCTGCCAGGTAGAAGCCGGTTGTAATTCGCCCCAGGGAATATCCAAAATCCGCAGTCGATGCAGCAAATGACTGGCAAGCAAATTGCTTTCATTGCGCAAATCGAGGGTTTTTTCAACGGTTTTGGTGGTGTTAAACGCTGCTGTCAAACGCGCGGATTTCACCTGTTTTTCTAAATCTTTTTGTAGCGGCGACGCTAGTTTTTCCGGCACTTTGCCGATGGCATCGCCGATAAGTAGTTCTTTTTCAATCACTTCCAACATCAAACTTTCTCCGCGACAAATCACTGTCAACGCTGCTTCGCGCAATTCATTCATCCCGGCAATTGGCATTCCGCGCATCGTGGCGAGCGTATCCGCCAGGCGAATGGCTTCAATCACGTCCGCCGCCGAGGTGTCGTATTTTTGACCGCGAAAAAGCTGCGCGGCTTTCGATAAAAAGAGCATGGTCGCTTCGGCATGATTTTGAAACAACAGTTCATACCACGCCGGTGCAATCACCCCCGCCGAATAGCCACTTTGAAACGCCAGCCGCTCATAACTCCAGGGAATCCAGGTCGCTTCAGTCGAAATTTTATTTGGCAATGATTTCAAAATTTTATCATCGGCTGCCTTTTTAAAATCTTCCCATCGCTGCAACACCGGCGCGTGCCAGGCACCACAAACCACCGCGATTTTTTGAAAATTAGCCGCTGCCTTGCGAATGGCATTGCGCATATGGGCTTCACGTAGGAGCGTTTCGTTGGTTTCCGGGCGATCGAGTTCGTCGCGCAGGGTGGTCATCATTTCCAG
This sequence comes from Saprospiraceae bacterium, assembly GCA_046314415.1. Taxonomy (GTDB): domain Bacteria; phylum Bacteroidota; class Bacteroidia; order Chitinophagales; family Saprospiraceae; genus JADJNW01. The sequence continues at coordinate 2,203 of JBKBWT010000517.1, forward strand.
CACAATCGCAAAAACACTGGTTTCATTGGCAGCTTGTTCAAAAGTGACCTCCCACCAGCGTTCGCTGTCGGAGTAGCCGGCGAGTTGGGCGATGTAAGCGATGGGGTCATGGGGAGATGGGGAGATAGGGGGATGGGGTGACTCAGCGACTAAAAGATCAAGTGATGGTGTTCCCCCTTGGGGGGTTAGGGGGCTTAGGGCGAAGGTGCGCTCCATCGGCAAATCCATCAAGGTGACCGGAATATTATTTTTTAAACCAAATTGAATTGCCTGCCATTCAGGAGAAAATTCGGCAAAAGGAAAATAGGCGGCTTGTGCCAGGTTTTTAGCATTGTACACCAAAATGGCGACCGGCGGTTTTAAATTAACAAAATCCTTGTGTTCAATGGCTTTCTGCGCATCGGCGGGACCTTCCACCAAAATACAATCGGGCTGCATTTCCTCCAACGCCTGCACCAAACTCTGCGCCGAACCTGGACCGTGATGTCGTATGCCAAAAATGGTTGTGTTCATGTGTTCATGTGTTAGTGTGTTCATGTACTGTGTGCCCACGTGCTTTTGGACTTGAACACATGAACACATCGCACCTAAACACAATCATAACAAGGCTTTACACGCTTTATACAAATCCCCCCAACCCTCGCGCTGCTTGACCACCGTTTCAAGGTATTCCTGAAAAACGACTTTGTCCTGCACCGGGTCTTTGATGACGGCACCCGTCAATCCGGCGGCGACGTCTTCCGCTTGCACGATGCCTTTGCCAAAATAAGTTGCCAATGCCTGCCCATTGTTGATGACCGAACTGGCTTCAGCGGCACTGAGCGTACTGGTAGGAGATTTTAATTTAGTTTTACCATCTTCCGTTTTGCCGCTGCGCAATTCCCGGAAAATGGTGACCAGGCGTTGAATCTCCTGTAAGGGCGCAGCTTCCGGTGGTAATTGCAAGGCTTTGCCGATTTTCTCAATGCGGGTTCTGACAATTTGCACCTCTTCCTCCAACGTTGCCGGTC
>JBKBWT010000518.1:0-3207 GCA_046314415.1 Saprospiraceae bacterium
TAACCGCCCACTTCATATTGATAAATATGCGAATATTCATCGAATATAACCTCGTCCAAAGGCTGCGTATGCACCTTCAGAGCAATTTGAGTGGTCATGGTGCCGCTGGGACAAAATAGCGCTGCCGCTTTGCCAAATAGCGCTGCGGCTTTGGCTTCCAGCGCATTCACCGTAGGGTCTTCACCAAATACATCATCGCCCACTTCGGCTTTAAACATTGCCTCCAACATTCCTGGTGTGGGCTTGGTCACCGTATCGCTGATGAGATTGATCAACATCCTCTTTTTTCTGGCAAATGTAGGAAAAAGGGTGATATGGGAATGCACATTCTTTTTTGCGTGTAAGCCGATTTTTCAGTATTTTTGAAGAAATAAAAAGAAAAACAATGATTGTTTTCCAGGATTTTGAAATTTATCAGCTTGCCGATGATATGACCGACGATGAATTTTATGAATTCTGCGTTGCGAATAAAGATTTGCGCATTGAAAGAGAACCCGATAAAAAAATCATTATTATGGCTCCAGTTGGTCCTGAATCTGGATTTTATGAAGGAAAAGTTTTTTCAAAATTAGATAATTGGAATGAGGAAGTTTCACCTGCTGGTGTAACTTTTAGTCCTTCTACCGGATATAAACTACTAAATGGTGCAACCCGTGCTGCTGATGCCAGTTGGATTAGTTTAGAACGCTGGGAAAAATTAACGGACGATCAAAAAAAGAAATTCTTACCCATTGCGCCGGATTTTGCAGTTGAAATTCGCTCTAAAACGGATAAATTAAAAAAACTTAAATCCAAAATGCTAGAATGGATTGAAAATGGGGTGCGTCTGGCATGGCTCATTGATCCGGTGGAACAGAAAACGTACATTTATCGCGCCGATGGCTCCATTGAAATTTTAGATGGATTTGAGCGGATGCTTTCCGGTGAAGAGGTGCTGAAGGGTTTCGAATTTGATTTACGATTATTGCGTTTGCCATAAATACTCCCGCAGATTACACCTAAATTTTTTGTCTAAAATTGCGTAATCTGCGGGAGCCATCCCTCACCGGTGCGCTACTTTTCTACCGGTACCACATTATCATCGGCAATACGATCAATCAATTTATTATAAGGGTCAATACCGGCTTTGACGGGTTCACCTTTCACCGTAAAGGTTAAAGTATGTTCACCCGGCTTGAGCCAATGCTTTTGCAGGTAAAGCGGCACTTTTTTGGTCATGCCTTTATCGTTCTTGCCTTCGGCTGCAAAAATCCCGATCTCGATAAGATTCGGCTGATCGCCTTGTTTTAATTCTTTACCCAGGCCATCATAATAAATTTTCCGGGTATCAATGTTAATCGTAACTTCATACGTGCCGTCGCCCTTTTTCTGTGCGGATGCTTTTTTGGCGCGGTTTTCGTACAACACAATCTTCTCAAAACTATCTTCCAGATAATATTTCAAGGAATCTGGCGTCACACTTTTGATATAACCGTACCACTCCGGCGTATTGGCAAAAGGCGGTTTTTGACGAAATGCTGCCGCTTCGAGAAAACGACGAAAACCAGCGTTCAAACTATCTTCCCCAATATAATCCTGCAACGCATACAAGACCAAGCCACCTTTCCGGTACCACACATACGCCTGATTATCATTGTCTAACAACGTTTTTTCAAACTTGCTTTCCGAGGTGCGGTCGCTCAGGTAGCGGTCCAGTTCATACTTCAAAAATTGCTGCATGGCATCCACGCCATACTCTTGTTTCATAACCATCAGCGAAGAATACTCCGCCATAGACTCTGAAATTTGATTGGCGCCACGCGTAGCACTCGGCGTGATCTGGTGCCCCCACCACTGATGCGCAACTTCATGCGCGGTGACCGTGTAAGCATAATCCGTTTTTTCAGGATTACTAAAATTACCAACCCAGCCAAAAGACTCGGCATAAGGCACCGTATTCGGAAAAGACTGGGCAAAAGTGGCATAACGCGGAAACTCCAGAATGCGCATCTGCCGATACTGATAAGGCGTAAAATATTTATTAAAATACTCCACTGAATTTTTCACAGCTTTAGCAAAACGCGCCACGTTGCGGTTATGCGTCGGATGATGATAGATTTCAATATTCCCTTTGGAACCGTCCGGGTTTGTCCAGGTATCTTTATGCACCGCATAACGCGCCGAACTGATGTTAAAGAACAAATCCATCTCGCCTTCCATTTTATAATGGAAATAACGTCGCCCTTTATCTTGCCATTCTTTTTGTAAATAGCCCGGCGCAATAGCAATCTGGTCAGGATCAGTACTCACCACCGCTTCAAATGTAACATAATCCCCATCATCGCCAAAAAGGAAATTGCTCAAACCCCAGGCATCATCCTGCGCGGGCAGCGTATAATCTTTCACCGGCAAATTATATTTTTTACGATACTGATCGCTGACGATTTCATTACTGGCATCATAACCAAAACTCGGGAAAATATTGACATTAAAAAACGTACCGTTTTGTACAATCTCTGAGTTATATCCACTATTCGTAAAACCTTTATAACCAGCATCTATCGTAACTTCCATCAACATCGTATCACCGGGTTGCATCGCACCGCCCGGCATTTTGTAAATGGAATATTTGTTTTTAGCATCATTCCAAATGCGTTTAGGCGCCTGCTTATCAATGGTAAATTGCTGAATAACCGCGTGTTGCAAAGAACCACTCATGCTTAAATGCAAAGAATCAATCGCTTGCGAGGATTTATTAACAATCACAAACCGACCACGGGCTACTGCACGTCGTTCTTGCGGAAAAATATCGGCTTCTACCTTTACATCCGTTATTTTAGGCTGAATAATTGTGGCATATTTACTGTATTGCTTTTCATAATTCGCCTGTCGCTCGCGCTGTTGTTTAGCAGTATAATAAGAATTTAAGACTGCCGTATTATAATAAATGTAAATACCACTGCCTACAAATACAAATAAGGCAATACTCAGCGCCGGCGCCGAGACAAAATTAAAACGCTGCCTGGCAAGCTTCCATCGGGCTTTAAAATCTGACTCTGAACCGCGATTCCAAAACAAATTACCAATGATAAGTAAGACGGTTCCTAACGCCAACCAGTATAAATTAAACCAAAATAAGGGTTGCGCAAAATGCCCGAATCCATTGATGTCGGAAATCAGGTAACCCGGTACGTAACTATAAAATGCCATATTAAAATCATACTCTGC
>JBKBWT010000519.1:0-3202 GCA_046314415.1 Saprospiraceae bacterium
TGGATGCGCAGGGAAGACATTTGGCGAATCGCACGACTTATGATAATGCGACTTTCACCGGTGCAAAAGCGCTTTCCCGACATTTTACTTCGGGTACGTATTTGTGGAATGCCAGTGCGGTTTTATTTCGGAAAAATGCTGTACAAAATGTTGACTGGCAATGGATTACGAATTTTAAATTTTGTGGTGACTGGCTGTTTTGGTGTATGCTCATTGAAACCGGCGGTTTGCTGACGGTTAACAAATATCTGTCGTATTTTCGGGTGCATCCGCGCAGCGTGAGCAGTCTGGAGAGTTCGCAGTATCGCGCCTTTACCGAAGGGCTTGATATCGTGGCATGGATTCTCAAGCGTTATCCCTTGACAATGGACGGCAATCTGAATGCTTGCTATGCCTGGCTTAAAAAATTGAACGAGAGTAAGATTGACAAAACGGCAAAAGCCGAGTTCGAAAAACGCATACGTGCCTTATTTCCAGTGGCTTATCCATTATTATTAGAATCAGCCCTGCAATTCCGAAAAATTAAAACCTATCTGCTGACGCGCTACAAATCAACTTCTCTTTCCTAAAGATTTTTGCAAACGCCGAGTAAACACTATTTTTAACGGTATAATTTTTAATCGCATTAAAATAGTGTGAAATATGAAGCTACTAACCGGTATTTTATTCTTGTTTTTTGTAATGTGTTTGCAGGCGCAAGACCTGAGCCAGTCGCCCTGGCACATTCAGGCAACGAAAATTGATCCGAGCAATTATTTCGGGGTCACGGTTGCGAATGGCATGGTGGGACTCGTGTCGTCGCCCGAACCCATGCGCGTGAAGGACGTCGTACTCAATGGCGTTTATGATTATTATCAACGTGGTCGGGTTTCTAACATTTTAAAAACGTTTAATCATGTGAATATGAATCTGGATGTGGACGGACGACGCGTCAGCCGCCGGGACATCAGCAATTATGCGCAAACCCTTGATATGCAGAAGGCTGCGTTGACCACCACTTTTGATGTAGGGGATAAAATCAGCGTAAAACACAATTTAATGTCGCTCCGACATTTACCTTACACCGCTATGAGCGTTGTAGAAATCACCGCTAAAAAAGATGTAACAATTACACCGATGAGTGTAATAGAAGCGCCCGATCATTTAATAGATATCCGAAATTATTATGCAGAAATTGATCGCCCGCACGTACTCATTCCTCTGATGACTTCTGTAGCGAAAAGCCCGTCGGGAAAATTGACAGTTGCGGCTTCCTCCAGCTTTATTTTTGAAGAACCGCACGGCAGCGAGCCGGATTTGATACATGAAGATTGGGATTATAATATGCATTTATTAAAATTTTATAAAAAATTAAAAGCCGGTGAAACGTATCGCTTTAGTGTGGTGGGTTCTACCGTGGCGTCTTCGCAATATAATGATGCGCATAATGAAGCCGAGCGCCTCACGATTTTTGCGGCTTTGGAAAAACGAGAACGTTTACTCACGCGCCACGAAGCCGCCTGGGCAGAGCTTTGGAAAAGCGATGTCGTCATTGAGGGTGATCTGGAAGCGCAGCGCGCCGTGCGTTCGGCACTGTATCATTTGTATTCTTTTGCACGACCGGGCACAGCGTATAGCTTGTCGCCAATGGGCTTATCGGGCTTGGGGTATAACGGGCACGTATTCTGGGATACCGAATTATGGATGTACCCACCTATATTATTATTACAACCAGATATTGCAAAATCATTATTAGAATATCGTTTTGAACGTCTGGAAGCGGCGAAGCAAAATGCGTTTGCCCACGGCTACAAAGGCGCAATGTTTCCTTGGGAATCCAGCGCGGATGGCACCGAAGATACGCCGGTTTGGGCATTGACGGGACCATTTCAACATCATATCACGGGCTGCGTCGGCTGGGCATTTTGGCAATATTATTTAGTAACTAAAGATAAAGAATGGCTGCGCACGCGCGGCTATCCGATGCTCAAAGAGGTGGCAGATTTCTGGACGAGTCGCGTGGAACGTAAAGGTCCGAAGCAATACGAAATTAATAATGTAATCGGTGCCAATGAATGGCAGGAAAATATTGATAATAATGCTTTTACCAATGGCATGGCAATCACCGTGCTGCGCTACGCCACGCAAGCCGCGAAAGAACTTGGTTTGACGGCTGATCCCGACTGGAATCATGTAGCTGATAATATTCCAATATTAAAATTTCCGGACGGAACGACTAAAGAAAATGCGACTTATGATGGGGTAACGATTAAACAAGCGGATGTAAATTTATTGGCATTTCCATTAAAAGTAATTACCGACGAAGCCTCGATACGTAAAGATTTAGCTTATTATGAACCACGTTTTGCCCCGGATGGTCCGGCAATGGGTTTTTCGGTGTTAACCGGCTTATACGGTCGCCTCGGCGAATCAGAAAAAGCATATAATATGTTTGTAAAAAGTTATAAGCCCAATGAAGTGCCGCCATTTGGCGTGCTGGCAGAAACAGCGGGCGGTACCAATCCTTATTTTGCGACGGGTGCAGGTGGCATGTTGCAAGCCATTATATTTGGTTTAGGCGGATTGGATATTACCGATCAAGGTATTGTGCAATTGAAAACGAAATTGCCAAGTAAGTGGAAGTCGTTGACAATCAAAGGGGTAGGAAAAGAGGAAAAGACTTTTGCAGTGAAATAATACTGGATACTCAAACCTATGAGGTGGGCAAGACCTCATAGGTTTGCTGTTTTAAGGTCCGCTGGTTTTCATTATCCGCTGCGTCATCTCTTCTTTACCCTTGCGAATTTGTAAAATATACCAGCCCTCAGGGAGGTGCGAAAGATCAAGGTTCGTTTCGCGATTCAGCAAGGTTGTATGCAAAACCAATTCGCCACTAATACCTAAAACGCGCACTTGATGCAGTGTGTCGGGATGAATCTCGCGTGTCCAGATCGTTAAAATATCATTCATCGGATTGGGAAATACATTCAACGCTTTATCTTTAGCGTCCAACGTAGGTCCAAAATTGTAATCAATCAGTTGTGCACTGGAGGAAGCGTACGGCTGCGCATTTGCGAGGCTGCTCCAGATGAAGATGCCGAGAAAAAGAATTTTATATAGTTATCATGCATTAATTCAGATGAACTCAGAAGAAAGACTTATTGGCACCGACGAGGTAAAAGAAATAATATTTAAAGGAAAAATAATTGAGAAAAGGCTAACT
>JBKBWT010000520.1:0-3164 GCA_046314415.1 Saprospiraceae bacterium
GTATGTAATATAACATAATCTTTTAATCCTTCCACATACAATAATTCATCAAAGCGTAGAATGTGATAAGCATGTCCATCTTTGACACTAAATAATTCCAACTGTTCTTTAGCAGTGCTCATGTGATTTTTATAAATTAAAAAACTTTTTCATCATTATAGCTTTGCGATGTAAAATTATCCTTTTTCTAAAAAATTTGTACAACAAAAAAATTTTATACTTAATCCCAACCTTTCCCAATCAGACCTCGGTCTATCCTTGCAAAACAATCTGTAAACTCAAAATCCTTGGAAAATGCATAAAGCTGTACACTTTTTTATTCAAGTATTAATGGTTGGTACACTGGCACTTAGCCTGACCGGCTGCCTACAGGACGATTGCGAAGCAACCCGCACGTTTATTCAGTTTGAACCCATTTACCGCACGGAGGCACAAATTCGACAAGAAATTAAGACGGAAGCACCGCGTGCGCTGGAAAATCCCGGCAAAATTTATGTGTATGGCGATTATTTATTGATTAATGAAGTAAATGCCGGCATTCATATTATTGATAATCAAGACCCGCGTAATCCCAAAAATCTTACATTTATTAATATTCCAGGTAATGTGGATATGGCGGTACGCAATAACATGCTGTACGCTGACCGATTTATTGATCTTATTACCATCAACATTTCCAACCCGGCACAGCCTGTTGTCGCCAAGATTGTAGAAAATTGTTTTCCCTCGCTGGGTTTTGATGCGACGCGTGGGCATCTCATCGGTTATCGCGAAGTGGAAGTAACCCAGAATGCGCCTTGCGATTGGCAAGATGGCTGGTGGTGGCGAGAAGGCAGGGTTTTCGTAGCACAAGATGCTGTAGCAAATTTTACCAATCAAAATCGCGGCAAGGTAACGGGCGCTTCCGTACCTGGCGGCAATGGCATTGGCGGTTCGATGGCGCGTTTTTCGCTGATGGATCATTATTTATATACGGTGGATAATAATAGTTTGCGGGTATTTGATGTAAAAAATGAAGCCGAACCCAATCCGTTGACTACGGTGAATATCGGCTGGGGTATTGAAACTATTTTTCCGTATAATAATAATTTATTTATCGGTTCACGTAACGGAATGTTTATATATGATGCCAGTAATCCCTTGCAACCCACTCAATTATCGTTCTTCCAGCATGCTCAAGCCTGCGACCCGGTTTTTGTAGATGGTGATATCGCATATGTAACCTTGCGCGACGGCACGGAATGTCAAAATTTTAATAATCAGCTGGATATTATTAATATTAAAGATTTAAAAAATCCTAAATTATTAAAAACGCACCCAATGCATCGTCCGCATGGATTGAGTGTAGTAGAAGGGATGGTTTACTTGTGCGACGACGACCAGGGCTTAAAAGTATTTGATGCCAAAGATTATAATAAACTGGATTTGCAATCGCATCTGAAGCATTTTCGCGCGTATGATGTCATTACTTTGCCCTGGCTCAATCAGGCAATTGTGGTAGGCAAAGATGGCTTGTATCAATTTGATATTACGAATCCGGCAAAGCTACAGGAACTGAGCAGAATTCCGATAAGTCAATAATGGTTGATTGTCAATGAATCATTGATAACGGTCGAATAAATTTACAGGACACCATTAACCATTCTAAATTTGGTCGGGATTATGAAGCTAATCATTACCACTTGTATCATCATCAGTTGCCTGCAAATGAGCGCTGCACAGGTAAGCCATTACGCCGATTCTTTGCAACTGCGAGATGGCGCATGGAAGACGGGGCAAATTAGATACATGAATCGCGGTAGCAAAGTGCAGTTGGAAATTGCTCCGGGGTATATACAAGTTTATAAGGTAAAAGATATTCAGCGCATTATTATATCTTTGCCGGAAGATGAACGTAAACATAAAGTTAGCAATAAAGCAATCACTGTAAAAGAACGGTGTGAAAAACCTTATGATTTCCGGGAACGCGGTTTGTACAGCATTACTTACTTCGGCACGATTAATGGCATTGGTCATAGTGGCGATGTGCAACTAGGGTTAAGCATGCAACAAGTCGTTGGTTTTCAGCGAAATAGAATGTTTGGTACGGGAATCGGTATTGGTTTGGAAAATTTTTCGGTAGGTAACGCCAACGGTCCGCTGGTTTTACCCGTCTATGCAGAAGCAAGAGGATATTTCTTAAAGAAGAATAAAACACCTTATTACGCATTGAATCTGGGTTATGGCTTTGCTTTTAAAGATGAGGATCAGGGCATTCTCAAAGCCAAAGGTGGTCTGCTGTTGCATCCGGCGATTGGCTTTCGGCTGGGTGCGCGGGATAGTGTAAATTTCCTGTTTGACTTGGGGTATAAGTTTCAATGGGCAACGTTGACCCGGAATTTTGGTGGCTGGAGCAGAGAAACCCTGGAACAGGAACTGGTGTACAAAAGATTCAGCGTACGATTAGGATTAATATTTTGAGTAATTAAAGAATGAATAATTAATAATGAAGTGATTTCAGTTTTTTAATTTTTTCATTTTTCATTATTAATTCCACTTACACCCGACTAATTCAAAAAATGGCAAAACCAGAGCATTATTCAGAAGAAGCGCTGGTAAAAGGTTGTGTAGAAAATAACCGATTTTACCAGGAGATGTTATTCCGGCGATACTTCCCGGCAATGATGCGGATGTGTATGCGCTATACCGACGACCGTGATGTTGCGATGGAAATTGTAAATGCCGGTTTTTTACGAGTATTCAAGAAAATAGACACGTTTGCGTTCAAAGGTTCCCTGGAAGGTTGGATCCGCCGCCTGGTGTTCCACAGTTTGTCCGACCATTTTAGAAACCAGAACAAGCCCGTTTACTTTTTGGATGTAGAAGATCGCGATGCCCCGGTACGGGAAGCATCTACGAACAACCTGTATTTTGAAGACATAATCAAATTAGTAGATATGTTGCCGGATGCAACCCGTGAAGTGTTTAATTTGTACGCCATTGAAGGCTTTAGCCACGCCGAAATTGGTGCACAGATGAACATTAGCGAAGGTACCTCCAAATGGCACGTCAGCTATGCCCGCGCCCAACTCCAAAACTGGATAAAAAATGCCCCTGCCCTCCCTTGAACTTCTTGAACTAAATAACATAAAAAAATACCATTAACCAAAAAACACCGGACATTA
>JBKBWT010000521.1:0-3135 GCA_046314415.1 Saprospiraceae bacterium
ACTATTGGACGTCCCGCCCGCCATTGCTACAATATACCCATAGTGATACTCCAGCTTCTCATCAGAAGCCTCCAGCAGCTCAAAATACTCCTCGCGCGTATATTTTCGGTTTTCAATGGCGACCATACGAGTGTTTTATTTTTGTCTAAAGTTACAAAAGAATCGGAAAGGATACAAGTAATTTAATTTACGCTATCGAATCTTACTTACTCTATTACATTTTGATGAAAGTATGATGTTTTTATTTATCTGGATAACACATTTTTTAGATAAACTATTCACACTTAGTGAATAACGACTCCTGATAAATAATAAACGTCAAATAAAAAATTAAAAATATTTATCCATATAACTCATAATGAATCTGAGACTTATCATATTTTAACTTCAACATTAAATTCGCCACCGCATCATCTATCATATTACTCCAGCCGCAGATATAAAAATCAACATCGGCATATGGGAATTGATACTGTCCTAAATAAGCTTCATGCACATAACCCTTGTAAATTTCAAAATTATAATCCCCCGGATTCAGATTTTCCTCACGCGACAGCGCCACCGTATATTTAAAATCAGGCATTTCCCGTTGCAACTGCTCGAATTCCGAGCGGTACAAAATATGATCTACCGTGCGCGTCCCAAAAATTAAATGAATTTTATGATGTGGTTTGTTATTTTTATGAATATCCCATATCATACTGCGAAACGGCGCCACGCCCGTGCCCGTGCAAATGAACACCAGGTCTTTTTCAATTGGCTCTTTGAGGGTAAAAGTGCCATCCGGACCTTTAAATTTAATTTCCGTGCCAACTTTTACTTCATTAAACAAATAATCCGTCGCTGCGCCGCCGTCCAATTTTACAATGCATAATTCGAGCTGCTTATTCCCGTTCGGGGCACTGGCAATCGAGTAGCTGCGCCAGCGCTTGAGCCGCTTATCGCTGATGGGCAAATCCATCGTTACAAACTGTCCGGCTTTAAAATCAAGGGTTTCCGTCTCCGGGACTTCCAGCCAAAAACGCTTCGTGGTGGGCGATTCGTCGCTGATTTTCACCACTTTACTCTCGTACCATTTCCAAGGCATTTTTCTAGTGTTATAGTTCGGAGTGTTAAAGTGTTTTGGCTCAGCTTACAATAACACCATAGCACCATAACACTAAAACACGCTTTAAAGTATCAGATTTTCAAATGGAATAACAGTTTCAAAGCCCCTTTCGTTGAAATATAATTTGGTTTCCGTGTCATTTTTATTGCTCGTAGCCAATATAAAATCGCCGCCCCAGGCACCCAGGGATTTTATTTCGCCCCAGTAATCTTTAAAATATAAATCTTTCGCGCGCGGCAATTCTAAAGTTTGCGAAACGAGCCTCTCATGTTGTAAAATCAATTTTTCAAATATTGAAAGCTCTTGACAATCAATGAATTGTTGTGTAATATTCGAGATTATTTTAATTAAATCCGGTTGATTTTTTACTTTTTCCCAATAGTGAACAATGCCCTGCCGGCTGTCCTGTTTTTTACCTAAGTAAATAAAGTACAAGTTTTTGATAAAAGGAGGTGAATAAGCAATTTCTTTATAAAAAGGTTGACTATTATTAAGTTGATATATAATAGGACGCTGTGCCATTGCACAGGCAATATCATAACCTGACCCACCGAAGGTGTTTTTTAATAATAAAAATGGATCGATGCCTGCCCATTGCGCCAGATTCGCAATCAAAGTTGAACTCGTGCCCAAACCCCAGGTACGCGGAAAATCCAATCGCGTTTCAATCTGCAAGCCTTGAAATTGCTGGAAAAAACCGGGTTTTTGCTGCTCCATCGCCTGCAAAATTTGCAACAAGCGCTGTAAGGTCGGTTCTCCCCCTTGGGGGGAGTCAGAGGGGGCTAAAGTGGCATCAAACCAAACCGATCCATCCGCATCATAACTCGTCCAGCTTATTTCATTCGACTCATTTTCAGTAACTTGCAAGGATTGTCCCAGTTCGGTTGGCAACGCCAGCGCCAGTGCCCCGTCAAGCACAAAGTATTCGCCTGTGAGTAATAATTTACCGTGGGAATGGAAATTCAAAATTCGGAGATTTTATCATCTGTTAAATCATTTCATTTTTACACTTAACTTTACCCGTGATTGTTCCAAAAACTCCCGTACCGCTGTGAACGACACCACCTTATCTACAAAATAATGAGTAGCCTCCTGGGCTTCTAAAGCATTGGCTCCCAAGTGATTCAATATATTAGTTAAATGCATTTTCATGTGCCCTTTCTGAATGCCGGTGGTCACGAGCGAACGCACCGCCGCAAAATTTTGCGCCAATCCGGTGCTTGCGACGATCATCATCAGCTCTTCGGCGCTCGGATGGTCTAAAATTTCCAAAGATAATTTGGCAAGCGGGTGTAATTTGGTTAAACCGCCTACCGTTCCTAACGCCAACGGTATTTCTAACGAGAATTTGAAAATACCGTTTTCAATCGTACAATTACTCAAACTTTGATACTGCCCGCTGCGGCTGGCGTAGGTGTGCGCACAAGCTTCGACGGCGCGAAAATCATTGCCGGTAGCGATCACCACGGCGTCTATTCCATTGAAAATGCCTTTGTTATGCGTGGTGGCGCGGTACGAATCAATCTGTGCAATACGCACGGCGCGTCGGAATTTTTCGGCAAAATAAGCCGCATCCTCAGTATCGCTAAGGGCTTCCACTGGGCATTCTACCCAGGCACGAACTAAACAATCGGGTGTGTAATTTGATAAAATGGACATAATAACATCCAACACACGCTCTGATTCATTAAAAATAGGATGCTCTTGTACAAAAACTTCGAGGGTAGAACTGAATTGTTCCAGCACCGAATTAATAAAATTAGCGCCCATCGAATCACAGGTCTCAAAAGAGACGCGCAACTGATAGTAATCTTCTTCTATATGCGTAAAACTCAGTAATTCAATATCTTTGACGCCGCCGCCGCGCTTTTCCATATTGGCGGTAATCTCAGCTGCGTCTTGGATCAACTGTTGTTGTAAATCAGCAAAAACCGATTGTAATTTTGCAAAGTCGCCTTTCCAGATAAAATGTACCTGCCCCAGTTTAATCGTAGAAATGACTTGTGCGTGAAAGCCGCCACGGGTCT
>JBKBWT010000522.1:0-3129 GCA_046314415.1 Saprospiraceae bacterium
TTACCCCAACCTGATTTTTCCCGCACTAATTCTAATACCCCAGCGTAGCGAGCCGCGTCGTAATCGTTGTCTTTGCCAACAGGCTTATTTTTAGCACGATTCAACAGTTCCAGCCGGAATTCAATCGGATCCTTACCCATTGCTTCGGCTACTTCATCCAGGAAGGATTGCTCTGCTCCGGCGATAAAGTTAGAGCCAGGTGCCCGCCATGCTCCGACACTGATGTTGGACTCCAGTGCCCACTCTTCAGCCAGGTAATTGTCCACTGCACCGGCGGGGAAGCGGTTGGCAGCGATTGGGCTTTCCGGAATACCACCTGCCCGTACATGGAAACCGATCAGGTTCTTGTTGGCATCTAAAGCAGCACGGTAAGTAGCATGATATGCTGGACGGTAGTTGCCAAATGTCATATCGTCTTCCCGCGTATAAATCAACTTGATTGGTGCATTCAATTTTTGAGAAATGACTGCCGCTTCTACCAGGAAGTGCCCATAAAGGCGACGCCCGAAGCCACCCCCTTGCCGGGTCATTTGAATATCAATCTTTTCGAGTGGCAAACCCAACCGAGCAGACACGCTGTTTTCCATGAATTCCGGCGTTTGTATCGGACCCACCAATTCTGCTTTGTCTGCGGTCACATGGGCGAAGAAATTCATCGGTTCCATTGTGCTGTGCGGAAGAAAAGGTGCCGAATAGCTGCGTTCGATAATTTGAGCTGCCTTTTTAAAAGCTGCCTGCGGGTCACCGTCTTTGCGCACAACCTGTGCTGCCTTGACGCCCAATTCCGCCATTTTGGTCGAGTGGCTAACGGAATTTTCCAGTTCCGAGGTCTTTTCCCATTCGATTTTGAGCGCTTTTTTGGCGTTCATCACCTCCCAGGTCGTGTTACCTACCACTACCACCATTTCGTTGAAAGCAATGGTATCGCACCACTGTTTTTCGTAGTCTTCGTTATAGGTATTTATAGTAAAAACATCCTTGATACCAGGCATCGCCTTGGCTGCCGAATCATCCACCGATTTCAGTTTCATACCAAAAGCTGGTGGGTGCGCAATCATTGCAATGAGCATTCCATCGCGGCGGTAGTCAAGTCCATATAATGGCTGACCCGTTACAATTTTCAAACCATCTACATTCTGTCGCGATGTACCAATGATTTTGAAATCCTTGATATCTTTTAATTTCACTTCTTTTGGCACCGGAATGTTGGCGGCTGCTGAAGCCATTTCGCCATAACCTGCTGATTTACCGCTTTTTTCGTGTTTCAAAACACCGGCTTCGGTAGTGATTTCGTCCACCGGCACCTGCCAGGTCTGAGCAGCTGCTTCCCGCAACATGTGCCGGGCAGAAGCGCCCGCCATACGCAATCCCTGCCAACCTTGCCGGATAGACTGGCTGCCACCAGCTAATTGCCGGGTAAATATGGCGGTGTTGAGCGGAGCTTGTTCCACGATGACATTTTTCCAATCTACGTCCAATTCTTCTGCTACGATCATGGGCATGGAGGTCTTCACGTTCTGCCCGATTTCCGGGTTGGGCGACATAATGGTGACGACGCCATTTTCACCGATTTTCAAAAAGCCATTGATATTGTACCAATCTTTCGGCATACTCAGGGCTTGATCCGCCGTGCTTGGCCTACAACCAGCCAGCCAGCTAAAGCCAAGTACCAAGCCACCCCCTGCGGCTACTGTAGTTTTTAAAAAAGAGCGTCTGCCGTATGATGTTTTTACGGTTGTCATTTTTGGATGGTTTATTTGTGATTAAAAACCTTCGGCAATGGAAGCAACGAATCCTGATTATGAATTCGCAGCAGCCGTTTTGATTGCTGCTTTGATGCGGGTGTAGGTGCCGCAGCGACAAATATTACCATTCATGGCGGCGTCGATATCCGCATCGCTGGGATTCGGATTCGTTTTCAAAAATGCCGCAGCGTTCATAATCTGTCCGGCCTGGCAGTAGCCACACTGCGGTACATCGTGCTCGAGCCACGCTTGTTGTACCGGGTGGTCGCCGTTTTCGGAAAGTCCTTCAATAGTGGTAACTGCTTGATTACCTACCTGCGATACCGGCAACTGGCAGGAGCGCATGGCTACCCCGTCGAGGTGGATGGTGCAAGCGCCGCACATTGCAATGCCGCAGCCGTACTTGGTGCCTACCAGATTGAGGTGGTCGCGTAATACCCAGAGCATCGGCGTAGCAGGGTCAACGTCCACCTGTTGTTTTTTTCCGTTGATATTCAAATTGAAGATTGCCATGATAGTAAAGTATATAGATAAAATTGAATAAAATTCAAACGTTGAAATTGCTGGTGTATTTTGGAATTGCTCAGACACATGACAGAAAAATATTTCCAACACCAAAGCTGCCTAATCTTTATTTTGACAGCAACGACACCAACTATTTTTCAAAATATAGTCGAAAATAAAAATTATTTTTTCTTGTACGTAACTAAAATCAAATTATATATCACAAAATTCAAATACTAAACATGGCAACAAAAGTTTAATGGATTGGTTGCTGATTCGATTGGTTTTTAATGGGATAACAATCGGAAATTTCTAAACATTAAAGATTTAGGGAATTTATTGCTAAAAAATCAAAATGAAAAGGTATTAAATGCTGCGCCAAACGTCCAGATTAAATCTCGCTGACGAATGCCTTTAATGACAATGTTTTCAAAAGAATAATTCACTGCCGTTTGTAAGGAAAGCTGCTTGGTCAAAGGTACGCTAAGGGCGCTCTCGGCGTGGTAGCGAAAATTATCGGGGTTTTCCAGGGAGGGTTGGAGCCAAATTTCATACCGCAGCCGCAAAGTATTATTTTTGTTAATGTGATTGCCAAATACGCGCAAGGTTGCCCGCCAGGTATTGATCTTATTACTGGAAGTGTCGGCGTAGTTTTCAAAGTTTTTAGCCCGAAAATCGGTACTTTCATAAGTGCCGGTGAGCGAGAGTTTCAATAGCTGTTTATTTTGTCGAATGACAACCCAGGTGCCGCCCAGCCCCACCTGATAACGAAAATCAATCTTGCGTCGCCAGTTGCGCTCCAGCCAGCTCATTTGATAGGGATATACTCGTTTTTTAGGATATAAGTAAATAAAATTCCTCGATATGATATCATCTTCGG
>JBKBWT010000523.1:0-3076 GCA_046314415.1 Saprospiraceae bacterium
GGTCGCTCGCCATTGTCGATCCTCTTTTATAGCTTTATAATGTAGGCTCATGCTCCTTTTTTTACCCCAAATTTAATCAACTTTGATTTTCAACTATTTACATGGACGCAACTCTAATATTAACTTTAATATATGTTATCAATACCCTTAAAATACAGCGTTTTATTTAAAAAAATATGCATTTATCAGTAGAAATGGAATTATTTAGCAGCAACCACAGTTTTAATTAGGAATTAGCAGTATATGATCCAGCTTATCGAACCTACAATTGACCTCGAAGCGGCTTATCGCAATCTGCTTGAAGAATGGCAAGCTACGGGCGAACCCCTTGTACCTTGGTTTTTAGATATAAATTGTATTGATTTTCAAGAATTTATTAAAAAATTACAAGATATGCATTCTGGTGTAAATCTTCCTGAAGGATTTGTACCAGATTCGGCTTATTGGTTAGTTAATGAACACGATAAAATTTTAGGTGCCGTCAGCATACGGCATCATTTGAATGATAAATTGTTGCTTTTAGGGGGACATATCGGCTTTGGCATTCGTCCATCTGAACGCCAAAAAGGTTATGCGAGTATTTTACTACAACTGGCATTAGAAAAATGCAAAATATTATCTCTTAATCGGGTATTGCTTACTTGTAGTAAAAACAATATTGCTTCCGCCAAAGTCATTGTAAAAAACGGTGGAAAACTAGAAAATGAATATGTAACGCCCGAAAGAATTACCCAGCGTTACTGGATTACGCTAAATACCGATCAACCTAAAAATAAAGTAAATCGTAGCCCCCATTAGTGCCGACACCGGAATGGTGAGAATCCATGCCCACAGCAAGTTGATCGTAACGCCCCAGCGTACCGCGGAGATCCGTTTGGTAGCGCCTACCCCAATGATAGAGCCGGTAATAGTGTGCGTGGTACTCACCGGGATACCCAGGTGCTCCGTGAGGTAAAGCGTAATAGCGCCCGCCGTTTCTGCACTCACGCCTTCCAGCGGTGTTACTTTGGTAATACGCGTGCCCATCGTTTTCACAATGCGCCAGCCGCCACTCATCGTACCCAAGCCAATTACAATAAAGCTGGAAATCGGTACCCAGGTCGGAATGTTATTCAGATCGGAGATATAATTGGAAGAGACCATTGCCGCCCCAATGATACCCATCACTTTCTGTGCGTCATTGCCGCCGTGCCCCAGACTAAATGCCGCCGAGGAAAACAACTGCAAACGCCGAAACCAGCGCTCGGCTCGATAGGGATGGGAATTCCGGAAAAGATTCAGAATAACATTGGTGATAATAAATGCCATAATCATCCCAACCAGTGGTGCGCCAAAAATAAAAAGTACGATCGGAATCACCTTTTCACTCACAATCACATCCAGTGTACCATAGCGCGCTACTGCTGCTCCAATGAAACCACCAATGAGCGTATGTGAGGAACTGGAAGGAATACCAAAAAACCACGTTAAGAGGTTCCAGGAAATGGCCGCAATCAAGCCCGCCAATACCACATAAAGCGCATGGTCGTCGCCTTGCTGCAATTCCACACTCTTGGCAATCGTATTCCCAATTTTGAACTCGCCGATGATGTATTTGGAGACAAAAAAGGCGGCAAAGTTGAAAAAAGCAGCCCACATTACTGCCTGAAAAGGCGTGAGCACTTTCGTAGAAACAATCGTAGCGATAGAATTGGCAGCGTCGTGGAAGCCATTAATATAATCAAAAATAAGCGCCAGTACAATGATGATAATCAGCAAAGTAGTCATAACACCGGATTCGGATTAAGCGTATTTTAAAATAATAGAGTTGATCACATTGGCAACATCCTCGCAACGATCGGTCGCATTTTCCAGTATATCCAACATTTGCTGATATTTGATCAGCGTAATAGGATCTTTCTCATGATCGAACAAATCACTGATGCCTTTGTCAAACGCTGTATCCGCCAGATTCTCCAGCCGGTGTACTTCTACCAGAATCTCGGAAATCTTTTTGTAGTCCAAGCCTTTGAGTTCCGTCACTGCCAGGTGCACCTGCAAAGCGCAGCGCTCAATGAGATCGGCAAGTTCGGTCATCGGTTCGGTAACTTTGTCAATATTCGTGAGGTCAAGCCGCATGGCAGCCGCAAAAATATAGTCCACCACGTCGTCAATCCTGGAAGCCAGGGCGTGAATGTCTTCGCGGTCGAAAGGCGTAATAAAATTGAGGCTCAACTGAGTAAAAATCTCGTGCGTTATGTCGTCTCCGACATGCTCCAGGCGCTCGATCTCCTGAACCAATTCCACCCGGCGATTATTACCGGCAATGGTAAATAATTCCTTGAGCGTTCTGGCTGCCAGCAGCATATTTTCAGCGTCTTTGGCAAAAAGCGCGTAAAAAACCCGATCCTTAGGGGCAAAAAGCGTTAATATTTTATTCAGGTTCATAGTATTGAAAGATGTCGTTAACAAGAAAACAAAGGTCTATTTTAAATGTTAACTGCATGTTAAGTTTTTGACATCCAAGAATTTAATACGCTTCTCCGAAAAAATGCCCACACTCCACAGCATCGGTATTACTGGTAATACAAGGTTACGACTTGCTAAAAGGAAAAGAGTAACGGTAGTTTTATTTAAATGATTAGTTGCTCTTTGCAAAAGCTTCAAAATATTCACAAAAATTGCCACGCTAGAATAATATCATTTTCAATTGATAAGGACGTATTGATTACATATATCCTGACAATGGAGAAGTAGAAGCTTTATTGATTGCAACTTGAATAAGGGAGGACATAAGTAATGCTACGCTTTTTCAATGCTTTTGCCCGAAGAATTTTTCCAGTCTGGCATCTGACTGCTGGCATCCAGAAGCGATCAACCGAAGTTTCCGCTTACATAATTGGCGGTTAGTTCTTGCCGGGGCTGCGTAAATATCTGTTTGGTTTCGCCATATTCTATTACTTCGCCGAGATACATAAAAGCAGTGAGGTCTGCAACGCGCTGGGCTTGCGCCATGTTGTGCGTGACGATTATGATGGTGTAATTTTTCTTTAATTCCAGCATCAATTCCTCCACTTTGAGGGTGCTGATGGGATCC
>JBKBWT010000524.1:0-3068 GCA_046314415.1 Saprospiraceae bacterium
TCCACGAAGCCGCGCGCGCCGTGCTGATGGAAAAATTCAAAGCAACGAACAAAGAAGTTATTGAAATATCGCTACAACAAATGTTGTCCTTTGCGGGTAATATGCTGCAAGTAAAAAACCGCAGTGGCGAGCCTATTCTGGTGATGTCGGAGCAAGCGTACAACTCGTTGGAACCCACGCAGATACGTCGTTTGAATAAACATACCAATTTGCTCTATGCACCGCTCTTCACCATTGAAAAATATGGCGGAGGCAGCGCCCGGTGTATGATGGCCGAGATTTTTTTACCAGAACAATAAGCGCTCCTTGTCTCTTGCGTAAAATATGGGTAATGAAGTCAATAAAAGATAACGACTCACTTATTGCCTTTAAAATATTGCAACTGTTTACTGCGCCTGGGCGTCAGTTTGCGGATTGCTTTAGCCGCTTCGATAGGGCGGTCTGTTGCCACAATGTCCACGCCGCTTCGTACAAATTGCCGGTACATCGCTGCGCTTCGTTTTTTACTCATTTTTTCTGCCTTTTCATCGTGTCCACCCAAGGTGCCAAAAATGGTCAGAATGCCCAATTCGTGTAATTTTTCGTACAAAGCAGGATTCGCTTCGCGTGTACCGGTGAATGCTAAAATATTTTTAGGATGGATACCACCATCCAAGGTTTGTTGCAATTCTTGCTCGTTGCGAATGGTAACGGAAATCATCAGATTGGGATTCAGACGATGTACCTGCTGAGCGTCTGCCAAATTATAGGTGATAACGGCGGCGTAGTCCTCGGCGTGTTGCGCTTCAATATATTTCACAATTTTTTCATAAGGCACACCCCGTTTTACATCAACGGTAGCAATGGCTTTCCCTTTAATGAACTGTAAGGCATCTGTATAGCGAGGAATTTTAAAAGGTGTCTTGCGACCTTCATTATCTTCCAGATAGCAAGATTGAATCTCTTCCCAGGTTTTATTTTTTACTTCGCCGGTGCAAGTGGTAGTACGGTCGAGCGTATTGTCATGCATCAGAATGAGCGTGCTATCTTTGGTCATCGCTACATCAAACTCCAAAATAGCGGGCGTTTGCATCAAAATGTATTGAAAAGACTCTAATGCATTCTCCGGAAATCCGGCGTACTCGCCACTACCACGATGGGCGCTTACCATCGGCAAGGACGCATTGCGTTGATACGATAAAAAATTACTCAAGTTTCCATTTGGAATCGTAACATAATTGGAACCCCAATAAGGGCTGCAACTACTTAGTATTAGTAAAAGCAAAAAACAAGCCAACAAGAAGAAAGCGGTACGCATAAAATCGAATTTTTTGTCTTAAATCAAAAATAGTAGAAGGGTCGGAGGAGCATGTTAACTCAGGGTTAAATTTTTCGACAAATGAATGCGCAGCACTACTATTTGGCAAAAAGAAATAAAATTTTATAAACTTTTTTTTCGCAAAACAATTTATTGGTGATTCGACCACTAAACGCTGTTTTAATGTGAAAAAATGGAAAAGGGTTGTTGCTAAATTTTCGAATAAGCAACTGTATATCAGGCAGTCGCAAAATTTTATATACAGTTAACATATCAAGTCGTAGCTTTACGCCGGTTAAAAAACACTTGAATCTTTTGAATAACCAAACCACTATGTTTATGAGAATTTCTGCTGTCGCTTCGATGAAAAGCAGCATGCTGACCATGCTGTTTTTTTGTTTAAGTTTTTTGCTTGCGAGTTCTGCTCTGCAAGCCCAGGTCACTACCTCTTCTATGGTGGGGCAAATTGTTGACGAAAACAAAGAACCCCTTTTAGGGGCTACGGTTGTTGCTATTCATACGCCTTCTGGTACGCGCTATGGAACGGTAACAAATGAAGATGGACGTTTCACCATACCAGCAATGCGTATTGGTGGTCCATACCAGGTTACGGTAAGCTATACTGGTTTCCAGGAACAGGTTAGAGATAATGTCTTTCTAAGTCTAGGTATCGCTGCCACGCTTGATTTCAATCTGCAATCAGAAGCTGTTACGATTGAGGGCGTAGAGATTGTTGCTACACGTAATGATGTGTTCAGTACAGACCGCACGGGTGCCGCTACGAACGTTACAACTGAGCAACTCAATGCTTTTCCGACTTTGGGACGTCGTTTGAATGACTTTACACGCTTGACTCCACAAGCCAGCGGTGGCGGGTCTTTTGGTGGCGTGGACAACCGTTTGAATAACATCACGGTGGATGGTTCACTTTTTAATAATAGCTTTGGTTTGCAAGGTCAGCCCGGCGACCGGACCGGTACTGCCCCCATCAGCTTGGATGCTATTGAGGAAGTACAGGTGAATATCGCACCATTTGACGTGCGTCAATCAGGTTTCGTAGGTGCTGGTGTAAACGCAGTAACGCGCTCTGGTACCAATGAATTTTCCGGTTCTTTGTTCTACAATTTTCAGAATGAGAATTTAACCGGTACTCAAGCAGATACGACTAAATTTTCGTTGCGCAGAGCAGCCAGACCATTTAATAATAGCCAAATTGGTTTCCGTTTAGGTGGTCCAATCATCAAGAATAAACTGTTCTTCTTTGTGAACGGTGAATTCGAGAAAAATGAAACTCCCTTCTTATTGCAGGCTAACTCTGGTAATGATCCTATTGGTGGTAATACCACCCGGGTACTGCGCTCAGATTTAGATCAGGTTTCTTCTTTTCTAAGAGATAATTTTGGTTATGAAACAGGTCCTTATGAGGGTTACAATACCGAAATAGTAGGGAATAAATTATTAGCAAAACTTGATTGGAATATCAATGACAATCACCGTTTAAGCCTACGCTATACCAATTTGGATTCAGAAGCTGATATTTTAATCAGTACCAGTGCTTCCTTGGGTTTTGGTAACCGTCGTGGTGCTCAGGCGTTGAGCTATCAAAACTCGAACTATATTCAGTTCGAAAAAATTAATTCGGTTATTGCTGAATTGAATTCTATTTTCGGTAGCAAAGTATCTAATAATTTAATCATTGGTTTTACCTCCCAGCTGATATTACGCAGCGCATAAATTTTGAAAATTGAGTTCATTGACAGTATGACCTTTA
>JBKBWT010000525.1:0-656 GCA_046314415.1 Saprospiraceae bacterium
AAAAGGTTTTATTAATTGGGATTTGCCCCATTTGATACAGGTCAGCCAAAAAAGGCTCGAATATAAGCGGGAAATTTAATTTATTGATGTCGTTGATTGGATAGGCAAAAGCCGCTTCGGAAGTAGGAATAGCAACAATGGTACCAAACTTACCCAAAGCAGAAGGAGCATTTCGGGCTAATTCAATCAAAAAAACGGCAGAAGAATTAAAGCTAAAAAAAGCAAAGTAATCAAATGCCTTGCCCAGGCTGAGGGGCTTTATAATTATTTTTTCTTTCGCCACATTATCCAACGCTATTCGGAACAAGCTGTCGTCGGAAGCCTCCCATTCAATTTCATCTCTCTCTACAAGATGAACAAAATCACCCGATTCCAGCGCCAAAAAAGTGTAGGTGCCAGGAAAATCTTTTCTGGTAATACAGTTAACGGCGAACTTTTTGACATTTTCTCCTGGCTCAATCAGTATGCGAAGGTGATCTTTGGCTAAGCTCAAGTCTTTTTTTAACTCACTCGCTTTGGGCTGATTCAGCTGAAAATTCTGAAAGTAATCAATAATCATATCTGCCCATTTCGACCGTTCAGTGCCTATACACTTGATAAACAAGCCACTCAATGGAATTTCCGTCTCGTCATCTTCATTTTTAGCTCCAAACTTG
>JBKBWT010000525.1:666-3067 GCA_046314415.1 Saprospiraceae bacterium
GTAATTTTACCCTGCCCCGCAGAAATAATTTTTACGCGCTGGCTTACTTGTTCTAGTGCAAGGTACAGTATCCATTCATATTCTTCCTGGGTTAAAAAATAGGCATACGCATCTGACATTTCCCAATTAATGGCGGGATAATCGGCAAGAGGAGGTGTTTTCATGATGTAAATTTGAAATGACTAAGAAAATTCGGTTATACAAACCAAATATAAGCAATATTTTTTAAATTTCAATCTTCTTCCACCTCCAAATCTTTCGGTACATCGCGCTCCTCGCGGTCATCCGAATGCGGGCGCTCAATTAATTTTTCCTCATCCGAACGTGATACAATATTAATGCCACAGGTTTGTAAAGCAATGGACAATATAATGAATAAACCAATGCCGATCAGCAGCCACTGCAAAGGGCTGCGCCGCTTGGGAACGTCGGCTTCGGGAGGAGGAATAGGTGTGCGTCGTGCCATTTTTTTAGTGGTTAGGTGTTATAGTGTTCTGGTGTTATAGTGTTTTAGAATTAGGGTGTTTTGGTTTGAGGGAGGTAGCGTTTTCATTTAAATAACGGATTAGACCTAAGGTCAGTTTTCTAAGTATATCGGTCTTTTGGTGCAATTCTTGTAGCAATGGTTTATCGAGATAATCAATATCTTCTAATAAGTAAAGCATACTTTTCACTTCGGCAGCGGAACTTTGAGCAATTTCAAGAAAACGAATAAAATCTTTGGTATGATACCGGGCAAAGCCTTCGGCAATATTATTCATCGTAGAAACGGCAGCTCTTCTTAATTGCGAACGAGTATCCCAGTCTGTAGCTAATTTGCCATTATTGGACGCAAAAAATATGGCTTTTGTCAATGTCCGTGCCGCTTTCCAGCATTCTAAATCCTCGAAGCGCGTTATTTTCATTTTGGGTGTTATAGTTTTATTGTATTATGGTGTTATAGCGCTTAACACCTCTGTTTCGACGTGACAGGGCTGTAAAAGTCACACTTATTATGTAATACCCGCTCACTAAAACACATTAACACTATAATACCAAAACACCATAACACTAAAAATCCATCCGCACCCTTAAATTGATTCGTCGGGAGGTCAGGTAATTCGGAATGGCATATTGCTGTTGAAAAATTGTTTTAATCCAGGTATTACCCGCTTGATTTTGAACCTGTAATAAATTAAAAACTTCTAAACTCAACCAGGCAGCGCGGGTGAAACGCAGCGGATGACGCGGCTTGGTTTCCAGATTGGCTCGATCCCACAATGCCACCGAAAAACCAATGTCCACGCGATGATACGGATTGAAACGATACGTATTACGATAAATTTGATTATTACCCAGTACACCATAGGGCAAACCCGTGCCAATCGTGAGGTTGAGGTGCATTTTAAAATTCTCGTTTTTGGGTAGATAATCTTGAAAAAACATGGATAAGGTCATAAACTGATCGGTCGGACGCGGTACATCTTTGACGACCGTCGCTTCCTCCTGCCCGATTTCTCGACGCAGGTGCTGCACGCCTAGCAAACGCTCGCGCGCCCGCAGGAAAGACAGATTTACCCACGATTCCGCACCCGGCACAAATTCGCCATTCACCCGAAAGTCAATCCCCGTGACATATCCTTCTGCATCATTTTTTCCCGAATATCTAATGCGCACATTTTCAATTTCGTACGACACCATATCCCACAAATGCTTATAATATGCCTCGGTGATAAATTTGAATTTTTTCGGATTGCGCTTGCCCATGTAAAAATCAAAGGTCATTCCTCCCACCAGATGTAATGATTTTTGCGCCTGCAAATCGGTATTTACAACCCCATTAAAACCGCGCATTTCCCGGTAAAACGGGGGTTGATAATAAAATCCGCCAGCCAATCGATACGATAAATCGCGCTCGCTTTTTAATGGTTTATATAATAACTGCGCTCGCGGTGCTATTAATAATTCTTCATTTAAATCCCAATAGGAAGCCCGTACCCCTACCGATAAGCGCAATTCGCTCACACTCTCTTTACGCCAGGTGTAAGTATCTTGAAAAAAGCCATTAAAACGGTTGGAATTCAGATTATTACGCGTTTTTAAAACATTGAATACCAATAATTGGGTGGTATCATAGGGCAGTGAATAACCCGCCGAGTCAAGGCGCTCCCATTCATTAATCCGATCGGCAATAACTTCATTTTGATATTTTACACTCCATTGTAAAAAATGGCTGCTCGTTATTTCACTATCGGCTTTGTCAATTTGTAATTCTAAGGCACCTTTATGTTCAATATTGCGAATATCAATATTTAAAAAATTTCTTACATATTGCTGCTGCGTGCCCACGCCCAATTCTGCCAGCACTTCCCCAAAATTATCACTGCCCAGCCCCGACACAATTTGCCGCAGTCTAAAATCG
>JBKBWT010000526.1:0-3044 GCA_046314415.1 Saprospiraceae bacterium
CGCGTCAAGGCGTGGCGGAAGTCGCGTTGATTTCGACGGGTGTGCGTCGCGCCAGGTGTGCCCGCAGGGCATCCACCAAGGGTGTGTCGCCCGTGCCCCAGGGTAAATTTTTCTTACCGTTCGCCGGTGTTTGCCGGTCCTTCATGTGCATGCTTTTAATATGCTGGTGCTTGGCTTTCAAGATACCCAGCGGATCGGCGTTGCCCGCCGCGACAAAATGCCCCAAATCCAGATTCAACGCGTTGTATTTCGATTGCGTCAAAGCCGTATCCCAAAAAGTCGGCGTTTGTTGTTCATGACCGTGGTAGGCAACGTACACCTTATGCTTCAACGCTAATTTTCCCAGGCGCATGGTGTGCGCGTCATCGCTGGGATGTTCGAGTGTCACATGGCTCGCACCCAATGTTTTTGCGGCACGTAGCCCGTATTCGATCTCCGCATCGGTATTATTTTTTTCAAAAGCACTGGGTTTGAAGCCATAAATTTTTACCCCGGCAGCTTTATACATTTTCCGCAATTGCGCGAATTTATCCATTGACACCGTCGCCCGCCACGTCGCCATTTGTTTGCGGAAATCCTCCATTTGTGCCGTCAAATCCGCCAGTTCTTTCTTTTGATCATCGGTCATCGCCTCGCCGTTGCGTTGCATTCTTGATAACTGGAACAATTTACGCCGATCCATCGTGATTTTTGGTGCACCCGCAAAACTTTCCACCGGATCACCCATCAACTCAATTGCACTGATGCCCGCGTCAACAATATATTTCAACGTCGCTTCCGCGCTCTGGTCGGGCATACTTCTGAAGGAATAGGTAATCGTACCAATCTGTACGCCTCGAATCAGGGAATTTGGCTTGTTGTAGAATTTCAGAATATTTGGTGCACTGATCAACGCAGGCGCAACGCTTAAGCTAGTAAGCAGGGTGCCGGTGGTGCCGAGAAATGCCCGGCGCGACAAATCGGTTTTAGTTGTTTTTTGCATCATCCATTCCGTTTTAAAAAGGTGGTAAATATTGATTTCTAAAAGGGAAAGATATTAGAAATTACGGAGGTCGCGAAATTTTATCGTGTTAAATGTGTCTGTATGACACTATTCTTTTTTAGCTTCGGGCGTTACTAATTCCTCCAAAGTAAGAGGACAACACCAGCAAAAATTTGGTGCGCAAGGCGTTGTTAAATTTCAGCAGGTAGAATGCGGTCAGAGGAGCGTACTAAACTAAATGTAGCATTGAACCTTGATTTGTAAATAAAGTCATTACATTTGATAAAAACATGTGCACAAATATGAAATATAAATAAAAAGCATTCAATTTTAATAAAAATCATAATTGTAAATTATAAAATGTAACAAAAAATGAGACTAACGATTCTTGGATTATTATGTATCCTATCCTATGCGGCTACTGCCCAACCCATGGGCAAAGTAGTGGAAAGTCAAACCATTAAAAGCGCCATTTTAGGTAAAGATGTAAAATTTACCATCTATTTACCAGCCGATTATGCCACTTCACAAAGGGCCTATCCCATCGTTTATTTACTGCACGGCTACGGCGATGCCGATGATGGTTGGGTACAATTTGGCGAAGTAAATCGCTACGCCGATAAAGCCATTCACGAAGGCACCATTCCGCCCATGATTATTGCCATGCCCGACGGTGGCGTGAGTTTTTACATCAATTCTTATGATGGGGCAACTAAATACGAGGACTTTTTTATTAAAGAATTTATGCCGCATATTGAAAAAACCTATCGCGTCAAAACGGAAAAACGCTACCGCGGTGTCGCCGGACTTTCCATGGGTGGCTATGGCACACTGATTTACGCATTAAAATATCCTGATCTATTTGCTGCCGCCGCTCCTTTGAGCGCCGCCGTTTTTATGGATGAAGATATAATGAATATGCCCGCTGCGAATTGGGACCGCACCTTTGCCGGCTTATTTGGTAAAAATCCGGCTGGCAAAGACCGTCTCTCCAAAGCTTATTTTGATAATTCGCCTTTAAAAATCATTGAAACCAAATCAAAAGAAGAACTCAGCAAAGTAAAATATTGGATTGATTGTGGCGATGATGATTTTTTAATCAATGGGAATTGTATGCTGAAAATCGCGCTTACCAAAAAGGGCGTACCCCACGAATTCCGCGTACGCGAAGGCGCGCATACCTGGACGTACTGGCGCACGGGCATTACCGATGCCTTGAATTTTATCGGGGATAATTTCCGACAAAAATAAATACCCAGAGCCAGTCAATATAATATTGGCTGGCTTTTATAAAATATTAGTAAAATAATGCTCCTAGCCGTTGACGTTTACTACCGCGCAACAGATGCCAAAGCCGTTGCCATTCTTTTTGAGCAATGGATAGATCAAAACATATCGCAATATTATGAAACTATTATAACAGAATTACATGATTATATTCCCGGTGAATTTTACAAACGAGAATTACCGTGCATCATAGAAGCTTTAAAACCAATTGATTTACAGCAAGTTGACTTTATTATAATTGATGGCTATGTGTATTTAAATGATGATGGTAAACCGGGATTAGGACATTATGTATATGAATATTACAATCAGAAAATTCCGGTGATTGGCGTTGCCAAATCCAATTTTCATAACAATCAAATCCACATGCGCGAGGTCTATCGCGGCGAAAGTAAAAATCCATTATACATCACGAGTATTGGAATTGATATTGATCAGGCAAAACATTACATCACTATGATGTTTGGTGAATATCGCATGCCATATTTACTAAAATTATTAGATCGCCTAACGAAATCATAAGGAAAATAGATTTGCTAAACTATTAATATTTAGTAAATCCGCTGTAAACTTGTTTTGCACCTCATCATGCAACCTTTCCCGGAGCATTCGCACCTCAACAGCTAATACATGCAAGCAAAATTTTATTTAAAATTGTATTCTATTGATTAACTTTGAAAGTCTGCAAATGTACAAATCAGCCATAATAAATTTCAATTAAATATAACGACCTCATTATCAAAATTAAAGTTTATGAATATCAAGCGGCTACACC
>JBKBWT010000527.1:0-3035 GCA_046314415.1 Saprospiraceae bacterium
GTGGCGCGGAGGCTGCGCAGGCGGGCTTGGTTGGCAAGCAGGTCGTCGAGGTCATTGGCGTTGTCGATCACCAGCAGGCAGTTGGGCAGGTTGTTGAGTTTATTTACAATCAGATCGAAGCCCTGAGATTCGTACGTCTCCGGCGCTAAGGCGGCTAGCTGGGCTTGCAGTTGCAAATTGGCGATCAGGGTGGTATTGCTCACAAACGCGGCGGCGATGGTACCCGTCACTTCGACCCAAGCCACGTGCGCGTACTCCTTGCCGTACAAGCGGATGAATTCGAGGGCGACGGTGGTCTTGCCGATACCGCCCAAGCCATTGACGAGTACCACGGAGCTGTGTTCGCGCAGTCGTTGGCGGATGGTGTGGAGTTGCGGCGTACGCCCGATCACCGGGTCGCGGTTGAAGGCAATATTCGTCAGGTAATGCGGAATCGCGGGGTTCATGCGTACGGGTTTAAGGTTGTATGGTATGGATAAAAGTGGGCTGCATGGGTATAAAATTTTGCTGTTAAGATATAAAATTTTAGTGAGATAGGTTAAAAATTTAGGGATGGAAATAGGTTAAATGTATCACAGTAAGATGATAATACAGCGCACAGGTTGACAACTTATTGTACAATGCGTAATTGTGAGTATTTATTTTCTAATATCATTTCCTTTGTGTGCTGGACGTTTGACTTGAGCTATAGTCTTTAAATGAAGGCTTTCTTACTTTTTGCATCGCCCAAAAAGTAAGCAAAAACGCTAGGCAAATCAAACTCCTCCGTCGAACAGTGATTTGCCAGGCAGCCGCCACGCCAAGTATTTCATTCTAACTTATTACAAATCAAAAGTTTATTATTCCATTGCATTACATTGACGTCGCTGTAACATGCGCCAGAAAGTTATTTTATTTAGTTCGTTGTAATGTTTATTCATTTTACAGATATTAGAGATACGCTTTGTGATAATGCTGTGGGAACAGGGTATTCTGTAGGAATTGTTAGCGGAGATCGGAAATCCTGTTTAACTTGCGCCCAATAACCCATACTACCTAACTGCAAACCGACTACATGAAGAAATACGGCGTGATTGATCTGGGTACGAATACGTTTCACCTGCTCATTGTAGCAGCTACCAGCGAAGGCAATTTTCAGGAAATTTACCGCAAGCAGTATTTTGTCAAATTGGCGGAGGAGGGCATCGATACCATTGGTGCGGCGCCTTTTGCGCGGGCTTTGGAAGTAATGCACTGGTTTAAACAAACCTTGGACGAGCAGCAGGTGAGTGATCTGCGGGCGTTTGGCACGGCGGCGCTGCGTACTGCCAGCAATGGGGCGGCGTTCATTGAGCAGGTGCGTGCCGAGACCGGTATTGACGTGCAGTTGATCAGTGGTGACCGCGAGGCGGCGCTCATTCACAAAGGGGTGCTGCAAGCCGTGCCTTTTGCGGCGGAGCGCTGGCTGATTATGGACATTGGCGGCGGCAGTGTGGAGTTTATCATTGCCGATAAGGATCAGGTTTACTGGGCACAGAGTTTCCCGATTGGTGTAGCGGTGTTGTTTAAAAATTTTCACCATAGTGATCCCATCGCGCCGGAAGAGATAGCTGCCACGCGCCGTTTTCTGCAAGCGCAGTTGCAGCCCCTGCAAGCCGCGCTCCAGCGCTATCCGACGCACACGCTGGTGGGCGCTTCCGGCACCTTCGATGTCTTGGAAAATATTTTGGTAAGTAACAAAACCCATCCGCATCATTCCTTTCTGGATGCCCGGGCTTTCCCTGCTTTTTACGATGCTGTGGTGCACCTGACGTTGCAAGAGCGCCTTGAAATGGAAGGCATGCCGGCGATCCGTGCCGATATGATTGTGGTAGCGCTGATTCTGGTCGATGTGGTGATGCAACTGGCAGCCATTGAGCAGATTGTGATTTCCGCTTTTGCCATGAAAGAAGGCATGCTTTATGAAATGATGCACGCGCATTGATTCAGGGTATTTCCAGCTTTTTATTAAAGTTTTAAAGTAAGTGCCTGCCGGTTTACACCCGCTCGGCAAAATTTTTATGCGCGCCATTAAATTTTTAGACTTATCGAAAAATATTTTTTGTATTTCAAAAATATCCTTATATTTGAACCTGAATCAAATAGCAGGTATATGGGTTGGTTTGAAATATTACAACAGGAATGGGCGATTCGCGCCTTGATTGCTTCGATGTTGGTGGGCGTTATG
Organism: Saprospiraceae bacterium; assembly: GCA_046314415.1. GTDB lineage: Bacteria > Bacteroidota > Bacteroidia > Chitinophagales > Saprospiraceae > JADJNW01. Next base: position 2,207 of record JBKBWT010000527.1, read on the forward strand.
TGTGGGGTGTTGGGCTGTTTCATTGTGTTGCGCAATATGTCCTTGATAGGCGATGCACTGGCGCATGCCATTCTGCCGGGGGTAGTTTTCGCATTTTTAATTGTACAAGCGTACAACACCATTGCTTTCTTTACGGGTTCGGTGATTGCCGGTTTGCTGGCAGCCATTGGTATTACCTGGATTCAACAAAATGTAAAAACCAAGAATGACGCGGCGATTGGTATTGTCTTTACGGCGATGTTTTCCATTGGCATTATGGGTATTTCGTGGATCAGTAAAAATGAAGGCGTTCACCTCGATTTGAAAGATTTTCTTTTTGGCAATGTACTCGGCGTTGCTAATACCGATTTGTACCTCACAGCAGGTGTTACGGCGTATGTGCTGCTGAGTGTAGCGGTTTTTTACCGGTACTTGTTTATTACTACTTTTCAGCCGATTGTGGCGCAAACGATGGGCATTTCGGTGCAATTTGTGCATTATTTTCTAATGCTTTTATTGGCTTTTGCGGTGGTGGCAAGCCTGCAAACGGTGGGCGTTATTCTCGTGGTGGCAATGCTGATTACCCCTGCTTCTACGGCATTGTTATTATCCAACCAGTTAAAAAAAGTCATTGTCATTGCCGCTTTCATCGGTTTATTATCAGCCTTTATAGGATTGCTAATGGCAATTTGGTTAGAAACCACACCGGGTCCGGCTATGGCAATGGTTGCTACAGTGATTTACCTGTTAGCGGTCTTTTTTGCCCCACAAAAAGGACTGGTTTTCAAGTTTTTGAATAAAAGATTTGTGCAAAAGCGCATCCGTTTGGAAGATACATTGAAACAAGTTT
>JBKBWT010000528.1:0-2995 GCA_046314415.1 Saprospiraceae bacterium
GGAAGCCTCGCAAACCCCGGAAATGGGGCTTGCCAGCGCCGATGCCCTGCGCGATATGGTGCCGGGCGCAGGTCATCTCGTACACATGCCTTCACATACTTACATTCGCACGGGCGATTATCATAAAGGCACTGTTGCCAATTTAAAAGCCGTGGCAGTGGACAGCAATTACCTGGAAGCCTGTCATGCGCAAGGCGCGTATCCATTGGCTTTGCACCCACACAACTGGCATTTTTTAGTGGCAACGGCCACGTTTGAAGGCAATGGAGAACTCGCCATGCAGGCAGCCAAAGAAGTCGCCAATCGCTCAAGTCGTAAGGTCATGCTGGAACCCGGTTGGGGCACTTTGCAACATTATTATACCACACCTTATTATGTGGCTGTAAAATTTGGTAAATGGGATGAAATTCTGCAAATGCGCAATTTTGATCCAACTTTAAAATACCCGGATGCAATCCGCCGCTATGCGCGTGGTATGGCTTACTTAGGGAAGAATGATCTGACGCAGGCCAAACAGGAATTGGCACAATTAAAAGATTACGCTGCCGATGAAAGTTTTAAAGAAATTACGATATGGGATATTAATACCACGCACACTTTATTACAAATTGCTAAAAATGTGCGGGAGGGCGAAATCCTGGCGAAGGAAGGTAAATATTCCGAAAGTATTCAACTGTTGAAAAGCGCCGTCGCTATTGAAGATCAACTGGCATACCAGGAGCCGCCGGACTGGTTTTTCTCGGTTCGCCATCATTTGGGCGCTGTGCTGCTGGATGCCGGACAGTTCGCTGAAGCAGAAAAAATCTATCGCGAAGATTTAAAAGTATTCAAGAAAAATGGCTGGGCGCTGCGCGGTTTGGCGACTGCCCTTGAAAAACAAGGTAAAAAGCAGGAAGCCGCTGAGGTCCAACAACTGTTTAAAACTGCCTGGGCATACGCCGATACCAATCTGAAAACGTCTAGAATCATCTGATCTGATTATCCGCATTATTTTTCTAAAGGGTAGGATTTGACCTGAATTCTTTTAGAAAATGGTAAATCCTACCTTGTTTTTACACTCCATTTGTAACATTCAACTAAATATTACACCCTGCTTGTAAAATTTATTTAAATTTTTCATTAAAACCCGACTGACGTATGAAAGCATTCATGCAAAAGCTGTCCTTGGCAGCGCTTTTGTTGCTCGTTATTTTGCAAAGTTTTGCACAACCTTTACCACGTACTACCCCCGAAATGGTGGGTTTCTCCTCCCAAAGACTGCAACGAATTGATACAGCAGTAAATGACTTCATTAAAAATGATATTATGCCCGGTGCAGTAGTACTGGTGGCCCGGCAAGGTAAAATTGTTCACCTGAAAGCCTATGGCATGAGAGACCGCGAAGCAAAGCTACCTATGACTGAAAACACCATGTTCCGCATCGCCTCTATGTCGAAAACCATTACGACCGCAGCAGCGCTGATGCTGTTGGAAGAAGGCAAATTCCTGCTCGACGATCCGCTGTCGATGTACATTCCGGCTTTTGCTGCACCAAAAGTGATGGTGGATCATCCTTCCGGGGAAGCTGATTCCAAGCTGGAAGAAGCCCGGTCGCCCATTCTCATCCGGCACTTATTGAATCACACCTCCGGCATTGCGTATGGTTTGTTTGCCAAGCCGCAACTCAGCGCTCTTTATGAAGATGCAGGTATTTCCGATGGCATTTCCCAAACCGAAGGCACGCTGGCAGATTGGGTTGAAAAAATCGCCAAAATGCCCCTCTCTAACCACCCCGGCGAAGCCTTCGAATATGGCTTAAACATTGATGTACTGGGCAGGCTGATTGAAATCTGGTCGGGCATGCCGCTGGATCAGTTTTTGCAAAAACGCATTTTTCAACCGCTGCAAATGACCGACACTCATTTTTTCCTGACGGAGCAACAAGCCAGCCGCCTGGCAGCGATGTATGAACCAAATTCCAAAGGTGGCTTGCTGCGTTTTCCCGAAGAAACGCACAAGCGCGGACAAGGCTTCATTTCCAGCAGTTTTCCGTATAAAGGACCGCGCACTTTCTTTTCCGGTGGCGGCGGTCTGGTGTCAACGGCACAGGATTACGCCCGGTTCGCGCAAATGTTGGTCAATGGCGGTACTCATAACAATATCCGCTTGCTCAGCCCACGTACCGTTGAGTTGATGCTGTCTAATCAGATTGGCAACTTTCCTTATCCCTGGGTACCGGGGCACCGCTTTGGATTTGGCGGCTACGTCAATGAAAATGCTGCCGAGCTGGAATCAGTGGGCACATTCGGCTGGAGTGGCTACTTCAGCACGTACTACTGGATTGATCCCAAAGAAAAGATTGTGGCGCTTTTGCTGACCCAGGTGGTACCGGAATTACCGCGCGTGGAAAATCAGTTTAAAAATTTGATTTATCAGGCAATTATCAAATAAAGATTACCCAATGATGGCGCATTTTTAAAATGTGCCATCATTTTAATAACCTAAGCTTATATTATATCAAAGGTTCATACCATTTTTTAAGGATAAGGACATCTTGATTAGAGTATGTTTAAATTTTGCCAATTACTACTTTTTTGACTAAAGTCCCCTTAGTGCTTACTTAATCCCCGCCATTTTCCCGAAGGGATGGCTATGCCAATGGCGGGGACTACTGAGCTTATAATGGGGCTTTAGCCAAATAAATTAAAATTTTAAACATACTCTTACTTATTAAAAAATGCTGGTTTTCAATAATTTAGCATTTTCGTATTTACGCCTTCTCCTTTCAAATTTAGTATAATGGGACATTGGAAACTGGAGATTCCATCACTCCAATATTCCATTATTCCGTTATTCCAGCGTATTATAAGCAGCACAATAGTAAATTTGGGAGGACTCTTATTTTTTCATTTCATCAATTGCTGCCGCATTTCCTTCAGTTGAGCGATGGATTGTTGCAGGTGCGATTTTCCGCCGGCGTTCTCATTCCCCACGAGTTCCAGTGCCTCATTATAAT
>JBKBWT010000529.1:0-2989 GCA_046314415.1 Saprospiraceae bacterium
GCTCAATGAAGCGGTTATTATTTTTGATCCTTGTTACAATCCTGATGGGTTCAATCGCTTTGCCAGTTGGGCAAATGAGCATAAAAACAACAATCTGACCGCTATTTCCGAAGATCGGGAATACAATGAAGCCTGGCCCCGAGGACGCACGAATCACTATTGGTTTGACCTGAATCGTGACTGGCTACCCGTACAACACCCTGAAAGTCAGGGGCGTATCAAGACTTTTCACCAGTGGAAACCCAATGTGCTCACCGATCATCACGAGCAAGGCACCGATGCCACGTTTTTCTTCATGCCGGGGGTTCCTTCGCGTACTAACCCTATTACCCCACCGCGCAACCAGGAGTTGACGGGCAAAATGGGCGATTATCATGCGGCGGCACTCGATAAAATCGGCTCGGCATATTTTACTAAAGAAGGCTACGATGATTTTTATTATGGCAAAGGCTCGACCTACCCCGATGCGAACGGTGCAATTGGGATTTTATTTGAGCAAGCCAGCTCGCGCGGGCATTTGCAGGAGAGCGCCAACGGCTTGCTGGAATTTCCATTTACCATTCGTAATCAAGTAGTTACAGCGCTTTCCACCCATAAAGCCATCGTGGATATGCGCAAGGATTTTCTGGATTTTCAACGCCAATTTTACCAAACGGCACTCACCGAAGCCAAAGGCAAACCCGTACGCGGCTACGTATTCGGCGATGAGAAAGACCCGGCACGCGTGGCGCATTTTTTAGATATTTTATTACAACATCAAATTGAAGTGTATGAATTAGCAAAAAACACGAGTGCGAATAATCAGAATTTTACCAGCGGAAAAGCTTACGTGGTACCGACCGACCAGACGCAGTACCGCTTGATTCGGGGCATTTTTGAGACACAATTAAAATTTGACGATAGCCTGTTTTATGATATTTCGAGCTGGACGATGCCGATGGCGTTCAATTTGCCGTATGCGGCAGTTTCCGACGGTAGTTTGCGTGGTAAGCGCGTGGAATCCACGGCGAGTTTGAAAACGGCGGGCGCATTATCAAAAAGTAATTATGGTTATTTACTTCCCTGGGATAATTATTATGCACCGGCGGTAGCTAATTATTTACTTGAAAACGGCTTACGCTTAAAGGTTGGTACCCAAGGGTTTACGTTGAATAATCAAAAATATAGTCCGGGTACGATTTTAATATTAGTACAAAATCAAAATAAAACGGCAGACGAAATTTATAATCTGGCACAAACGGCTTCAACTAAGTATGGAGTGTCGTTAGTACCGGTAAATACGAGCTTGACGCCCGAAGGCATTGACCTGGGCAGCCGCAATTTTGCTTTGCTTGAACAGCCGAAAGTGTTATTAGTCGTTGGCGAAGGTGTGAATTCATTGGACGCAGGCGAAGCCTGGCATTTGCTCGATCAGCGCTATCATATTGTCACAACGAAAGTAGAAATTTCGGCATTGGCACGCGCCAATTTGAATCGTTATAATGTGATTATCATGGCGGACGGTAATTATAATGCGATATCACAAGGCGGTGTGGACAAGCTACGCGATTGGGTGAGCAATGGCGGCACGCTGATTGCGATGCAGGGCGCGGTGCAATGGCTGAAGGGGCGTGGCTTGAGTCCGGTAGAATTCAAACAAGATAAAGATGATGCCAAAGCCGGTCGGCGTACGTATGCCGATTTTGAAGAAGATTTTGGTTCCAATCAATTGCCCGGCTCGATTTTTGAAGTGCAGGTGGATTTGTCGCACCCGCTGGCATTTGGTTATTATCAAGCGAAGATGCCCGTCTTCCGGCAGGGGAATTTATTTTTTGAACCAGCCAAAAATATTTACGCTACACCATTGGTGCATAGCGCCAATCCTTTGCTTTCGGGCTACGTCAATAAAAAGAGCAGTGACCTGATCAAGAATTCGGCATTTGTAGTGGTGAGCAGCGTCGGCAGCGGCAAAGTGATTAATTTTGCCGATAATCCAAATTTCCGTGCGTTTTGGTTTGGCACCAATAAGTTGTTTGCCAACGCCATTTTCTTTGGTAAAATTATCAACAACGGCACGACCGAACGCCCCGCTCCACCCGCTACCGGCGGTGCAGGACGCGAAGAAGATTAGTCGCTTGTACAACATTTAAGTAAAATGAAATGTATAAAGGTTTAGGAACTTGTAAAGATTTCCTAAACCTTTTGTATTTTTAATCTTTGTGTAATAAGCATAAAGCAAAAAAGGATAGATGATATAATAACTTATATTATCATCTTTTTATATAATACTATCTTTAATTGATGATGGCGTATTAATTATTAATTAAGCTACTGATTTTCAATTGTTTAATATTCTAAAATTTACGCCTTCTCATTTCAAATTTGGTATAATATTCAAAGCCCCAACCTATTTGCCAACTATGTGGAGAATAACCGTCGCCTGCATCATCTTTCTGATGGTAGGAAACATTGCCCTTGGACAAAGTACCTATCAAAGTATTGTACGTGATACAATTGTGACCCTGCACAAATTTCCTGCCAACACTTATTTATTGGATGGTAAAAAACTGAACTTGTCGGTAATGGAATGGTTTATGACCGATTTTTCGGACGCACACGATCAAATTAGCCTGGCAATTTTATCCGAACAGGTTAGCGTAGCCAGCTACAGCATTGGCGCTTTGTTTGGTTTGACCGGCTTACTGGTGTACCGGCAAGACCCGCATTTGGGTAATGACCTCATGCAAGTGGGCAGCATTGGTTTGGGCAGCGGCATTGCCTTCAGCATTTTTTCCGGCACTTTCAAAAAACGAGCCGTTCGCTTATATAATGAAGATGTAAGAAAATTATACAATAATAAAAATGGTGGTGACCGGGTAAAGGTCAATATTAATACCAATGGCATCGGATTTTGCCTGTTGCTACAACAAGAAAGGCGCTGCCGCTAGGGCAACGCCTCCGAAATTCAAAATTGGATTAGTATGACTTTATAATCTTCCTTACCGAGTAT
>JBKBWT010000530.1:0-2963 GCA_046314415.1 Saprospiraceae bacterium
ATTATTTACAACCAAATCAGAATGAAGCGCCAATATGATATGGATATGATATTGGGTATTTGTGCCGGTCTTTGGAATTTTTTAATATGCTGATAATCAATTTGACGCAAGTCTATTTTATTTCCGGGTAATTGTTTGTAAACTGCGGCATCACCCATTTGTAAATTAGGGGCACCAGGGTCACCGGTGGTGAATGCATGCGCCATCAATATGATAATTCCATTGCTAACAGGCTGACGCTCTGCAAGTTGGATCGTTTTTAAATAACGTTGATTTTCATTATATACATAATAGGTAAGATCTGTAGAAGTTTCTACCGGCGCTCCTAGATTCATGAATTGCACACTTTCCAGACAGCGTTTAAATTCACTGGAAAAGATCTTTTCTACTCGCAACTTTAAATTTCGCATGGCACTACCTGTCTCTTGCGCCTGCACTTGCCCTGCCGGGGAAAGTTGCCGGGCAATACTCGGGTCACTACTCCTCCACCATTGCGATTCAAATGAACCAAAGGTGTCCGCCCCAGTATTTGCTGTCATATGCCTGAAATATAAAATATATCCCCCTTGCTGCATTGCCTTGAAAAGCTCGGCTTGTGGCGTCACTATTATCTTTCGGAATACCGTATCTAAACTATTATTGGCATTTACTGCCCAAAGCTGATAAATGCCAGCCGTAGTCGGTGCTTTATAAATTCCATTTATTGTAATGGCGCCACCAGTCACCTGCCAGGTTGCTTGGGTATTTGTTGTGAAGCGCAAGGTATCATTGGGTTTTACCAGTAAAATCGAATCTGTCGGCGTAATTGTTAAGTTCACCACTACGGGATCATCCGTTTTATCCGACTGGCAGGCAGTCATCCAGCTCAAAAGGCTTGTTAAAATCCAGAAGAAGTAACATTTTTTCATAGCAAGCCGAGTTTTAATATAAAATGCCTAAGGATGCATCGTTTTTTTCAAGAATTATTGAAGGACGCTAAGATAGCTGTTCCTTATTTTATATTTTTGAACAAAATTATGAACGGTCGTTTATCAGGCATTATGCAATGAATGTAAGCAAATTGTTATTTTACCTCCTGGTTGCAATTCTGAGTATTGGCGTGTTACAAGGACTCAGCATTGGTGGGTTATTTTTTTTTAAACGATCGGGCGAACGACGTGCCAATTATTTTTATGGTTTGCTGCTTATTACATTTGCGCTGACAATGCTACATCATATTTTGGTAATGACCGGCTTTTTTGAACGATTTCCGGCTTTATGTTTTTTGCCGCTTTATTTTACACTCGCCTTTCCTACCCTGCTTTTTTATTATGTAAAATTAAGTTTATTTCCCACTTATCATTTCCAAAGAACTGATATTAAACACTTTATACTCCCCATTGGTCAGTTTTTATTTTTTATGAGTGTTTTTTTTAGCAGTATTGAATATAAAAGTCATTTAGTTCGACATTTTTTTAATCCGTTTTATGGTGCCTTGGAACAATTATTATACCTCACTACTTTTTTTGCGTATCTTTTTTTTGCATCACGTTACATCAAGCGCAAGCGCAAGCTCGTGCGTGAACGCCAGGAACTGCGCCAGGTATTATACATGCGGGTATTAGTAAAAATTTTATTTATATTATTTTGTGTGCATACTGCATTCGTACTTTCTGATTTTATTACATTCGAATTGTTTGCGATTAATCTGCGCTCAGTACGGCTGTATGCGGCGGCAGGAGTGCTATCATTTGCAGCATTGCTGTTTTGGCTTGGTATTTATGGCTTTCAGGTGCTGTTCTGGGGCAGAAAGGTGTTTGGGAAAGTGAGAAGTTAATGGTTAATGGTTAATGGTTAATGGTTAATGGTTAATGGTTAATGGTTAATGGTTAATGGTTAATGGTTAATGGTTAATGATATAATAAAACAACCCCGTAAATTCCATTTAATCTACGAGGTTATTATTATTTTATATAGCAAAATATTTATTTACGGCATATTATTACATTTGGCACCCCTACAACTCAATTCCCGTCTTTTTTCTTAAACTCGCCGTCTTTCCAGGCTTTAAAAAATTTGCCCCAGGCAACGGGATTAAAAATATTCATCGGGGGCTGCTGCCCAATGTAATAATATTCGCGTGCTTGCTGGCGCAAGTAATAATTGGCATTTTCCCGACCATCCGCCTTCACGCCTAAACTGGCACGCTCCAGGGTTTCCTGCGCAAGGTTTTCGGCAGCACGGCGTTGTAACTCCGGCGTTACATCCATTGCTAAAAATTCTAATTTGAAATGATCGCGGTTGGGCCACGGGAAAACCACCACTTCCGGCAGATTCACTTCATCCTGCGTCATAAGTTGCACCATCGAGTAGCGGTCATCCTTCAAGTCCATCGGCACTTTATATTCTACCGTCTTATAGCCAATCGCCGAGAAAACAATGACATCGCCTTTTTCTACCACAATCGAAAAGAACCCCCGCAGGTCGGAATACGTACCCCGCCCTTTATCTTTCACCAAAATATTGGCATAAGGCACCGGAATCAATTGTTCATTGGAGCCATCGAGCACCATCCCGGAAAATTGCACCAAATTATTATCCGATTGTTGCGCGTGCGCAAACGTTGCAGTAAACAGCAGTAGTAAAGCCGAAAAAACCAGCGATTTAGGCATAATTGCGTTTTCTTTTTTGCGAAAATAAACTTTTCTCATCAATCCTCTATTAGTTAGACTCTGACAAACGTCCAAAAGTTCGATGCCCGCCTTTTTTTAACGAATTATAACATTTTTATCTACTCATTTTTATAGAACAAAGCGGTAGCCTATGTGTTCCATCTCAAGCAATCAGCAACATACCTCAGATCACCAGTTTACCAGATCACTAAATAACTTGATAATAACATCGGCGTTTTGTAATATTTAAAACATAATTATGGCAGATATTTGGGATTATTTCAAAAATTTATTCAAAAAATCGGAAGAAAT
>JBKBWT010000531.1:0-2961 GCA_046314415.1 Saprospiraceae bacterium
GGAGGTTCCTGCGCTTTACGGAAGGGTGTCTGTCGGGACGGGATTGTCTTGCGGCTTGCTTACTGCATATTGCGGAGCGCCAGGCGATTGATTTTGCCGGTATCGTTTTTCGGGAGTTCGGGTAAGAATGTAATAATTTTTGGAATTTTATATTTGGCTAGTAAAGATTGGCAATGTTGTATCATATCAGCTTCTTCTATATGTGAACCGGGTTTACACACGACAAAAGCTTTGCCGACTTCACCCCATTTTTCGTCGGGAATGCCGATGACGGCTGCTTCCGCTACGCAGGGATGTTGCACCATAATGCGTTCTACCTCAGCGGGATATACATTTTCACCACCGGATATAAACATATTTTTAATGCGATCTACCACGTACAAATAGCCTTCTTCATCTTGCCGCACCATATCGCCCGTGTGAAACCACCCGTTTTCAATGGCTTTTTGCGTGGCGGCTGCGTTGCGCCAGTAACCGGGGGTCACCATTGGACCTTGCAGGAGCAATTCGCCGGGTTCATTCGCGGGTAATTCCTGATTATTATGATCTACAATCTTGATATTGACATAATAATTTGGGCGTCCGATGGAGCCTTTTTTACGAATGGCATCATTTTGATGTAAAGAAGTGAGGTTCGGACCCACCTCGGTCATGCCATAACCCTGGCGGATGGGCACGTTTTTCTCATGCCATTTTTCGATTAAGGGAATGGGCATGGGTTCACCGCCGACTATAATATATAATAAATTTGGAAACTGTGCGGCAGCAAAATCCGGCAGATCGGCAATCATCTTTAGCATCGTGGGCACGCCCATGAACAAGGTAACTTCTTCTTTTTGAAGCAATTGTAAGATGGTAGCGGCATCAAATTTTTTCAAAAAGCAAGTATAAGCACCATGATGTAAAAACGGCGTCATCAATACATTCCAACCGCCGGTGTGAAAGGGGGGCATGCAATTCACCGTTCGGCTTTCGGAGTTGACAATCAGGCTCATTGCAGTGTTAATGCTGTTCCAGAACAACATTTTATGCGTGTATAGAGCGCCTTTCGGAAAGCCGGTGGTGCCGGAAGTGTATAAAATAAAAATGGGGTGGTCTTCTTCAACCAGAATCGTGTTAAAAGATTGATCTTCAGGATAATGCAGGGCTTTGTTACATAATTCACTTAATAATTCTATAGCCCAATTATATTTTATTTTCGGATAATTTGATGCGTTATTTAATAATGATTGAAATTTATTTTCACAAATGATTAAGGTCGGTTCCGAATCATGTAATAAATAGTCAATTTCTGCACTGCTCAGCCGATAATTGAGAGGCACCAGAATAAAGCCCAGTTTTTGTGCCGCTACGAATAAAATCAGGTATTCCAGGCAATATTCCGCCAGCACGGCTACCCGGTCGCCCGTTTGAATCTGATAGTGCGCTACTAAATAATTTGCCAAACGATTACCCAAACGATTCAATTCCTGATACGTCAGGGTTCGCTGCGTTTCGTATTCTTTCAGTGCAATTTTATCCGGGCTGTACAATGCCCATTTCGCTGCCCAGTCTTGTTGTAAAGTTGTCATGTGTTCTGGTGTTTTTTGGTGTTTGGGTGTTATAGTGTTTTGGTGTTATAGTGTTTTGGTGTTATAGTGTTTTGGGAGCTAACTACAACACCATAGCACCATAATACCATAACACCTCCTATAATCTAAACGCCGCGCCGGCAAAGGCTAGTCCACCCCCGGAGCCAATCAGCACGATCAAATCACCGGCTTTTACTTTGCCTTTTTCCAGGGCATCGTTGAGCGCCATTGGGATGCAGGCAGAGCCGGTATAGCCATAATGATGCATAATGGTATGCGCTTTATGATGGGGTTGATGTAATAAATCCATCGTTTCGCGAATACTATTAATATTTATTTGAGTAATAAAAAATTGATCCACCGCATCGGGACTTACGCCAATGCGCGCGCACAGGCGTTGGGTCATTGCCGACCACATATCGGGATTCAATTCTTTAGGGAATTTTTTTACAAATTGTAACTGATGTTCATGTTGTTGTACAACCTGCTCATTTACAGGCTGATGCGTGCCTCCGGCATAAATGCCCATCCAGTCATGATATTGTCCCTGGGTTAATAATTCGCTGGCAAGAAAGCCTTTATCAGTCGTTTTTTCTGCCTTTAAAATAACGGCTCCCGCGCCATCGGCAAAGAGCGTGACGGTTTTTTTATAATTTTTTTTTAAATATTTACTCATGGCTTAAGCGCCAATAACCAGCACATGCTGATAGCGTTCGTCGGAGCGAATGTATTTAGCGCCAATGTCTAAAGCCGTGACGAAGCCGGCACAAGCGGTATTAATGTCAAAAGTGCCCGCATTTTTTGCACCGAGGCGATATTGTAAAACCGCCGCCGTAGCCGGCGAAATGTATTCAGGGGTATCGGTCGCTACGATAATGAGATTCAAGGCTTCTGCTTGTAAATCAGCACGTTGTAAAGCTTGTTGGGCGGCTTTTTCACATAAATCAACGGTACTTTCGTTTTCGGCACACCAGCGACGTTCGTAAATCTCCACATTGCTACTCAACCAGGTACCTACATCCTCACCGAGTAATTGGTCAAAATAACTGTTAGGCAATACTTGTTCGGGTGCATACGCACCGGCGGCGATGATAACAGCGTTTTGCATATTTGATTTTTGTTGGAATGCTGGAGAATAATGGAATTTCGGAAATTATATGGTTATTTACTCCATTATTCCAAAATTCCATTATTCCATTCTATTCATTTACTTTTTACCGCCGATGGCTGGTAAATTGATTTTCAATTCTACCGAATACAGCGGGCGAATGACCGGCGAAGCCACAAATTCACGCACTTCCTGGTCCAATACGTTCACGATTTGACCCGATAGGGTAAAGGTGTCGTTGAAACGGTAGCCTGCGCTGACATCGAGGTTGAAGAAACCACC
>JBKBWT010000532.1:0-2954 GCA_046314415.1 Saprospiraceae bacterium
TACTTTTCAACTGGATAATGCCAATGCCAATTTATCAATATGGGATATTAGCAATCCGTTACAACCTAAAAATCAGGCATTTACTTTAAATAATAATCAAATTACTTTTGGGGCTGCCACGGCAACCTTAAAAACTTTTATAGCCTTTGACCGCAATCAGGGTTTTCTGGAGCCGGAGAAGGTCGGTAAAATTGCCAATCAAAATATTCACGGCATTGAGCAAACCGATATGATCGTAGTGTATCATCCTGATTTTGAGGCAGAAGCGCAGCGGTTTACCCAACACCGGGCGCAGCACAGCGGTTTGACTGTCTCGGCGGTGCGTATTGATCAGGTTTATAATGAATTTTCGTCAGGCAAAACCGACCCGACTGCCATTCGCGATATGGTGAAAATGATATACGAACGTAATAATCGGCTGAAATATTTACTACTTTTTGGCGATGGCTCCTTCGATACGCGTAATATTTATAATTTGGGCGGCAATTTTATACCCGTTTATGAAAAAGATGATTTTGATCCGGTCGAAACTTTTCCTTCGGATGATTACTTCGGTATTCTTTATAATGCTGCGGAATTCAACCCTTTGTCTGGTAATTTAAATATTGCGGTCGGCCGATTACCGGTGAAAACCACCAGCGAAGCGCAGGCAGTCGTCAATAAAATTATAAATTATGATACCAAACAAGAAGCATTAAGCGACTGGCGCAACCGTTTGGTATTTGTAGGCGATGATGAAGATGGCAACCGGCATACCGGCGATGCCAATAGTATTGCCGATCAAATTCGCAATCAGAATCGCTTTTTAAATATTAATAAAGTGTATCTCGATGCTTTTCCGCAAGTTGCAGCTTCCGGTGGCAATCGTTTCCCCGAAGCGAAAGCCGAATTGAATCGCTCGATTTTTAAAGGCGTGCTGGTTGTTACGTATCTTGGGCACGGCGGTGAGAAAGGCTGGGCGCAGGAACGCGTGCTGGAAATTTCGGATGTGCTGAATTGGGATAATTTTGACCGGCTACCATTATTTATGACAGCTACTTGTTCATTTACCGGTTATGATAATCCCTCTTTTACCACCGCAGGTGAAGAAACTATTTTGAATCCACGCGGCGGCGCTATTGCACTTATGACAACTGTTCGTGCTGTGTATGCCTCTGAAAATGCGGCACTTACACGCGCCACACTCGAACAACTTTTCAAACGGGAAAATGGCGAGTATTTAACCATGGGCGAAGCTTTCCGTAAAGCAAAGAACAGTTTTACCAGTCCTTTTACGGTGACCAATTCGCGGAAGTTTTCCTTGATCGGCGATCCTTCCATGTATTTAGCCATTCCTAAATATAATGTAACAACAACGAAAGTAAACGGACGCGATATTACGCAAGTAGCGAACGATACGCTGCGCGCTTTGCAGCGGGTAACGGTAGAAGGCATCGTAACCGATTTGAACGGACAAGCACTCACCAATTTTAATGGCATTGTGTATCCTACGGTATTTGATAAACCGACTACGGTGACCACATTGGCGCAGGATCAAGGTAGTCCGCGCTTTAATTTTACGGTACAACGTAATATTATTTTTAAAGGTCGGGCTTCGGCAACTAACGGCGCATTTAAATTCACATTTGTTATTCCAAAAGATATTAATTATCAGTTTGGTACGGGTAAAATTAGTTATTATGCTGCTGATACCGATGCCATGACCGACGCTGCGGGCGCTTTCGAGCAGGTAATCATTGGTGGTACCAATCCAAATGCGGTGAGCGATGATAAGGGTCCAACAGTGGACGTGTATATGAATACCGAAGATTGGATTTTTGGGAGTGTAACAAATGCGAATCCTACGCTTCTCGTCAAGTTAGCAGATGACAACGGTATCAATGTGGTGGGCAATAGTATCGGGCATGATTTAGAGGCGGTTTTAAATGAAAATACCCAGAATTCGTTCTTACTCAATGACTTCTACGAAACCGATCTCGATGATTATACCAAAGGTACGGTACGGTATCCCTTGTTTAAGCTCGCGGATGGACGCTATCAGGTGCGCGTTACCGCTTGGGACGTTGCGAATAATGCTGCCGAAGGTTACACTGAATTCATTGTAGCGGCTTCGGAAGCCGTTGCTTTACAGCGCGTTTTAAATTATCCAAATCCTTTTACGGATCGCACTTGCTTTCAATTTGACCATAATTTAGCCAATCAGGAAATGGATGTCTTGATCCAAATTTATACGATTTCCGGTCGCTTGGTCAAAACCATTGAACAGCGGATTTTATCGGATGGCGCGTTGCGGCAGGACGATTGCATCGAATGGGATGCCCGCGATGATTATGGCGACCGCCTCGCACGGGGCGTTTATTTGTACAAAGTAAAAGTACGCGGGGTGCTGACGGGCACCAGCAATCTGAAAGGCGAAAGTGATTTTGAAAAATTGGTTATTTTAAAATAAGTTTGGCGTTTTTGCGTATTAGAACAAAGTTGGCAAGAATTTTGGTAAGATTTTCTTAACAATTAAAATTGCCAACTAACTATTCATTCACCTTCAACATACTAGCGAATGCTTTTTTCCACGAACTTTACTAAACTTTATCTCATGAAAAATTTCCTACTTCTGATTGTAATTTCCGCCATTGCCTTGATACCCAACGTTTTACAGGCGCAATGTACGCTTGGTCCAGATGGCAAAACCTATATTGATCTGAGCGGGCAGCCTTGTGTCAACACGGTATCTACCGCAGTACCTTTCCTGCGTATTGTGGCGGATGCGCGCTCTGGCGCCATGGGTGATGTGGGTATTGCTATTTCGGCTGATCCCAATGCCATGCACTTCAACGCGTCTAAGTTGGCTTTTGCCGAACAGAATTCAGCCATTTCGGCTACTTATACGCCCTGGCTGCGCTCTTTGGGTCTGAACGATGTTTACCTGGCATACCTCACCGGCTATACCAAACTCG
>JBKBWT010000533.1:0-2944 GCA_046314415.1 Saprospiraceae bacterium
AGGTCTCGAACCTGGTCTCAGCTCCCTTGCGCTGAATCCGCTTCTCTCCCCTCTACCCCTTCTCCCCAAAAAGGATTGCAAAGATAGTTAGTATCGATTTGCTAGCAAATTTTTTGGCGAGAATTTTCAAAGAATTTTTCTTGCCGATTTTGTTTCGCCGCCCTCCTTTTGAAAGCGGATGCAAAAGTACAACCTCTTTTGTTATTTGTCAAGCTTTTTAATCTTTTTTTTAAATTTTTCTTGTCGATTTTTGCACCAGCTATGTAAATGCTTGGGAATCAATATTAAATAGAAACGTTCTTTCTCTCGTTACATTTTTACTCGTGACCAATGCAGATAATAAACCTCGTAAATTCCAATTCAGTTCCCGGAATAGAAAGAAAGTTTGTGGCTTTTTCAATTTTTCCTTGTACTGAGAATAAACGATTAAAGCAAACCCGGAAAGAATTTTTGTAAGCGTATCGTACTTTCACTTGCGTGTGACATAACGCACTACAACAAGTATATAGTTCCATAAAGTCTAGAAATTTTCGTATTTTGAAAACTCCGTCTCAGGAGTATCTGTGTTTAACTTGCTTGGCTTAATTCGCACTTTTGCTACACCTTAGTAACTATATCACTTTTACAGCAGTTGACAAAAAACCCTGCGCTCCATTATAGAGTTCCCAGTACAATCAATAAGTTTATAAAATGCTTTCTTCTATTTGCTTGTTCCTGACCGTTTACCATACATATAATAATAAGGTATCAAACCGTAGCAAATCATCCTGGTTATAAGGCACCGCTATTTTCACGATAGATAATTACCAGCATTAATTGTCCAACTGCTTTCAGGGTTTTGCGATCAATGATAGCCATGTTGTCATTGTGCGTGTGCCAATATTCCCCGAAGCCTGTTTGTGTCTGCGTTGAGCGATTAATAATATCAATCATTGGAATGCGAGCAATCGTACTTACAAAGTAATGATCATCGGTCACGCCGCCGCCGTTCGTTTTAGGGAAATAATTGCTATAGCCGAGATTTGCTGCCAAATTCCAGACTTCACTCACCAGTTGCGGTGCAATCTGATTGGAATATTGCTCAATCGGGAATTGTGCGCCTTTGGAGCCAACCATATCCAAGAGAATACCATATTGTGGACGGTAATTTGGCACGTGCAGATTTCTTGCCCAATACTGTGAACCTAGACACCACGTCGTTGCCGATGCCGGGTCTTCTGTGCCACTTTCGCCTAAGTCTTCTGCATCAAATAACACCAGATCAATGCCCATTTCTACCGGATTTTGCTGTAACTGTCGCGCAATTTCCAACAAAACTGCCGTACCGCTACCGCCGTCGTCCGCACCGAGAATGGGTTCGTTTTTACGCTCGGTACTCAATGGCGAATCAGCAATGTGTCTTGAGTCCCAGTGTGCTGCCAAAACAATGCGTCTGGTTATTTCAGGATTAAATTGGGCTATGATATTGGAGGCAGGTAATTTTTTTCCATAATATGTTTTTGCTTGAAAATCTTGTTGAATAACGGTTGCACCATAACTCTCCAGCTTTTGTACCAACCAGTTTTTACAATTTTGGTGCGCTTCGCTGCCCGGCACACGCGGTCCGAATGCCACTTGTTCAGCGACAAACTGATAAGCAGAGTCGCGGTTAAAACTAGGAATCGGAATGGTAGTCGTAGTTTGATCGGTAGAACTACTGCGGGTTTGATCACTTTTACAAGCCTGTAAGAATAAAATGCCAATTATTAAAAGCAGAAGCAGATTTTTCATAATTTTATTTTTGCTGGGCAAAAATAGCATTTTTGGACTGAAGCCTAATTACAAGGTCAGCTTAACAGCTGATGTTTTTGATTTTTTTAAAGGCTGAAGTCATTTTTACAAATCAGGCTAAAGCCTGTGGGACGAAAAGCAGCCTGGAAGGCTGCACTACGTTTAAAGTAATTTTCAATCTTATTCGTCTGCCATGTATATTAGACAGGCAAAAGCCTGTGGAACGAAACCAGCGTAAACGCTGAATTACTTATGGCGGAGCAACGTGTCATACAAGCCGTTCGGACTTATGGGAAGCAACTGTTCAGCTTCATTCGCGGGCGCGTGCCGACAGACGAGGATGCTGAGGATATTTTACAAGACGTATGGTATCAATTGAGCAATCAGCCGGAAATTGAAGCGATTGAAAGCGTAAGCGGCTGGCTATATCGAGTGGCGCGCAATAAAATTACCGATCTTTTTCGCAAGAAAAAACCGGAAGCGCTCGAAGATTTTGGTTATGAAAATGAAGAAGGCGAATGGCTGCTGAAAGATATTTTGCTGGCGGATGACTTTAGCCCGGAGGACGAGCATATTCGGCAATTGTTTTGGGAAGAATTAATGGCGGCACTCGATGAATTGCCTGAAAAACAAAGGGAAGTATTCATTTTGAATGAGTTAGAAGATAAAACTTTGCAGGAAATTGCCGATGAACGCGGCGAAAACCTTAAAACGATTATTTCCCGAAAGGGCTACGCTGTAAAGCATTTGCGGAGCCGGCTGGAAAATTTATATCAGGATTTGATTAATTATTAATTGAAAATTGCTGATTGTTAATTTTTTATTTGACATTCAATTAACAATCGACAATAAGCAATCAAAAATAAAATGAGACCGAAAAGATTTTTTTTCTTTCCGCTTTTTGGAATTGGGGCGCTGTTTTTAGGCAGCTGGGCGGTGATGTTGTTGTGGAATGCTATTCTGCCGGATGTCATTGGCGTGAAAACTTTGACATACTGGCAGGCAATGGGTTTGCTGGTATTGAGCAGAATTTTATTTGGCGGTTGGCGCGGCGGCGGCAGACCCGGCGGTTTTGATAAGCATAAATATAATAAACACATGGCTTGGCGCGACAAATGGATGAATATGAGCATGGAAGAACGTATGAAATTCAAACAAGAGTGGCGCGAGCGCT
>JBKBWT010000534.1:0-2925 GCA_046314415.1 Saprospiraceae bacterium
CCAGAAAGCCTAGCACATCATATGTTAAGCCATTTTTTAGTTGAAATAAAACATAAAACACCACCTCTTCGTAGCTCTTTAAAATCAGGGTTTTCTTCAAATTATAGGCACCTTGCTCCAGGCTCCCTCCATTCAAGTGCTCATAACTCCTTTTGAACAAATCCACTAATTGTTCAAATTTTACCTGTGACAATCCAATGGTCGCTCGCCATTGTCGATCCTCTTTTATAGCTTTATAATGTAGGCTCATGCTCCTTTTTTAACCCCAAATTTAATCAACTTTGATTTTCAACTATTTACATGGACGCAACTCTATTCATTACTATTTGCCTCCTCATTCACTTGCTCCTTGGCAAGTCTTTCCTTCCGCGCTTTTTTCTGGTCATTATTGCTTTCGTATATGGTATAATTTTCATATTTAACCGGGTCTTTGTCCGCCCAGATATCTTTACCGATGTCGCATAGCACGATCAGTTCCTGATAAAGCTTATTGCCTTGATCAATCCGGCTTTCCACCGCAATATCGCGGTCGGCTACTTTATCCTGCTGAATATTTATTGCATTCTCAAAATCCTGGCAAGCATCGCTGATCCGTTGTATAATATTTTCATTAACACCCACATCTGCCAGAAAATCAATTTGTTGTCTGGCTACCCGAATCACGCGGCGCCCGCAAAAAAGCAATTGTGCATCCGTCATGTCGCCCATTTTTGCCGTGCCGAATTTACGGTAGCGCCCACTTCGATTGTTATATTTCATGGCTACCCGCGTCATCAGGCTGCGAATGGCGTTTTTCAGGCGCTCAGCGGCATCGTATTTTTTTTCAGTGACGACCATCTGATCGCCGACCAATTCATCATCATCGGGCAGGGCGCGAAATTTCTCACACATGGCGGCGAATTTCTTCAGGCGTTCCATGCCAAAACTATATTGCTCAAAATGCTGAATATCCCGGTGGGCATAACGAATGCGTTCCATGCACTGCACGTACAAGTCGGCATCCGGAAAATTGTACATGCGATTACCAGCTTGTTTCTTCATAATAGATGAATGTAGTGAATAAAATAGGAATAATTATTACAACCGGCATCAAGTTTTTGGCAAAAGCCTTGATTTCAAAAGACGTTGGAAATTAAATATTTTAATGCCTTTTTATATGCAAATATAATACAGTTTTATATTAAAAACAAGTTTTTGTATTGGAAAAACAATCTTGTTTTTAATTGTAAAAACTTTTTACTCATCTGAAATTTTCTCAAATTTTTAGAATCAAAAACAGACAGCGGATAGCGAGCTAATGAATAGCCATTATCAAATTGTGCCCAGGGCATCCTTCAAAGGAGTGCTTTGGACATTCGGGAAAATGGTATTAATTACTTTGTTGGGTTTGTTTGTTGCGGCGCACCATGCGATACACTATAGGAATAGTTGTAATACCTATTAGAAAGAGAATCACATATTCTATGCTTTCGCGCAGCGCAGGGTAACGTTCGCCCAGAAAATAACCCAGCGACATGAAAGAAAAAATCCAGGCGGCACAGCCCAGAATATTATATAACATAAAATTTCGATACGGCATTTGAACAATACCGGCTACAATCGGCGCAAACGTGCGGATAATGGGCAAGAAGCGGGCAATAAAAATGGTAACGGCGCCGCGTTTATCATAAAATTCTTTAGCAGCTAGTAAATGACTCCGTCGGAAAAAGAAGGAATTTTCACGTTTGAATAATAAGGGTCCTGATTTTTTTCCAAACCAATAACCGACCATATTTCCCAAGACACCCGCAAGAATAACCAGTAACATCATCGGAAAAAAGCCGATCAGTGTTTCGCGGTTGCCGGCAAATGCCATTCCGGTTACAAAAATAAGCGAATCGCCTGGCAAGAAAAAGCCAACAAATAAGCCCGTTTCGGCAAAAACGATCAGAATAACAAAAATCAAACCCAGCGGGTGTTCACTGATCCAATCCAGTTTGAATAAATATTGTAAAAATTCGAGCAAATTATCCATGCAGGCTGTTTTTCGCTTTAAAATAATTTAAAATTTGTGAAATTTCTTGGTAAATCAAAAAGTATAAGTATATTTGAAACCGTAATATAATCCTGTTTACATTAAAAACTTTCAACCCATGAACATGCAACTCCAATTTGGTGAAGCCCTTGCTATTGTTGCCGTCTTGACGCCTCAACTGGAACCAACCTAGCAAGCTGAACCGAAAAAAGAACATCGCAGAACGTCACTGTGTTCTGTACCAAAGCTGAGTAATGCATAATTAATGGTTACTCAGCTTTTTATTTATCCGGCTATTTGCATATAAGCAAGCTTGATTCCATTTTTTTGCTTCAGGAAATAAAAAGTGACAGTACTCTCCGTTTGCGTTTCCATTCCTTCATCAAAAATATAAGCCACCATAAAACTGTAAACCGCAGTATTGGCGGGCAGTTTCATCGATTCGAGGGCAGCGTCTTTCGGGGGCGTGTACTTATTCAATTCATTGACGGAGGTTTGCGCAATGGTAGCTTTGACTTTTTCATCAAAAATCTGATCGTAAAACGCCAGAAATTGTTCGCGGGTCATCCCATTTACCCCAATATTTTCTGCCATTCCATCCGTACCGCCAAAAGGGAAAAGCGTCATATCCGCTACAGCTTCCTTATTGTTAGCAGCCACTGCTTTTTGAAAATCTGCCCAGAAGTCTGCTATTCCGGCTTGCGGCGGGGTCGAGCAGGCAAGTACCAGACTGATTAAAATGGTTAAGGCTAATGCTTTCATGCAGTAAAGGTAGAAGAAATTGATTATTTGTTATCGGGTAAATTGATAGCTTTATAAAAGATTATTGCTTTTTGAATATTATATGTGTAAATTATTAATGTTATATTTTAAATGAATGTTTATTAGATTATTATAATTATAATTTTATT
>JBKBWT010000535.1:0-2853 GCA_046314415.1 Saprospiraceae bacterium
GATTCCGCCGGAGATCGGGCAACTTCAAGATGTCGTCTATTTACAACTCAATGGACTCGAATTAGCGATGCTGCCGCCGGAAATTGGCACACTTAAAAACTTAAAAACCATTGATTTAGCTCGAAATCGTTTAACTACCTTACCGGCAACGTTTTGGAATTTGACTCAACTGGAAGTGCTGTATCTTAACGGCAATCGCCTCACGCAAGTGCCCCCGGAAGCGGCAAATTTAAAGCAATTAAAACATTTATACCTGAATGCCAATCCATTGCATCAAATGTCCAAAACCGATTGGGATTTTTTGAAAGCATTTAAAAATCTGGAATCCTTACATTTGTACGGGTGTAAATTAACCCCGGAAATTATAGATTACATTCGCACGCTCGTTCCAGCCGAGTGTGATGTTTTGGGAGATATTTAAATCTTTATTAAATTTATAATCACCATGCCTATCAAATTATTATTTATTCTTTCATTCCTTCTTTTTTTCATTATAAACGTTGCTGCACAAAAAAACTGTTACAATGACCTGCGCGCACGCGGCATGCAGTTGCAAAAAGAAAAAAATTACCGCCGCGCCATTGATAAATACTTTGCGGCGCGCTATTGCCCGGATAAACCGGCGAAAGAAGACCTCGATGAATTGATCAAAACCACCCAGGATCAATGGGTGAATGAATTGGATCAAGCCCTGGAACGCTCCAACAAATTATTAAATAATTTATATTATGGGAATAAAGCCCTGGGGTCAAATGATAATGCCAAAGACTTTTTATTATATAATATTTTATCCGAAGGCTTAAAAAATATAACAGATGAAAACGTCCGGCTGGAATGGCGGCTGCAAATGGCCGGTATTTATGCACGTTTGAAAGCATATGATGCCGCTATTATATTATTGGATAGTATTTTACAAGAAAAACCGGATTATTTACAAGCACGTCAGTCGCGGGCAGTCGCTTATTATTATGCAGATCGGATAGAAGATTGCATCAGCGATTGTGATTATTTGATTGAAAAGCAATCTTTTCTGTTCATTGCCCATTTGAACAAAGCCCATTGTCTGGCGCGGCTTGGCAAATACGCGGAAGCGAGCGCGGCGATGAAAGCCGGACAGCAATACTTCCTGCAAGGCGATGCTGCTTCCCAGTATTATGATGGCGACTTATCCCCCGAAATTGAGGAAGCCACTGGTTTACAGACCCTTTTTGTAGATGAAAGCGGCATGCGCGACAAAATTGAGTATGTGCTGCTGTCTTACCGGGTGTATCAGGGTGAGGCGGCGGCTTTGCGCGAAATGAGCAAGCGTACGCCCAGTCAGTTTAGCAATACCTATCTGGGTACCATCAATTTTATCTGGTTTCATTTGAAGGGGCGACCCCAGGATTACGGTGCCCACGTATTCGCTGCATTGCTTTGGGAACGAGCGGGTTACACGCAACAAGCGATAGAGTCATTACAAAAATTTCAAATATTACATAAACAATATAATGATCGGCGATATCAGGCTTTTGTTGCTTTTGCGAATGAAAAACTGCGGCAACTTCAAGCCTTAAGCACCGAAAAAGTAACGCTTTCGCCCAAAGTACGCGCCGTCGGGTTGAGCATTAAAGCCAATCAAGCCATTTTATTTAGCAAATATCAAGAAGCCTTGGATTTATATAAAAAAGCAGCGACTTTAGACCCCAATAATTTATCCTATCGGCTGGGTATATTAGAAATGTATAATAATTTGCGCGATTGTGATAATATTTTGCGCGAAGCGACAGCTATATTACAAACCTGGAAAAATTGCACGCAGGCCCTTTATTATAAAGCTTTATGTAATTTTAATAATAATCAGAATATTAATCAGCTAGCAGAAGCATTACAGGCTATTTTACAAATAGATGCCTATCATACGCCTACCCTGGAATTACTGGGCAATTTATACGGGGAAGCTGATCCGGCCTTTGCCGTGCAAATGCTCGAACGCTACCTGCAAATGTACCCCAGCAATCAGGAAGTTCAGGAAAAACTAGCCGCATTGCGCAATAAAAACTAAATCTATTTACGATTGACGAAGAACGATTTACAACCGCTGCAAAGCTTTCGGCGTTCATTCGTAAATTATAATTCTACAATCGTAAATCCCAAATTGTAATTCGTAAATTGAAATGTATTCAACACAACATTTACAAGATACCATTGTCGCATTGGCAACCCCGCCGGGGGTAGGCGCGATTGGCGTGATCCGTTTGTCAGGAGAAGATGCCATTTTCATCGCCAATCAGGTTTTTTATGGTAAGGATTTGACGCTACAGCCCTCGCATACCGTGCATTTTGGCACCATCAAAGACGATGATGGCAAGCTCATTGATGAAGTTTTGGTAACCGTATTCGTCGCCCCCAAATCTTACACCGGTGAAAACGTAGCCGAAATATCCTGTCATGGGTCGAGCTATATTATTCAGCAACTCATTCAATTGTTGATACAAAAAGGCGCGCGGCTGGCGCAGCCGGGGGAGTTTACCTTACGGGCATTCCTGCACGGTCGAATGGATTTGTCGCAAGCCGAAGCCGTAGCGGATTTGATTGCTGCCGAATCGGAGTCGGCGCACGCCGTAGCCTTGCAGCAAATGCGCGGCGGTTTCAGCCATGAGATCAATCGCTTGCGCGAAGAACTGATTCATTTTGCCAGCATGATCGAACTGGAACTCGATTTTGGTGAAGAAGACGTTGAATTTGCCAATCGCCAGGATTTGAAAGATCTCATTCACAAAATTCTTTCCCTCATTCATTCCTTAATTCATTCATTCCAACTGGGAAATATCATTAAAAATGGCGTCAGCACGGTCATTTAATCCAGCCCTT
>JBKBWT010000536.1:0-2824 GCA_046314415.1 Saprospiraceae bacterium
TGGAGCAGCGGCAGACTGGCTGGCAACAGCGTGCAGTGTGCTGTCCTTACAAAAAGCTAAAAAATTATTACATCAAGTAAATAAAACCGTTAAAGAACCCGATCAACAAGCCAAATTATTGATTACTTACTGGAAAAACGGCAAAATTAAAACCCAAAAACTGGGCAACTTTGAACAGATTTCTATAAATTGAGCGCTAAAACGAGCACACTATGTTGCGTCATTCATATATCATTGGTGGTTTTTGTTTTTTACTCTCCTATTCGCTACCAGCACAAAAAACGTTTGAACAAGCCATTTCCGGCACTTCCGTGACCATTGCAATGACCGAACTGCCCGGCGGGAGCTTCCTGATGGGTAGCGCCGCTAAGGAAAAGGGTCGCCAGCCAAACGAAGGGCAGCAGCAAGTGACGGTTGACGCTTTCGCCATTGGCACTTATGAAATTACGTATGAGCAATATATCATCTTTCAGGATAAAAATTCGGAGCCGGAACCCAAACTCGACGCCATTTCCCGCCCCAGCCCGCCGTATATTGATTTTACGCAGGGCATGGGCAAGCACGGCGGTTTTCCAGCTAACAGTATGTCAGCGTATGCAGCGTTGACGTATTGCAAGTGGTTGTACGAAAAAACGGGCGTTTTTTATCGCCTGCCGACTGAAGCCGAGTGGGAATACGCGGCGCGCGCGGGTGGTACGGAGGTGTATCCTTTTGGTAAAAATGCCAAAGAATTAAAAAATTATGCCTGGTATAGTGAGAATAGTACCGATAAATATCAGAAAGTCGGACAGTTAAAACCCAATGCCTGGGGATTATATGATATGCTCGGCAATGTAATGGAATGGACGATGGATGAATATCAGGAGGATTATTTTACAAAAGTGAGTAATAATTCCCAGAATCCATTTATGGATTATAATAATATTCGGGCATTACATACCCTCAAAGGTGGTTCTTATCAAAGCAAAGCCGAAGACCTGCGCCCCGCCGCCCGTGTAAAACAAGACCCCGTCTGGAATCGTCGTGATCCGCAGATTCCCAAATCCAAATGGTGGAATACCGACGCGCCATTCGTGGGTTTTCGCCTGGTAAAACCAGCCAAGCAACCGACGCCAGCAGAAGCCAATGCTTTTTATGATAAATATCTGAAAGGATAGTACACTGATTTTTATGATGCTTATGATAAATTATGATTTTAATCTTAAAGCATCTTAATTATCATAATAATCAGTGTACTATTATTAATAAATCATCCTAAAATATTAATATCATGGAAACTAACAAACCCGATAGACGCGATTTTATTAAAAAAGGCAGCTTAATCGTCGGTGGTGCAATGGTATTGCCCACGCTGGCACAAGCACACCAGTTTTTCCCGGCAGGAAATGACGTTATCAAAGTAGCGGTAGTGGGCTGCGGCGGTCGCGGTACCGGTGCGGTCATTCAAGCGCTGAGCGTGAAGCAGAATACGCAGTTGGTCGCGATGGCGGATGCTTTTAAAGACCGTTTGGATAAATGTTATACCGACATCACCAGTGCCGATTATCAGGATTGGTCGGGTGGCAAAGGTAGCATGCCAAAGGACAGAATTCAGGTACCCGAAGAAAATAAGTTTGTCGGATTTGATGGGTATAAGAAAGCCATTGCATTAGCCGATGTCGTCATATTAACAACGCCTCCAGGCTTCCGTCCGCAGCATTTTGAAGAATGTGTAAAGCAAGGCAAGCACGTGTTTATGGAAAAGCCCGTTGCGGTTGATCCAGCCGGTGTGAAGCGTGTACTTGATGCCGCCGAAATGGCGAAGCAAAAGAAACTCAATGTCGTTGTCGGTTTACAAAGACGCTATCAGCAATCTTATCTTGGTTTAATGGAAGCCGTTAAAAAAGGTAAAATTGGTGAAATCGTCAGTGGTCAGGTGTATTGGAATAATGATGGTGTGTGGGTGAATAAGCGTCAGCCGGGACAAACCGAAATGGAATATCAAATGCGTAACTGGTACTATTTCAACTGGTTATGCGGCGATCATATCACCGAACAGCATATTCATAATATTGATGTAATGAACTGGGCAATGGGCGCTTATCCGGTGAAAGCACAAGGTATGGGCGGACGTGAAGTGCGCATTGGCAAGGAGTACGGTGAGATTTACGACCACCATTTTGTAGAATTTGAATACGCCAATGGCGCCATTATGAATAGCCAGTGCCGCCACCAGCCGGGCACCTGGAGCCGCGTAGATGAGGTCATTCACGGTACCAAAGGCAAAGTGCATTTTGGAGCCGGTAAATTATATAAAGGTAATAAAGTAGCGCTGGAAGTAAATGTAAAGAACGAGCCGAATCCCTACCAAACCGAACATGATGTGCTCTTTGCCGCGATTGCCAATGGGGAATACAAATTTGCGGACGCTGAGATCGGCGCGAAAAGTACGATGACTTCCATCATGGGACGCACCGCGACTTACACCGGTCAGGAAGTAAAATGGGATGATCTGATGAAGAATCCTTATAGTCTGATTCCCGATTCACGCCAAGTCGAATTTGAGAATCCGAACTGGAATACGCTGCCTCCTACCCTGCCGAATGCCGAGGGTGAATACGAAATTGCGGTACCAGGCAAGACGAAGTTGTTGGCAATGAAGTAAATAAGTGTCTGAACTGTGATTCATATGATTGAAAGATTGCTTTGATGTGCTAAAATCATAGTAATCATTTAATTAAAAAAATCACGGTTCAGACAAAATAAACACCTAAAACCCTTATCCTCCATGAATCGCAGACATTTTCTCAAAAATAGCGCCCTCGCGGGCGGGGTACTTTCCGTG
>JBKBWT010000537.1:0-2823 GCA_046314415.1 Saprospiraceae bacterium
GAATGGTAAAGGAGCAGCCATTTTCGCGTTCCAGCAGATTGCGTTGCAGCAAAACAATGCGGGTAGTCGTTTCCAGATCTGGTTCGGGAATTCTGAAAACCTGAAACAAATCGGCAAAACTCCGGTCTTTCTCCTGCACAATTTTCCATTCTTCTGGAGTAGCGACAAGGATCACCTGAAGAGTTCGCTTTTCCAGATAAGATTTGAGCACATCACTCAAGGTCATGTTGTTTTGCGCGGATTTCCCCACCCGCAACAAAGCTACTGGATTGTCTATCAACAACTTGTAACTCTTGCTGCCATCTTCAAAAGGATCAATCAGGTAATTGATAATCGCTTCAAAACGCTTTTGCCACATCCCTACAATGCTCATACCAGAGATCACCCGCGTAGGATCGAGCTGCCAGACAATTTCCGGCTCACCCCTTCTTCTCTTATAATAATTGCTTTGATAACGCCATACTGCTTCGTGCACCAGTGACCGCTTGCCTACGCCTTCATTGCCAACAATAGCAAGTGGCGTATTTTCTTTTTGAAAAATGATTTGATAAATTTTATCAACCAGCTCATCGCGATGAAAAGCCCTGCCTAATTCTGCCGGATAACGACTATTCAAATCCGACCCAATCCGCTCAATTTCCATCGCCCCATCGAAATACGTATCGTCACGCAGCCGCGCAAACAACCAGCCCGGTAAATCATTTTCGTATTGAAACTCTCCAAAGCCAATATTGACACTTACTTCCACATGCGTCAGCAATTCCCGCCCGGTGACATAATATTGCTGCACAGTGAAAATATCTTTTAGTTCTTTTTTAAAATTAGGTAATAGTTTTTTGATCACCTGCTCGGTACGACGTTCAATTACAGCGCGATTTGCTTTACCACTTTGTATAATAAACATGTAATAATTAAGATGGGGCAGGCAAGCAAATGTAATATTTTGCAGTTCAAAAGTAACCACGCCAAATTTTCCTTCCACCCAGATATTGCCGGTACGAAAGTTACAATCAAAAACATGATATTGGGTTGGCGGATCAAATAAATACCACAACAGCTGACTCACATTATTACGATCGAGTTCAAAACCTTTAAAAAATTGTTTGATTTCATCGCGCAAGCGGGCAGTTGCGATTTCCAGACGGCGGTTAGAAGCAGTGGGATACCCGGTAAACAAAGGGCGTAAATGGTACAAAGGTTTACTTTCCACCTTGGTGGGGATGGCAATAACAGGTATTTTGAGGCGCACAGTTGCCATGGGAAAAATGAATAATGATCACCAAATAATTGCTTAGCAGATTCAAGCCGACCAAATTATACACATTTAGTGAAAGCGCCAAACACAATCAAAAAAAGCTTTGGTTTGCAAAAAATACTTCAAATGACCACTATTAGCCAAAACTACTTTTTATACAATATTTAGTCAGCCAGGCGGCATATAACGCTAAACATTACAATTATTACCATGTTGAAGAGGGCGAATTAGTAAACTATTATCAAACCTAAATGATCCCAAAGTATGCGTAAATATTTCCTTTTACTCCTTACCTGCTTATTATCCGTATGGAGTTATGCCCAAATTGCTCAAGTACAAGTCATTCACAATTCACCAACACCAGGTACCAATACGGGTCCTACCGTAGATATTTATGTCAATGGTGCTTTGCTACCTCAACTGACGGGGGTTCCCTTTCGGGGTGCAACGCCATTTCTGAATGTACCGGCAGGTGTCGCTATTGAAGTAGCAGTAGCGGTAAATCCAAGCACTTCCGTTGCGGATGCCATTGCGACATTCAATCTGGGTACGCTGGTCGATGGTGGAAAGTACGTAGTGATGGCGGGAGGTGTCGTAGGCGATGCCACTAATCCGTTCAATTTATTTGTAAATGGAAATGCAAAAAATGCAGCGAGCGAGGCTACGGAGGTTGAATTTACTGTTTTTCATGGTGCCCCGGATGCTCCGGCGGTAGATGTAGCTGCCCGTACCGTTGGTAATCTTGTATCGAATTTGTCTTTTGGTAATTTTATAGCAAATTACTTATCGGTTCCACCGGCGGTCTATTATTTAGATGTAAAAGCAGCTGGTAGCCAGGCTATTGTAGCTACTTTCAAAGCTGATTTAAGCGCGCTGGCAGGAGGTGCAGCGACGGTTTTTGCTTCAGGTCTGCTAAGTAACACGCCATCCTTTGGTCTTTTTGCAGCATTACCGGATGGTACGGTAGTTGAATTTCCAGCTTCGCCGGTAGCGCGGGTACAGGTCATTCACAATGCACCTTCTCCTACCGTAGATGTGTATGCCAATGGCGACATACTTTTGAATGATTTTGCCTTTCGCACGGCTACGCCTTTCCTGTTCCTGCCTGCGGAAACGCCCATTGATCTGGCAGTAGCGCCGGGTAACAGCACTTCTGTTGCCGATGCCATTGCAACTTTTGAGGATGTTACTTTTGAAAACGGTAAAACCTACGTTGTAACGGCTGCTGGTCTTGTTGGTAATGAACAAACGCCTTTTACTTTGCAAGTGAACGATGCGGCTAGAGAAAATGCGGCTGATGCTGCCAAAGTAGAAGTTGCTGTGCTGCATAGCTCCCCGGGTGCGCCAGCAGTAGATGTCGATGCACAAGGCGTGGGTAATCTGATTAGCAACCTGGCTTATGGCGATTACAGTGATTATTTAGCTGTTGATCCAGCAACCTATCTGCTCGATATTCGTGCCAATGGAAGCACCGATGTGGTAGCAACCTTCCGGGCGAATCTCAGCGAACTGGCTGGGAGTGCCATCACGGTATTTGCTTCGGGGTTACTGAATGGAGAGCCTTCCTT
>JBKBWT010000538.1:0-2818 GCA_046314415.1 Saprospiraceae bacterium
CGTCCGAATATGCTGGAGTATCTGCGCAAGGTGACTTATACGTTGGGCAACCCGGCGGGAACGTCTAAGTAATAATTTTGTTCGGAAGTTAAATGTTAAAGTCGAAAAATTAATTGGTAGCGCTGCTAAAATCATCTATCATTGCAATAACAATATGTTCCCATGAAGATGAAATGGCTATTTACTTCCGCTGCCTTACTGGCAATTCCACTTTATGTGTTCGCTGCTTCCGGGATTGAATCCGATTCGACTAAAGCAATGCCTTACCAGCGTGGCTTTCAGTTTGAACCAGGTATTTACCTGACCATCAATGATTGGAAGCATAATAATCCGATTCCTAAAGAAGCGATTATCACCGAGTTTGATCCTGGCGCACCTTATTTTTATTTACAAGTACTGCACAAAAGATGGCTCCATTACCGCGATGCCAACGGCACGGTAAATAAAATAGAATGCGAAAAAATCTTCGGCTACTCGGTGGATAATGTGGTTTACACCAAACATCACCTCAAAATTGCCATTATCGGTGCTATCTGTCACTTTACCAGTGTATTATATCAGATAGATGATCCTTATTTGACTGGGTTTGCCTTTGCAGTGATGGATATTTCTATGTCGAATCAAAGTGGCATTCACAAACAGGAAAAATTCCGCCAATACATTATTAATTTTGAAACCGGCGCTATTCATCGCTTCACCGAACGGGCACTTAAAAAATTGATTTCCACTGACATACACTTATACCAGGAATATAAACAATTCAAAGGTCGCAAACGGGATCGCATGTTTATTTTCCTCAAAAAATACAATGAGCGGCATCCGGTTTATTTTGCTCAGGCTGATTTTTAGAAAAAGCCCAGTCGTATTGCCCCGAATGCTTATCTTCATGCCATTGACACGCAAGGCATGACGACTGACTTACTGATACTGGTTTATCTGGCAATTTTTGTTTTAATCCTGACATTATGCGCGGAAATGCTTTCCCGACGCGCCGTTTTACCCCAGTGGCTGAGCCGTAAAATCCTGCATGTTGGTGCCGTAGGTGCCTGCGCGGTAGCCCCTGTATTAATAGAAAATCTAATATTACTTACTTGGATCATTTTTTTGGTTGAGCCGCTTTTATTATATTTAGTTGCCAGCAGGCGCTTATTTAGCGAATCGAACGGTCGGCGCAGTTGGGGCATTGCCTTATTCCCACTGGCTTATTTAGTTTTATTAATAATTTTCCGGGATCAACGGGAATTTATTATTATTCCGATGGCAATTCTGGCAGGAAGCGACGCTGCTGCCGCTATTATCGGGCAATTATATGCTAAAAAATATTACACGCTTACCGGCGACCGCAAATCCTTTATCGGCAGTATTACATTTGCAGGGAGTGTACCTTTAATTTATATCCTTATTTCGAGCATTTTCCCCACATTTTTTATAAAAACCGATCTACCGAATGTAATATTCTGGCTAGGATTAATGGGTATTGCCCTGATACTCGCAACTTTAGAAGCCTTAGGCTCAAATGGATTTGATAATATTTGGGTGCCCTTGGGCGCAGCACTTTTGTTACAACAATTGTCAATTCAAGTAAATAATGCTATAATAATTGCCCTGTGGGTCGGCATTTTGCTGGCTATTTTATTTTGTCTTTACACCATTCGTAAAAAAGCGCTTACGCTGGATGGTGCAATAATGGCCTCGCTATTGGGTTTGTGGGTATTGTGGTTCGCTGGAGCGCAGTGGCTCCTTCCTTTATTTTTCTTTTTTATAACGAGTACTTTCATTGGTCGCTGGAGTAAAAATAGAACGCAAGTCACTGACGTCAAGCACGGCAAAGCCCGCGATTACGTGCAAGTGCTTTGCAACGGCGGCATTTACGGGGTTTTAGCTACTTTTGTAAAGATAGGCGATCAAAACATCATATTAACATTAATGCTCATTTCTATGGCAGTTTGTACCGCCGACACCTGGTCCTCCGAAATCGGTATTTACTTTCGTTGGAAAACATATGATATTGTAAAAATGAGACCGGTACCACCAGGTTTATCGGGCGGGGTAAGCGTGCCGGGCACCTTGGGTGGTTTCTTTGGCGCTTTAGCGATGGGAATATTGGGCAGTTTTTTATTACATAATAATGTAAAAACAGCACTAATTTTATTCATTACTGCGGCCGGATTCGCCGGAATGTTACTCGACAGTATTATGGGAGCAAGTGTACAAGCTCGTTATAAAAATCTAGAAACCAATGAAATGAGTGACAATAAAGATGCTAATATGATATTGCAAAACGGCTGGCGCTGGATGACGAATGATGCCGTGAATGTGTGGAGTAATGTTTTAATAGTTGTAATAATGAGTTTGCTTCTTTACATCTTTTTCTAAAAATTAAAAATTGGTTTGAACTTTCCCCTTTCTAAAATGCTTCATTTAAAAATCTGGTTTGTAACATGAAATTTCGTCCATTGCTGATCGCATTTTTATTGCTTTTATTTAGTCTCTCTTGCACCGAAGTAAATAATTTGAATTTATTTTCGGTAGAACAAGATGTTGAACTCGGTAAGCAATTGCGCAGTGAAGTGCTCAATGATCCACAACAATTTCCGATGTTACCGCGCGCGCAGTACCCGCAGGCATACGAGTATGTGGAAAGCGTGGTGGCGGATATTATGAATTCTGGCAATGTAGAACATGCCAAAGATTTTCCCTGGGAAGTGTACATTATAAATGATGACAATACGTTGAATGCATTTGCCGCGCCAGGAGGTTTTATTTTTGTTTACACTGGTCTAATCAAATTTTTGGAGCAAAAAGATGACTTCGCCAG
>JBKBWT010000539.1:0-2783 GCA_046314415.1 Saprospiraceae bacterium
TAAAAATAGTGCCGTATTGATAGGTATTGGATGTAATAAATCCCCAACCTGGTTGTATATGCTTTAATTCGCCGGTGGAAGTCCATAAAAAACGTTCTACATTACCGGTAATGAGCATGCCCGACGTAGCCAGCGTGGAAGCCCAACGGCTCGTGTCCTGCTCGGCGAGCTGCGCCTGTAAAGGTTGACTTAAAACGTATAATATGATAAATAGATAAAATTTAATCATGTAAAATGATGGTATTTACTAGGATATAGTATTTGTAATCTACCAAATATGATATTTTATAAGGAAGCTGAGATTAATATTTTACATAATGAATTAAAATTACGTATTTTTATCTGATTACCAAAGGTATCCGTTTTGCGGTTCTAATTTGGGAGGTAAAGGTTCATTCAATTGTTCTTTCAAATCTCTTTCAATGGTATTGCACAGCGCAGTCAGCGGCACATCGGTTACCAGGTTTTCAAAAGGGTCTTCGTTGGCAGAACCGGTTTTATCCATAATAGTAAACATGCCGGCGATTAAAACCGTCAATGGAATGATGAGCCAGGCTAAATTAGGCGTAACTGTAAACAAACTCAACAAACCAAATGGGAGCACCGTCGCAAAAGTCCATACAAATAAGCGCGTAAAAAAGTCATACTGGCGGGGTAGGGGCGTGTTTTTAATGCGTTCGCAGGCACCCTGATAATTGGCTAATGCCAGCAATTGCCCTTCTATTTGAAAACTATCGAATCCACCCAGCGTGCCGTCTGCCATCGCAGCATAAATGTGCCGTCCCATGATGGTTTGTAAATAATTAGGTTTATTTTGACGTTGAATTATATCATAAAATTCATTTTCATGTAATAATGATTTTAATATTTCCCAATCTTTTTGCTTGCGCAAATGCAGGCGTAGCGCGTGTACCCACGCAATTTGCCGGTATATCATGTCTTTTTTAAAAGAGGTACTTCTATTAATATCATAATTCGGCTGATGGCTGTGCGAATCGGCAAAAGTAATGATTAAACGTGCCAACACACGGCTGGAATTGACAATGCCTCCCCAGAGTTGGCGGGCTTCCCACCAGCGTCCGTAAGCAGATTGATTGCGAAAAGCGACGAAAATTGCCAAAGCGGAACCCAATACCCCCACGGGTGTAAACGGAATTGCCAATTGGCTGCCCTGATCCCATTGGAGGTAAATAAAATAAATAATAATCGCTAGTAAAAGTGAATAACTCACCTCCCGCCAAATGTAGGACCATACCCTTAGCGGATGAAAATTACGTTTAATGATCATAATTTTACAGGCTGATATAATAATTTAATTTTGCAAAAGGCTGATAGTCAAAAGATTAGGTAAATGAATGTAAGCCAACTTTATTTCCTTCGGAATCTATAAACAAGGCAATAAATCCATTATTGCCGATGGGAATACGCGGTGCAAGCACTTGACCACCGGCGGCTCCAATGCGAGCAACCACCTCGTCCAGTTTGCCATCAGCATTTAATAAA
The DNA here is from genome assembly GCA_046314415.1 of Saprospiraceae bacterium. GTDB lineage: Bacteria > Bacteroidota > Bacteroidia > Chitinophagales > Saprospiraceae > JADJNW01. The sequence goes on from JBKBWT010000539.1 coordinate 1,504, forward strand.
ACCATTGTGCCATCTGTACTGGGTTTAGTATCAGCACGTTGTACCAGCGAACCGCCTACGCCGCCGTTCCATTCAAACGGAAACATGCAGATACTTTCACCCATTGCTTCGGTTTTTTGCAGTTCAACACCAAGGATGGTGCTGTAAAATTGGATCGCGCGATCCAGATCGAGGGTTTGAATTTCAAACCAATTGATGGCGTTTTTCATATTTTTAAGTAAATAAAAATCGTTTTTATGATGAAATCACTAAATATTTTAGCGTTTTAATAATTTGAAAGCAATATTTCGTCCATGATTTTGAAAAATAGCGAGGTTGATCCAGGCTAAAGCAAATTGTTCGAGCAATTCCACCCGTTCGTCACCGCCGAAATCATAGCATTCACCGAAGCCAGCATCTTTTGCCAGCCGAATGGCAGTGGCTTTGGCTTTGGCACTCGAACCCGCAGTGAATAAGTCAATACCCACTGCATCATATACAGGATTTTCTATATTTTCATACCCGGTGGTATTGAAGCACTTAGCGAGTTGTGCGCCGGTTATTTGTTGAAATGCTTCGAAGGCAGTTTTATAAGGTTCGGGTTTTTGCCGAATCGCATTGGTGGCGTCAATGATTATTTTATCGGGTATTTGACCAAACTGCTGCGCTAATGCGACTGCAATGTGGGCAGGCGTAGCCACCAGTATGACTTCCGCCTGATTGACGGCACTTGTAATATCCCTTACCGGAATATGATATGCAGCTATAAAGTTTTGCACTTTTTCATCCTGCGGATTCCGCGCACCGATGAGCACTTCATGTCCGGCGGCAGCCCAGCGTTTGGCGAGGGCGCCACCGACATTGCCGTGTCCGATAATGGCTATTTTCATTTATTTAAAATTATTTAATTTTTCAAATTTACGCTTTCTTATTTCAAATTCGGTATAATATTTACTTTAATTTTAATAATGCGTCCACAAATTGCTGTGGCTGCGATAGAAAAGGCAAGTGCCCGGTGGCTACCATTTCTGTCTTTTTTACCTGACCATTATTGACAATCATTTGTTTTTGAAAAGCATTGGTTACCGCGCGATCATTGGCGGTTTCCAGATAAAATTTGGGCACAGCGCCAAAATTCGCAGCTGTCAAAGTCAGACTATCCGCGAAAGGTTGCAAGGGTTCGGGTTTTTGAGAACTCAAAATGATTGCCTGCAAATCGGCAGGACAATCGGCGCAAACCGCTTCTACCAAGGCTTCTGGCTTGATCGTCGCAGTCGTGTAATCGGGCGCTAGCTGCAAAT
>JBKBWT010000540.1:0-2752 GCA_046314415.1 Saprospiraceae bacterium
TTTGATGGGTATGATCCATCTATTTTTGCGCAAAATTAGTAAACATATTACTTAATTTTTTTAATTTTAAACACATTCAGAGAGAAATGCGGATAATTGGACTGCTTCTTTTGTTATTAGCCAAATTTTATGCCGTTGCCCAAACTACGGTGTACATTGACGGCATTTATGTGGAAGGCAACCGAAAAACCAAAGACGCGATTATCTTGCGCGAGCTTCAGTTTAAACCGGGAGACAGCCTGATGGTGAGCGATTTGCCCAATCGGATCAAAGTAAGTGAACAAATGGTATTGAATACCAGCTTGTTTAATAAAGTAACCATTCGTACCGAGCCTACGCCGCTTGATTCCACGCACCACAACGTACACGTCAAAGTAGAAGAAGCCTGGTACTTGTACCCAGTGCCTTATTTTGAGTTGGCTGACCGCAATTTCAATGTCTGGTGGGTCGAACAAAAACGCTCGCTCCAGCGCGTCAACTTTGGCTCCGATTTTACCCATACCAATTTTACCGGACACGGCGACCGCTTCAAATTTGGCGCTAAATATGGCTACACACACAGCTATTTTGTAAGCTATTCTTTACCCTACATCAATCGCGAACAAACGTTGGGTCTATCATTGGAAGCTTCCTATGCGCGCAACCGCGAGGTGAATTATGCCACTGCCGGTAATAAACAATTGTTTTTCCGTAATGAAAATGAGTTTCTGTACGCACGGTTTCGGACACAGGTGGGAATGACTTATCGTCCAGGCATGCGCACATTTCACCAGTTTTTACTCAGCTATCGGCAAAATGCTGTGGACGATTCCATCGCCAATTATCTCAATCCGCACTTTTTTCAGCACGGCGAGACTTTACAGCGCTACCTTTCCTTTGCCTATCAATTTACGTTCGACAGCCGCGATATACGCCCTTACCCCATGGACGGAGAATACGTATCGGTTCGCCTGGAGCGCGATGGATTAGGCTTTTTTGACGATCGCAATGCGTTGACTTTATATGCTTATTTTGACAAATATTATACGGTAACTCCTCGGCTGAGCATGGCACTTAAAACCGGCGGCAAGGCTTCGCTCATTCGTGGCAGACAACCTTACAGCGATAACCGGGCAATTGGCTTTGGTAGAAATTACCTGCATGGCTACGAATATTACATTGTAGATGGGATGGATATGGGCTTTATAAAAGCCAATACGCGTTTCAAACTCTTTGAAAATCAGGTTAAAATGGGGCGTCTGATGCCGATCCGGCAGTTCCGCAACATGCCTGTGAAATTGTTCTTCGGCGTCAACAGTGACTTTGGCTATGTGCATGAACCCTACTATGAAGTGAACAATCCTTTGACCAATCGGCTCCTCTGGGGTGGTGGTGTAGGCTTAGATTTTATATTTTTCTACGATAAAGTGCTGCAAATCGAGTACAGCGTGAACCATCTTCTCGAAAAAGGTTTATTTTTACACATTAATTTAAATATTTAAAGGAATGATGGAACCTAGGAATATCGGAATATTGGATTTCTCTCATTCCTATTTTCCAACCCTCCAATATTCCACTCGATTTTAATGCAGGTCATTGTTTTTAGCCGCGAATTCAAAGAAAGCGACACACCGCACATTCAGCACCTTTTTGATACCCTACACGATGAAGGCATCAGCGTGTATGTATATGCCCCTTACCTCGAGGACTTAAAAGAGCATATCAAATTTAAACGCGATGTGGGCGTTTTTGAAGGGTATATTGACCTGACAATCAAGCGCTTCGATTTTCTCATTACCCTTGGTGGCGACGGTACCATCCTCTCGGCACTGCTGCATGTACGCGATAGTGGCGTACCCATTTTAGGAATCAATCTTGGCAGGCTGGGCTTCCTTGCCAGCATTGAAAAGAAGCGTATCCCTGAAGCCATTCAGCTTTTGAAACGCGGCATGTACCAAATCGAAGAACGCGGACTGCTCTACCTGGAGTCGAATCTGCCCCTCTTTGGCAATGCCCGCTTTGCACTTAACGACTGCACCCTGCTCAAGCGCGACACCTCGTCGATGATTACCATTCACACCTACATCAACGGCGCTTACCTCAATTCTTACTGGGCGGATGGCTTGATTGTAGCAACGCCTACCGGTTCAACGGGTTACTCCTTGAGCTGTGGTGGTCCGATTATTTTCCCCAACTCCGGCAATTTTGTCATCACGCCCGTAGCGCCTCATAATCTAAGCGTGCGCCCCATCGTCATAGCGGATGATTCCATCATTTCTTTTGAAATAGAAGGGCGCGCCGAAAATTTCCTCTGTACCCTCGATTCCCGTTTTGAAGTCATTACGGCGGCACACCAGCTCGCGGTGCGCAAAAATGATTTCACCGTTAAAATCGTCCAACTCGAAGACGTCAGCTTCCTGCGTACCATCCGCGATAAACTGATCTGGGGCGTAGATTCCAGGAATTATTGACCATGCTCGTCAGTGCTTGCTTTTGCCAGGCATATATTTAGAAATGTGGTATAAATTTGGAAAAAGAACCTGTAGGGGTTGAATTTTGAACTTACGGAGGTTCTTGGCTGCACCTTGGGAGCTTAATTTGAGGCATTTAAAAAGAGCCGCTAAAAGGAGGAGATAAAAAATACCCCGCCATTCGCAAGAGTGGCAGGGCTCAGTACAGTGACAAAAGTGCAAAAGAGAAAAAAAAGCCATAGCTTAGAGATTAGAAATGAATAAGCTATGGCAAAAAAAGAATTAAAAAGTTAGTTAAAGGT
>JBKBWT010000541.1:0-2739 GCA_046314415.1 Saprospiraceae bacterium
CCTGTTTGTCGTGTATTGAATTCCCCGACTCGTTCAGTCGCAATTAATTTTCAGGGGCGCAACTGGTGTGCGTTTCGCATCGAAAATCGCCTGGCCTGGCTCTTGTTTGCCTTAATTTCCTAACTCAAAATCCAATCATCATGAAACTGAACGTTGAAGAAATGCTCCCGCAAGTAACTGAATTCCTGAAGACGGAAGCAAATACGCAAACCGTTGTGGGTGAGGCTTTTACACTTGGTGAATTTACCTGTATTCCGGTAGTGCGCCTCGGCATGGGCTTTGGCTCTGGCATTGGTGAAGGCGAAGCTCCTAAACAAGGACACGGTGAAGGTGGCGGCGTAGGTGGTGGCATGGGCATCGAACCCATCGGTTTCCTGGTAGCACGGGGCAAGGAAATTACCTTTATTTCCACCAAGACGCATACCGGCTTAGCTGCTGCTTTTGAAAAAGTACCCGATCTTATTGAAAAATATTTGAAATATCGGGAAATAGAAGTGGCTAAGAATTAATGAGGGAATGAATAATGAAAGAATGAATAATGAAAGAATGAATGAATTTTTTTATGATTCTTTCCTTCTTTCATTATCCATTAAAGAAACTTGAGGGGAACGGGGGTGTTGCGCAGGCAGCATTCCCGTTTTTTATATAATATTTAGTGTAATAATAATGCATTAATGTTTTGTAGCGAAATAGTTACAGTGTTTTGTTTTTGATTTATAAAATTACATTATATCTTTCTTTTAGGTGTAGTTTTTTGTTGCTTTTTAGCTAGTAATTCATCATATTCTTTAAACATTTCTTTCCGTCCGAATTTGCTGCAAATCGGGCATTCGTAAGGATTATGACCACGCGCCGGGCAATATTTACGTCCGAAGTAAATGATTTGAATGTGCAGAGTATTCCATTTATCTTTTGGAAAAACCGCTTTTAAATCGCGCTCGGTTTGCTCTACATTTTTACCATCGCTCAAGCCCCAACGCCACGCCAGCCGGTGAATATGCGTATCCACCGGAAAGGCTGGTACACCAAATGCCTGACTCATCACTACCGACGCGGTTTTATGTCCTACGCCGGGCATGGCTTCCAATGCCTCGAAGTCAGCCGGCACTTTCCCATCGTATTTTTCTACAATAATTTCGGATAAGCCCTTGATTGCCTTGGATTTAGCAGGGGATAATCCGCAGGGACGCACGATCTCGCGGATTTGGTTCGCATCGAGTTTTGCCATATCATACGGATTATCAGCAATTGCAAAAAGATGCGGGGTGGTCAAATTCACACGCTCATCGGTGCATTGTGCGGAGAGCACCACTGCTACCAATAAAGTATAAGGATCGCTGTGATCCAATGGAATCGGGGCTTCCGGGAATAGCTCGTCCAATATTTTTACGATTTCGGCAGCTTTTTGCTTTTTCGTCATTACTTGATAATTAAAGAAGGAATAATGAAGTAAGTAAATTTAATAGTATTAACTCCATTATTAATTTATTCATTTTTCCATTATTCATTCATAAATAAATTCGCCGTATGGACTTTCGATTTTCACTGAAGCTTTTGTTGCATCTTGCACATAGCCAACGATTTGCGCGTTGACATTAAATTTATTTGAAATGTTAATAATCTGGCTTGCAACCGCTTCCGGCACATAAAATTCCAGGCGATGTCCCATATTAAAAACCTGATACATTTCTCGCCAGCTCGTCTGCGATTCTTGTTGAATCAATGTAAACAACGGTGGAGTAGGGAAGAGGTTATTCTTCACCACTTGCACCTTATCAATGAATTTTGAGACTTTGGTTTGTCCGCCGCCAGAGCAATGAATAATGCCGTGCAGATCAGATTTATTTACTTGTTGTAATATTGATTTTACAACCGGTAAATAAGTGCGGGTAGGAGAGAGGATTAATTTACCAATTTCAATAGGATTATGATCAATATGAATCGTTTCGGTCAGACTTTTAGTGCCGGTGTAAATAACCGATGCCGGTGTGTTTGGATCATAACTGTCGGGATATTTAGTGGCATATAATTTTGTCAGCACATCATGGCGCGCCGAAGTCAAGCCATTGCTACCCATGCCACCATTATATTCATTTTCATAAACCGCCTGTCCGAATGAAGCCAATCCGACGATGACATCGCCCGGTTTGATCTGATTTTCAATCACTTCGCTGCGCTTCATTCTGGCGAAAGCCGTTATGCCCACATCAATCGTGCGTACGATATCTCCCACATCCGCCGTTTCACCACCGGCTAATATAATATTTATATCATATTCCTGCATTTTTGTAATAAAATCGGTCGTGCCATTTATCACAGCGCTAATCACTTCACCCGGAATCAGGTTTTTATTACGTCCGATCGTAGAGGATAATATAATATCATTCACACAACCCACACAAGCGAGATCATCTAGGTTCATCACGATGGCATCCTGGGCAATGCCTGCCCACACGCTTGCATCGCCCGTTTCGCGCCAGTAAAGATAAGCCAGACTGGTTTTGGTACCGGCGGTATCAGCGTGCATAATATTGCAAAAGTCCGCATCACCGGCAGCTACGTCGGGTAAAATTTTGCAGAAGGCATTGGGAAACAAGCCTTTATCCAAATGTTTGATCGCCTGGTGCACTTCGTCTTTGGTCGCCGAAACGCCGCGAAGATCGTATTTATATTGCTCCGACATTTTTTCAATTTGCCTGCAAAAGTACGATTATTTTATGGTTCAATGGCTCCGGGGAT
>JBKBWT010000542.1:0-2666 GCA_046314415.1 Saprospiraceae bacterium
AAACATAAAACACCACCTCTTCGTAGCTCTTTAAAATCAGGGTTTTCTTCAAATTATAGGCACCTTGCTCCAGACTTACTCCATTCAACTGCTCATAACTCCTTTTGAACAAATCCACTAACTGTTCAAATTTTACCTGTGATAATCCAATGGTCGCTCGCCATTGTCGATCCTCTTTTATAGCTTTATAATTTAGGCTCATGCTCCTTTTTTAACCCCAAATTTAATCAACTTTGATTTTCAACTATTTACATGGACGCAACTCTAATAAGCATTGCAGAAACGTCAAATAAAAAATGTAAAATCAGGAATTTAATTAATAATAATCATCCCGCCACCACCGCCAGGTTCGGCTTGCAGATTTTCATCGGGTATTTGCTTGCTGCGGGCGAGGGCTTCGGCTTCGCGCTTTTTGCGTTCGGCTTCCTGCTTTTTACGAATCTCTTCCTTGATTTTTTTATCGAGCGGTATAAACTCCAGTTTTTCCGCTTCTTTCGGCACGACCAGCAGAATTTCATCATTTTCATTGAGCCCATAAGCTACCATAACCTCATCTTCATTGCTATCGCCGCTGATGATTTCCTGTTTGACCACTTTACCATCTACTTTTTTATACACATACGATACACTATCGCTTTGCAAAGCTTCGATGGGAATAGAAAGTACATTTTTATGAACGTACGTCACAATTTCATTGCCGGTGGTCATCGCCGGACGCATAATCGAATCGGCTTCATTTACCTGAATGATCACTTCAAACACTTTGGCGTCATAATCCTTCAACTGCTCGCCGATATTCGCCACCTGAATCACCTTACCCGTATAGGAGCGATCGGGGAAGGCATCAATTTTAATCTTTACATCCTGCCCTTTGCGCACTTTGCTGATGTCCACTTCATTCACGTACGTTTTGGAAATCATTTCCGTCAAGTCGGGCAATTCCGCAACGGTTGGTTCCCAGGCGCTGATTTGTGCACCAGGCGTGATTTTACTACCGTCCCAGCTACGTGCATAAATGACCATGCCATCCTTGGGTGCCATGACAGTGAACTGTCCTGCCAGTTCGGATAAGCGCGAAAATTTATCCTGATTCAAACGCAGCGAGGTATTGATCTCCGAGATTTTAGCCTGTGACTTTTCTTTCGTCAATTGTAGTTTTTGCAGCAACTGCTGATAATCGCGCTCCGTGCGTTCCAGATCGAGCTTGGCTTGCTGAATCACACTTTGCGGCTCGTATTTGGCTTGTTCGAGTTGTAGGTCCTTTTCCTTTTTTTGGAATTGCAAATTGACCAATTGATCGCGCAAGCCGCGCATTTCAATAGCCGTGTCAATTTTTGCCTGCTCCAGTTGCGTAAGAATTTTATCAATTTCCGTTTGTGCGTCGCGCATGCGGTTGGTCAGTTCCGTGCGGTCGAGCGTGGCAACGTATTCGCCGGCTTTCACCACCGTGCCTTCCGCCACCATATCGGTAATATTGGTTTGCCAGATGCCCACCGTGCGCATGCCTTGCGGACCCTTGATTTTCTCGGAGCGCTTCGCTTGCAGTTCGCCGGTAGCCGTTACTTTTACTTTGAAATCGCCTTTCTTGACGCGGGTAGTCAACTGTACACTTTCTTTTTTCGTTTGCGCAGGTTTGAGCCAGAGCCAGCCGCTAACCGCCGCTACGACCAGAACAATTGGAATGAGTAGAGCCTTCAGCTTCATCGGGAAGAGGGTTATTAAGTGCGTTAAATAATTTCCTTAATATTATAATAAAAAAACCGTGAATAGTTACACGCGAACGTTCACTTTATGTGATAGATGCAAATAAACTAAAAATAGTTGCCTTCTTATGTGAATTAAATGTTAAAAATGCTTGCCTTTTCTACACCATTATTTGACTAAAAAGCAGAACCGGCTCATTTCAAGAAAGTTACAAATCGGCGTACCATAATTTACGTATGCATACATTTTACCATAAGCTTTTGTGAACTTCTTCAATACGAACGAATGTTGTAAGCAAAAAATGAATATGTATATTGATTACATTAAACTTGATGCCATTCGAGCTGTATTCAAAGATTATTTTAATAATTTTTCAATCGAGTTACCAGAACAAATAAAAACCTGGGGTGAAATAGAAGGAAATGCAGGTTGGTTCATTATTTATTCATTAGGATATGATGATAATAAAATACCTTGTATTTACTTTTCTGCAAATCATAGATTAACCAATCCTCGGCATTTTTTGATTAATGAAAATGGAGAATATAAGTCTTTAGAATTTTACCAGGAAGGATTTTTCTATAATCCAGCGACAGAAGGTGATGAAGAAATAAAACGGCAAGAATATTATATATACAATCGCAGAGTCGGTGCAATTCATAGACAAAATGGGGTTAGTGATAATTTTGAGTATAATTCTTATTTATCAAAAAGTGAATATTTTAAGGAATATAAAGAATTTCATTTTTTTTGGGAAAGTGATTCTCCATTTTCGCAATGGTATGAATGCTCTTTTACAGCATTTGGCATAAATTTTAATACGGCGGAACAATATATGATGTATCAAAAAGCACTTTTATTCGAAGATTATAATAGACTTGCGTCAAATTGATTATCAGCATATTAAAAAATTCCAAAGACCGGCACAAATACCCAATATCATATCCATATCATATTGGTGC
>JBKBWT010000543.1:0-2666 GCA_046314415.1 Saprospiraceae bacterium
CCGCCAATACTCAATCATCGTATGAAATAAATTGAGGTATTCATACGCATCCTTACCCCCGGCATTCGACTCGCCCTGATACCAAATCACCCCTTTAATTGGAAAATCCAGCACCGGATGAATCATTTTATTATATAATAACATCGGCGTTTGATTCGTATTATTATTACTTACCAGGCGTACCTCGGCTACTTTATATTTCCATTCACCCGTTATATCATATTTTTTATTGCCGGTTTCCAGATATAATAATTCTGGTTTGCCGTAAATACCGCCACCGCCGCCGGTATCGTCCACCCGTACCGTTATTACATTTTTGCCGATTTTTAATACAGATGCCGGTATATCATAAACCCGGTTTTCATTATATCGCTGCGTCATTTCGCCCACTTTCTGACCATTTACAAAAGTCATATCCGAATCATCAATCGGTCCTAAACTCAATTTCGCACCCGTTTTAATATCATCAGCCGTCAGTTCAATCGTTTTTCTAAACCACAAAATCCCATCTAAATCAGGCAGTTCGCCATTTTCCCAAAGCTTTGGCAAGCTCATCGTTTTCCAATCGGCATCCTTATAATCACTCGCCGCCCAGAGCGCCTGTCCATTTTGCAAGCCCTGATCTTTTTCAGGAATAACGCCAATATTTTGTTGCAATTTGCGGCGAACCTCCTGCATGCGTTGCTCCTGCTGCGCTTTTAATTGTGCTCCGGCTTTAGCAACATCCTCATAACCAAGTGACTGTGGACTCATCCAAGGCTCCAGCCGACTCCCGCCCCAGGAACTATGTAATAATCCAATCGGCACATCCTGATGTTTGCGTAATTCCCGGGCAAAATAATACCCAACGGCAGAAAAATTGCCCACGGTTTGCGGCGAAGCCATCTGCCAGGGACCGCCGTTTATCTTCGCTTCCGGCATCGGACTTCCCTCGTGCGACACATAAAAATGGCGGATTTTAGCATCGTTGGCACTGGCGATTTCTTGTGCTGCATTATTCGCCGCCGCTACGGGCCACTCCATATTCGACTGACCGGAAGCCAGCCACACATCACCGAATAAAATATTTTGTAATGTAATATTTTGCTTTTTTCCGGCTATTTTTATATCATAAGGTCCGCCCGCCGGCATGGCAGGTAATAAAACGCGCCATTTGCCTTGCTTATCGGTTTTTCCATGATACGTTTTATTATTAAATGTAATAGTGATTTTTTCATTCGCAGCCGCCCAGCCCCAAATGGGCACCTGTACGTCGCGTTGCAGAATCATGTCATTGGTGAAAATGGCGCTGGTTTCCAGGCTTTGTGCGCTTGCAAAAAAGGCACACCATAAAAATGCAAGTGTGATTAGTCGTTTCATCATTAAGGCGTTTTTGAACGGCTCAAGTTATACAATTCAAGAAAAAAACAATCATTTAATTGAGATTTTTATCTATTGTATAATGCAATCAAACGATAGCTGAGCTTTTAATTTTGCCTCAATGCAGAATTTAGAAAATAATTTAATATGATATTTTACCATCCTGGTTAAAATCTCTCTCCTCCATCACCAGCCATTTGCTGGCGTTAGCAGTAGGGAAAGTTGAACAATCAATTTACCAATCTCCTTGATTATCAAAGCATAAGAAGCAGTAGCCGAAGCAAACAGCGCAAAAAATTCTTATATTATATCTGCCATTTACTTCGGCTATAATAAGATGAGCGTTATTAAAAATCGGTATTCGCTTTCTTCAATTTCATTTTTTTAATCCAGATATTACGATATAATACATTATGTCCTTCGGCTTGTAATTTTAATCCGCCGGGCGTGTCGGTAATGCCTTTGCCGCCATCGTTGCCTCCGTCAATGCCAGAGTTCGGACCGCCCCATACCTGATTGATTTTCTGGTTGGTATGCACTTTTTTTCCATTGAAATAAACGGTAACCATCGCGGGTTCTACTTTTTTACCGTCTTTAAATCTTGCGGCGCGGAATACGATATCATAACTATTCCATTTACCTAAACCATTATAGGCATAATAAGGCGAAGGCGTTTCATTAATCACCGCTGCCATGCCGTGCGTGGTGGTATCGCCGTCGAGTACCTGAATTTCATAGCGATTTTGTAAATAAACGCCGCTGTTACCGCCCGGATTTTGAATTAAAAACTCGACATGCAGGCGAAAATCGCGGAATTCATCTTTCGTGACAATATCAGCCGAGCCATATTTGCCGCCGGCTGCTGCCGGGTCGTTGCTGTTCATGGCAGTGCCCCCATCCACCGGGTCTTGCACAATTTGCCACTTAATCGGCAGCGAAGCCGCCAGGCGCGGGCTTTTCCAATAGGTCCAATTGGCGTCCAGCATCTCGCGGGAGCCGTCAAAATACACTTTAGCGCCTTTGATGGGCTTGGCACCAACACCGATCTGAGCGTATCCGGGCACCAACATGGCTAAGATTGCCAGTAACGCCATGAATTTTAAGATATTTTTTTCCATATTTAATGCAAATTTTAAGCTACTGTTATAATAAAGATTTAATTAAGTAAATAAAACCTTTAAGAGACATAATAATTTGCGTACAAACTACTAATTTACAAATTTTTATATCCAAAGTAAATTATACTCAATAGCCAATTCTCTGACTATGAATTAGACAAAAATAAGCAAAGAAATTATTGTCTGAGC
>JBKBWT010000544.1:0-2661 GCA_046314415.1 Saprospiraceae bacterium
GCGCCAATATGATATGGATATGATATTGGGTATTTGTGCCGGTCTTTGGAATTTTTTAATATGCTGATAATCAATTTGACGCAAGTCTAATTATCATATTGCCCAACGGCTTCATGAAAAACAGATACAGGAGATTGCCCTATAAAACTTTTAATTTCCACTGCAATTTTTTCTCCCTCTTTCTCGGCTGCTATAACGCGTTCTGCTCCGAGATCAATTTGGAAATCAACTCCTCCTACTTTAAAGGAATAAGGATCATTTGTAATAATCCATCCCTCCTTTTCTAAGGCACTTCTAACTGCCTGATGATAAAAATCGCGCGCCACTTTTTCTACAAATATACATTTTTCTGGCTCTTTCAGCAATTTGTCTTTGTAAAATGTCTTAAAAGTTTTCTTGTTAAATATTACTCTTATTCTATTAAATTATGCAAAACATATAGAAAAACCCAAGCCCAGCGGAAAATAAAGCGGTAATAAACTATCAAAATAGGGAACGTAAAGCGATGTTGGAGTGATGCCAATACTTCCGAAGTTTTAAAAACTTCGGAAGTCTCATATAATATTATTTTTATTCACCTTTCTTGTCGAAGAATCCCGCCAAATCTTATCTTTATCCCACCTAAAACGCATGTTCACATGAAAAATCCCGGAATGGTGCTGATATTGCCTTTGGCGTTGGCGCTGATGTATTGTACTTCAAAGGAGCCGACTGCTGCTACAACGCAATTCGTTAGCCTCGAAAACACTTCATTATCAAGTACTTCCGAATTAAAAATTCCTTTACGTGATCTTTCCGAACGAGGCAGCCTACCCACTTCCAAGGAAATTGTGATCCAACATGATCCCGTCTTTAAAAAAACTAAAAAATACATCGGCTTTTCTTTACAATATTTATTGGATTCTATCATAACAACCCAACAATTTGATACAACGGATGCCATTATTGCATTTGAATGTACGGATGGCTATAATGCCACGATGCCCTTGAGCAAAGTATTTACGGATAAGCCCGGATTTATTGCCCTGCGCGATCTGGAAGCGCCGACCGGTAAGAACTGGCTCGATTCGCTGGAACATAAAATGCGACCGTTTTATTTAGTTTGGCAAAATGTTAACCCCGACGATCATGATTATGCCTGGCCCTATGGGTTGGCGACTATCCGCATCATTCCGGCGAGTGCAGCTTATAAAGATGCTTATCCGTTTGCTGCGCCCGAACACGTGGAAGGCTTTCAGTTATTTAGTCAAAACTGCATGAAATGCCATGCTGTAAATAAAACCGGCGGCACAATGGCACCAGAGTTTAATATTCCACGTAATATTACAGAATATTGGACTGCCGAAAATATTATTGCTTTTGCTAAAAGTCCTCAATCTTTTAGAATTAACAGCACCATGCCTCCAGTCACGCATTTATCAGATAATGAGCTGAATAAAATCGTAAGTTATTTAAAATATATAGCCAACCATAAAATAGAATTGTAATATGATAAATATTAAGCCCCTGCGACTTGTGCAAATCAGCGTTGCCGCGTTAGCCGGTATTTACTTATTACTGGTGGGCATTAATAATGTATTGGATTATGATGTTAATTTTGAATTTGCCAAACAGGTGATGAGCATGCAGGATACGTTCCCCAGCAATGATCTTGACGATTGGCGCAGTATTACACAGCTTTGGCTGATTCATATTTTTTACATTGGCATAATAATATTGGAAATAAGCGGTGGATTATTTACTTTAAAAGGTACAGCGGATTTATTTAAAAACCGTTATAATGCAGTCACAATTTTTCAGCAAAAGAAACAATTTGCATTCTTGGGAATGCTGCTTGGCTTGGTGTTGTGGGCAGGTATTTTTTTAATCGTTGCCGGTGAATGGTTTTTGATGTGGCAATCTGCGACCTGGAATGCGCAAGGTACTGCCTTTAATCTGGCAATTTTATACGGCGTTTTTATCCTGATTCTTGCCAAAGAGGAATTATAAAGTTTAGTCAAAATCCTTTTTATTTAGTTGTTGTAATATTTGCATGTAATATTCGGATAAACCTTTTTCAAAATCCCGCGCTATTCTTAATTGGCGCTGATAATCTTGCAGAATTAACTGGATGCTGGATTCGTCGTTATTATTACCTACAGGAATTTCTTTTAAAATATCAATCGCTTTTTTAACATCTGTTAAAACCTGATATTGTAAGTTATATAATGAATATAATTCATTGGCAGTTTTAAAATCAACTAAATGTAAAACATCCATCGCTTGTGCATTGCGCCAGGCAATATCGGATAAATCGAGGTAATCAAAATTCAAATTCAGGCTGGCATCCCAATAATACAACCCATTACCGGCGGGAGTTCTTTTTTTAGCCGAGAAAAAATCCGGGTATTCTTTTATCATTTTATTTACTTGTACTTCGGTACCCAGCAAGCTGTCCTTCTCATTGATTAAAGGGCGTATCATATCGATTGCGCCCAGCTGATAAGTGGCTTTTTGTAAATGAATTTCGGTTTTTTTACTATTTTCTTTAATTTCCGATATAATATTTTCCAGCGCAATGTGGAGTCGTTCCCGAACCCGCCGATTGTGCTGATAATTTTTCAGATAAAGGGATAGAAGAACGCCCAGGAAAGTTCCAATAAAAATGAGCAGGTGATTACA
>JBKBWT010000545.1:0-2650 GCA_046314415.1 Saprospiraceae bacterium
CCATTAAAAACGACCATAATTTGATTCCAGGAGTCGCCGTTGGCATTATTAGAAATGATATAACCGACTATATTTGTTGGATTTTTAAATTCTAAAAATTTTAAATTTTTAACAATATCCTCCGTTTTCATCATACGAAAAGCCGGATGATTTTTACGTAAAGCGACCAATTGTTTTACATAATTATAAGCCTCTTTATATTGTGCCTTACGCGCCCAGTCGAGTTTATTAATACTATCCGGTGATTCAAAAGAATTTTCATCGCCTTGTTTCGTACGTAAAAATTCCTGACCCGCGTGCAAAAAGCTGATGCCCTGAGACGTCAATACAATCGCGCTCGCCAGCTTGTGCATTTTGATGCGGTCGGCTTCGCTCGCGGTCGGCGCAGAAATGGAGAGGCGATCCCACAAAGTATGATTATCATGCGCCTCCACATAGGTGATAGTTTGATAAGGCTCGGCTGCCCAGGGTGCTTTGGAGTAGCGGACGGAATCGTACAACACCTGTGGATGCTGGGTGGAAGCGACAATGCCAAATTTGAGGCTCTCTTCCAGATTGGGCTTGCCGCTGATGAATCCCTTGTCGGTATGCTCAAAAACATAACCCTTAGCCGCATCGCGTACATCATCACTAAATACGGCGATGTTATTTAGTTTGGAAACATATTTCTTTAAAGAACGCTGTTCTTCGGGCAGTGGCGAGTCGCCCGCCGTCCAACCTTCACCGTATATAATAATAGTCGGATCAATTTTATGTAATTCCGCACTGATTTGATTCATCGTTTCGTGATCGTGAATCGCCATCAAATCAAAACGAAAACCATCGATATGATATTCATTTACCCAATATTTTACAGATTCTATCATGTATTTGCGAAACATCGCGCGCTCGCTGGCGGTCTCATTGCCCGTGCCAGAAGCATTGGAAAATGTGCCATCTGCATTTTTACGGAAGTAATAACCCGGCACTAATTGCTCAAACAACGACTCTTTGGTTTGATAAGTATGATTATACACAACGTCCATTATTACACGAATGCCATTTTCATGTAATGTTTTTACCATTTGTTTAAATTCACGAATGCGCACGCGACCATCGTAAGGATCGGTCGAATAACTGCCTTCGGGCACATTGAAATTTTGCGGATCGTAGCCCCAATTAAATTTCGGGTTATTCTTTATACTTTCGTCAATGGATTTATAATCAAATGACGGCAACAAGTGAATATGCGTAACACCTAAGTCTTTAATATGATCCAAACCGGTCATTTCGCCTTCTTTGCTTTTGGTACCTAACTCACTCAATCCCAGGAATTTACCAGTATTTTTAATGCCGGAATTCGGATCAGATGATAAATCCCGCACATGTAATTCATATATAATAACGTCGGTTGGATTATTTAGTGGCGGACGGCGGTCATTTTGCCAACCTTCGGGATTAGTCTCTGCCAAGTCCGCCACCATACCGCGATTGCCATTCACGCCAACAGCTTTCACGTAAGGATCGGGCACTTCGGCTGACCAATTACCTTGAATATTAACCTGAAACGCATAGAACTTACCTTTCAAGTCTTCATTAAACGTTGCTGTCCATACCCCATCTCCGTCAAATTCCATCTCTTTGGTAACGGTTGGCTGCCCGCCTTCACCTGCCTCATACAGCAGAATACGCGCTGCTTCGGCGGTGGGTGCCCAGAGCTTGAAGGTAGATTTTGCCGGTGTGTAGGTCAAGCCTAAATCGGAGCCATTGTAAACCGGATAGTCGGCAAACGAAGCATATTCGGTTTGTGGTTTTTCCTTGCAGGATTCAATCATAAAGATGCTGATTGTCAGAAAAATTAAAATTGGTAAGTTAGTATAACGCATTGGGATGAAAATTTCCCCTAAGATAGAAAAGCTCGCCAAAAATTCAACAGAAATGTTTATTTTAGAGGTAGATCAAAAAGTAAGCAAATGCTTAATATTTATTGATAATCAATCTGTTACTGTGCATGAGCAATCAACTTGTTACGATAGCTACTTTTAATTTTACAACTGAGCCGAACTTTCTGCTCTTCAAAGCCGCATTGGAACACCATGATATTTCGTATTTTGCTGCCGAAGAAAATACGATTAATGCCAATCCGTTTTTGTCCATTTCAATCGGTGGCATCCGCGTGCAGGTGCATGAGGAAGATGTCCCGGAGGCGACCAGTATTTGGCGGGAAATCAGCGAAGCGGATGCAGAAGCAATTGATAATGAAGACTTTGGAACACATGATTCCATCCTGGATGACATGCGTGGTACCAACATTTGGTCTGAGGATCAGCAATCGACCGTCAACTATTCTGCTTATTTTATAATCGTGGTAATTTTAATTACACTGCTTATAATATCGCTGTTTTTTATCACCTTTATATCCTTGTGAATTTAAAAGTTACATTAAAACAAGCAATACCATAAATTATATAACTTAGATGCTGAATATCACATCTCGGACATCCAGCATCTAACTTTAGATATTAAAAGTTATCTCAATTCCACACGTTTGTTGAATTCCGCGCCCACCACCTCACCATCTTCCCGTACTTTGGCGAGCATTTCTACCGGCGGAGTTACCTTGCTGTTGTAACGTACCAACCAATAATTGTTTTCTTTGGAAATATTCTGT
>JBKBWT010000546.1:0-2626 GCA_046314415.1 Saprospiraceae bacterium
AAGGTGCCATTATATTCTTTTTTCAAGTATGGATTGGATCATTTACAACATCTTTTGCTCAACACCTCTAAATCCAGCCAGCTCAAACAGTATTTTGCACTTTTGTCACTGTACTGAGGGATACTACCTAATGTTAGGTATGTCTCTCCTGATTTTTGCAGTGTATAAATTACTCATATCAAGGTATTGGCGACAATTGCATGGAGTGTATCTTTGCTCAGTAAACTAGATTTTGTCTAAATAAGCTTTATGGTCGATTGTCAGGTCCTGAATCCAATTGCACCACGTCAATTGATGGATATGATTTTTATGAATATTAATTTTTGTTGATGTATTTGGGTATTCATGGGTTTAATTAATATTTGACATAAATAGATGACTATCAATATATTGAATATTATTCAAGCTATTAAAATGAAAGTTTTCTTCCGTACAATTCACCTGTATCTCAGCCTTGCCGCCGGGCTGGTTATTCTGGTCGTTTGTTTCACCGGCGCAGTGCTGGTTTTTGAAAAGGAAATGCAAATGGCGCTTTACCCGGAGCGCTATTTTGTCGAACCCAGTGCTAAACAAGCATCCCTGGCTCAGATGGAGCAAAATTTGCAGCAAACCGTTCCCGGCGCTACGCTCAATTCTGCTAAAATTTATAATAATCCTAAACGTACGATTGAATTAAATTATGCGGTTGAAAAACCAGGCGAAGCCAAGCCCGGCGCGGGTGGTAGCGGTAAAGGCGGCGGTAATAACGGTCAGGCATTTATGCATCCTTACACCGGCGAATTGATAAGTTTATATAGTTATCGCAAAACTTTTTTTTATACGATGTTTGCCCTGCATCGCTGGTTGTTGGCAGACGACATCGGCAAATTAATTGTTGGAATCAGTACTTTACTATTTTTAGTCATTTTATTAACGGGTATTATACTTTGGTTGCCCAAAAATGTAAAGATTTTAAAACAACGCTTAACGCTGAAATTAAATGCCGGTTGGAAACGTATCAATCATGACTTACATATTGTAATTGGATTTTATACAGCAATTTTCCTGTTTGCCTTTGCATTTACCGGGCTGGCGTGGTCTTTTAAGTGGTTTAATGATGGTATTTATAAAATTACTGGCACCGAAAATAAACGTGCAGAACCTTTACTTTCGCAGCCTGGAAATGATACCACCGCAATTACTTTGGATGCAGCATATCATATTGCCAAACAAACGCGTCCGGATGCTAAATATTACCAACTAAACGTAGCCAAAGGCGATTCGGCGGCGATTGCCGTGACCGTTTTATCCAAAAATGCCGTGCACGAGCGTGCGACCGACCAGTTGTTTATCGACCAATATTCTGGGGCAGTGCTGGGTCAACAGTTGTACCGCGACCGTAACCTGGGGCAGCGCGTGCGCAGTACGTTTTATCCGATTCATGTGGGTTCGATTGCGGGTTTACCAGGGCGGATTATTGCGTTTTTAGCATGCCTTGCGGGCGTTACCTTTCCCATTACCGGTGTTATCATGTGGATCAATCGTTTGCAGAAGAAAAAGCAACAAAAGCAGCGGAAAAGTGTAAAAAGGAAAACTATTGTAAGTGATTTACAATCAAATCTTTAAAAATAAATTTTTATATTATATTATTAACGTGATTCACGCTTAATGTTTGTTGGTGCGTGCGGTTGATATTCCTGGTGTAATGGAAAATTGGGAGATGGAATACCGTGCATTTCGGCATTCCAATACTCCAATATTCCAATATTCCATTATTCCATTACAGATTAACATTTACTGTACGCTAAATGGCAACGTCACTTTCGTTTGATCCCAGGCAAATACGATGGCATTTTGACCATTGTTATTTTCAAATGTAATCGTAAACATTTCTATTACATTGTTGACCGTTTCTACCGGCGCTTTCACGCGCAGCACGTCTTTCGTTTCATCATATTGGGTTCCCCAAAATGGAATGTCGGAATTAAATACAATGGTCCACTCATTCGCTTGTGGAATTGTTACAATATGATATTTTCCGGCTTTTAATACTTGCCCGTTGAAATTCAAGTCTTTAGAAGTGGTAATCGTGGTCGGCTCATTGGCACCGGTGCGCCACCATTCGCCGTAAGGCACCAATTCACCAAAAATAACCCGATCTTTTTTGGACGGTCGGCAGTAAAAGATCGAAACATTCGCACCATTTTCATTATAAGTAATGGTTTGTTCCGGGCTGGCTTTCTTAGTGTTTTTAAACGCATTTTGCATAAAAATGTAAGCGCCAACGCCTAAAACGGCTACAATTGCCAGGATGATGAGTAAAGTTCTTCTCATAAGGGGAGGTTTTTGCCGGAAAGATAAAAAATCTCTTGGGATATTAAATTTTTTGTTTATCGAATAAATCCTATATTGGCAGCAACTAGCTAAACCTACGCATCGTATGAACACTCTTCTGGCGGAACTCATCGGCACGGCGGTGCTGATTTTACTGGGCAACGGCGTGGTTGCCAATGTAGTATTGAACCAAACCAAAGGCAACAACGGCGGTTGGATCGTTATCACATTCGGTTGGGCAATTGCGGTTTTTGTGCCGGTATTTATGGTGGGAAATTTTAGCGGAGCGCACCTTAATCCGGCGGTCACCCTG
>JBKBWT010000547.1:0-2626 GCA_046314415.1 Saprospiraceae bacterium
AGGATTATTTACAACCAAATCAGAATGAAGCACCAATATGATATGGATATGATATTGGGTATTTGTGCCGGTCTTTGGAATTTTTTAATATGCTGATAATCAATTTGACGCAAGTCTATTATAATATTTCTCAATATTGAGTGTACCGTTGAAATCGCTCTCATTACTTCACTTGTTAAAAATTTGCTGATCGCGGGAATTTTTTAATTTATTTCTTTGCTTTTTTCATAATTATTCCTAATTTCCTTCCTCTTTCTTTCTGAAGCGTGAAATAACGTTTGGTTTTTGGATGTAGTTACCAATACTGCATCCGGTAAGTAGCTCATGGGAGGAGAGGTCAGCGGTAAAGAAGAGAGAAGTCAAACTGATTAAACTTAGCCTTTAATCTGATTTCTATCATCTTTCAGCGGGCTTCTTTCGCCTAATTTTCTAACCAACTAAAAATCCTGTCTTATGGAATTCGACACCAAGCACATCAGGAACGTAGCATTGCTGGGGCATTCTGGCTCCGGCAAGACGACTTTTGCGGAAGCCATGCTGTTTGAAGCAAAAGGCATCTCGCGCCGGGGCTCTGTAGAAGAGGGCAATACCGTATCCGACTACACCGACATTGAGCACGAAAGGGGAAATTCTATTTTTGACACTTTAATTCACGCTTCCTGGAAGGAATCTAAAATCAACGTTATTGACACGCCGGGATTTGATGATTTTATCGGCGAAGTGGTTTCGGCTATGAAAGTGGCGGATACCGGTGTAGTGCTGCTCAACGCTAAGAATGGCGTGGAAGTAGGCACCGAAATCATCTGGGAATACATCGAACAATTTAAAACACCTGCCCTGCTGGTGATCAACCAGATGGATCACGAAAAGGCAGATTACGACACGACATTGGAGCAGGCGCGCGCGCGCTTCGGACATAAAGTGTTGCCGATACAATATCCACTCAATCCGGGTATTGGCTTCAACAAAATTATTGATGCCCTGCGTATGGTGATGTATGTCTTCCCCGATGCAGGTGGCAAACCAGAAAAACACCCGATTCCAGACAGCGAAATGGCACGCGCCGATGAAATGCACCGTGCGCTTGTAGAAGCAGCTGCGGAGAATGACGAGACGCTGATGGAACATTATTTTGAAAATGGCAATTTGACCGAAGAAGAATTGGCACAAGGTTTATGTATTGCCATTGCCAACCAACAGATTTTTCCGGTCTTTTGTAGCTCCGCGGTACGCGATATGGGTACAGGGCGTATCATGGGTTTTATCAATGATGTTTGCCCCTCACCAGCCGATCGTCCGGCGGCGGATTTGGTAGGTGGTGGTACATTGGCATGCAATCCAAAAGATGCTACAACCGTTTTCATTTATAAAACAGTATCCGAACCGAAGGTCGGTGTAGTTTCTTACTTTAAAGTTTATTCTGGTACATTACATGCTGGCGATGAATTGATTAATGCCAATAATCGCACCGTAGAGCGCTTCGGGCAAATTTATCTTGCCAATGGTAAGGATCGTGAATTGGTGAATCAGCTCACTGCCGGTGACTTGGGCGTAACGGTCAAATTAAAAAGTACCCATACAAATAATACGCTGAATACCAAGGGAACCGATCGTCAAATTGAACCGATCCACTTCCCGGAATCGCGCATTCGGGTTGCGGTGAATCCGCCGAGCAAGAACGACATGGAGAAACTCATGAAAGCCTTGCACAATATCGCCGAGGAAGACCCAACTTTAATTGTCGAGCAATCGGCTACCCTCAAGCAAACCATTCTGCACGCACAAGGGCAATTGCACCTCGATTTGATTCGCAATCGCATTGAAAAATTATATGGTGTAACCATGGAGTTCATAGAACCGCGCATTCCTTACCGCGAGACAATTACCAAAGTTTCCAATGCGGATTATCGCCATAAAAAGCAGAGCGGTGGCGCGGGGCAGTTTGCCGAAGTGCACCTGCGCATTGAGCCGTATCACGACGGAATGCCCGATCCAGAAGGCTTAACCGTGAAGCAACGCGAAGTGGACGAACTGCCCTGGGGTGGTAAGCTCGTGTACTACTGGTGTGTGGTAGGTGGCGCCATTGACAACCGTTTCTCCAGTGCGATTAAAAAAGGCATTTTGCAAAAAATGGAGGAAGGACCGCTCACCGGCTCCCAATGCCAGGATATTCGCGTCTGCATCTATGATGGTAAAATGCACCCGGTGGACTCCAACGATATGGCATTTATGATTGCCGCGGTGCAGGGTTTCAAAAAAGCCTTTGAAGGAGCAGCTGCGCAGATTCTCGAGCCTATTTACAATTTGGAAATATTATGTAATGATGAAGTAATGGGTGAGATCATGGGCGACCTCCAGACGCGCCGTGCCATCATCCAGGGTATGGAAGCCGAAGGGCACTACCAAAAAATACTTGCCAAAGTGCCCTTGGCAGAGCTGTATCAGTACTCCTCCACGTTGCGCTCCCTCTCACAGGGTCGCGCGAAGTTCCACCAGTCGTTTGCCGAATACAGCCCGGTGCCACACGACATCCAGCAGCGCCTCATCGAAGCGCATAAGCAGGACCTCGTAGAGGCGTGATACGATTCACATACGACACATCGGGTAACGTACCTCGTGTACGTTA
>JBKBWT010000548.1:0-2584 GCA_046314415.1 Saprospiraceae bacterium
GATTATTTACAACCAAATCAGAATGAAGCGCCAATATGATATGGATATGATATTGGGTATTTGTGCCGGTCTTTGGAATTTTTTAATATGCTGATAATCAATTTGACGCAAGTCTAATATTTTATAAAAACAATTGCCAGGCATATTGCCGCTACTTTAGCCAATGTACGCGCTTTAGAAGAAGCACAGCAGCAGAATGAATCAGCGGATGCGGTAACGCCGCAAGCCATTGCCCAAAAGCAGATAGCCGAAAGTGAGCAGCAGTTGCACAGCATGATCATGCAAGCGCCGGTGGGCATCTCCATTTTACGGGGACCGGATTATATTTTTGAAATTATCAATGAGGATTATGAGCAACTTGTAGGCAAATCGACCGATCAACTTCTCGGAAAACCCTTGCTGGAAGTGCTGCCGGAGCTACAAACACAACACATCAAGGAATTATTGGATAAAGTGGTAACGACTGGCGAGCCTTATCACGGTAGTGAATTTCCGGTGATTTTGAATCGCTTTGGTCAGGCGGAAACAGCCTATTTCAATTTTGTGTACCAACCCCTGCGGGAACCCGACGGCAGCATCAGTGGCGTAATGGCGGTAGCAAACGAGGTGACCGAACTGGTACGCGCCCGCAAAAAAGTAGAAGAAAGTGAAGAGCGTTACCGCACCTTGTTTGAATCAATGGATGAAGGGTTCTGCGTCGTAGAAATCATTCTGGATGACCAAGAACAACCGATGGATTATCGTTTTCTGGAAATCAATCCTACGTTTGAACGCCAAACCGGACTTGCGCAGGCACTCGGAAAAACCGCAAAAACCCTGGTACCAAATCTGGAATCGCATTGGTTTGAAATTTATGGTAAAGTGGCATTGACAGGTGAATCGGTGCGATTTTTAAATGGCTCTGTTGCGATGAATCGCTGGTTTGATGTATATGCCTATCGCGTAGGCAGAGCCGACAGCCGCAAAGTAGGTATCTTGTTCAATGACATTACCCAACGAAAACTTGCCGAGGAAGCCCTTCACCAAAGTTCTGAGTTCAATCAGAATGTGTTGGATTCGCTGGCAGAGCACCTGGCAGTAGTGGATAAAAATGGTATTATCACCGCTGTTAATCGTGCCTGGCAACGTTTTGCCATCAATAATGGTGCCGACTGGACCCTGCGCGGCGTAGGCGTAGGCGCTAATTATCTGAATATCTGTCATATCCCTACTGACCCTGAGGCAATGTTTATCTACGAAGGCATCCGGGATGTGCTGCAAGGCAAGCGCGAGTTCTTTTCCGTAGAATATCCTTGTCATGCACCCAATGTCAAACGCTGGTTTTTATTGAACGTAGCTCCGCTGACCTACGGAGAAGGTGGTGCGGTCATTTCCCATCTCAATATTACCACCCGCCGGCTTGCCGAAGAAGCCTTACGGGATAGCGAAGAACGGTTAAGAATTGCCACAACTTCGGCAGAGTTGGGCACCTGGGATTACGATATCATTTCCGGTGAATTGATCTGGGACAAGCGCACCAAAGAGTTGTTTGGATCGTCGCACATTTCAGTAGTAAATTATGAAATCTTTTTGCAGCGTTTACATCCAGAAGATCGAAATTATACCGATCTTGCAGTACAAGCGGCGTTAAAAGGCGAGAACAATGGCATTTTTGATCTGGAATTCCGTTCCATTGGTTTGGAAGATCAAAGACTCCGTTGGATTCGCGCCAAAGGCAAAGCATTTTTCGATGAAGCCGGAAAGCCCTATCGCTTTATTGGAACCGTGCTCGACATTACCGAACGGAAGCTCGTGGAAGAGCAAAAAGATGCTTTCATGCGCATTGCCGGACACGAATTACGCACACCACTTACCAGTTTGGTTGGTTATCTCAGTTTGATGCTCAAAGCCCCCGATAATACAGAAATGGTCTCCAGTTTTTTGCAAAAAAGCTACGACAGCGCACTAAAAATGCGCGGTTTGATCAGTGATTTTCTTGATTTTTCTAAAGTTCAGCAGGGTAATTTAACGTTTCAGGTCCAAGCATTTGATTTCGATACACTGGTAGCAGATACTGTTGAAAACATGCAAATTTCCTATCCCCAGCACCGTATTGTGTTGCAAGGAGCAACGAATAAAATTATGGAAGGCGATTACGGTCGCATTGAACAGGTGCTTACCAACCTGCTGCACAATGCCATTAAGTATTCACCGGGAAAAGATCGAGTCGAGGTAGAATTAGAAAGCAAAACAGATAAAATTATATTGCGTGTTAAGGATTATGGGGTAGGAATTGAATCCAAGGATTTAGAAAGAATATTTAATAAATTTAAGCGTGCGGATAATACCGGCAAAATCAAAGGGATGGGACTAGGGCTCTACATTGTCAAAGAAATTGTAGATTTTCATCAAGGCAGTATCAAAGTTACAAGTACACCTGGCAATGGCGCAGTATTTACCATTGAATTTCCGATTTGAATAACATGTAATAGCCAGAATATGATCTTACAATTTGGTTGATTTAGGAAGTGACAATATCTTACAATTCGCATTCCCTTTCCCAAACCCTCCATGTGGTTGCTTAAGAGGGTTTAGGAAAGAGAAT
>JBKBWT010000549.1:0-2576 GCA_046314415.1 Saprospiraceae bacterium
AATGGTCGCTCGCCATTGTCGATCCTCTTTTATGGCTTTATAATTTAGGCTCATGCTCCTTTTTTAACCCCAAATTTAATCAACTTTGATTTTCAACTATTTACATGGACGCAACTCTAATTTTATTATCTAAAAATTCAATTCTCTTCTTAATTATCGTATTTTTGGTTTTCTCTAAACATTTCAATATATACAAAGCAAGCTCCTGAAAACATAGAAAATATTGTTCTTCGCTATTAGAAAAATCATTATTAGAATATTTTAACAATCTGTTTTTCCCATCAATCCTATTCAAAACAATTTCAAAAGATTCAGAATCTAAGTTATGTATAAACTGGTTTCTTATTTCAAAGAATAACTTAAAACTATTGTATTCATCTTTGCTGATTTCATCAATATCAAATAATAAATCAACTTTTGTTTGTGCACTTAAAGCACTTTGCCTATAACCTAAAGACTTAGAATCTATTCTATCTACATTTAAAAGGATTTTAATAATTTCCTTTAATTCACCTTCAATAATTAATGCATTTGCCAATATCTGGCTTCTTAATTCTAGATTCATAGCATATTTGATAAAGTTTTTTTCAATTTATTCAAATCAATACCTCACATTCCCCCCCTCGGTTTCCTTCCATGCTCTTTTTCATAATTTTCAATATGCTCGCGTTCCAATCGCCGCGCTGCTTTTTTACTGGGAATATCATATATCAAAATTCTTGCAAAGAAGCGCAGCCATTCATCACACCTGTTTGCGCATTCGGTCGGACATGCCATCTTCTCCAATTGACTCGCAGCTGATGCCATATTTGAAAGTATCATCATTGAGTTTATCAACAATTTCGTACGGGTGGTGTGGGTCTTGATTCTGGTTGGAGTTTTTATGCGCCATTGTTACTGCCAGGCTTCTTTATTACTATACGTTTCATAATTATACGCAGGTATATAATTCATTTCTTTACCTGTTTTTAATTTATACGCATCATCCGCTAAATGAAGGAGCGGCTCAAAGCTGATTTCATTATTTAATTCCGCAGGGTGTTGTAATATATTTTCATAATATTGCTGTCCTTCGGCAACTATGGCGCAGCGCACATATAAAAAATCATCCACCGATAAATAATCATCGTCCTCATTGACTACATAAGCATCACCATGCGCACGCGTATCCAGCTGATATAATTTTTCAGAGAGCTTATCCGCAAATAAGTAAATACTAGTGACGGGCATTTGTGCCAATGCTTGCACCGCCGATTGTAACTGCGTTTCTGTAGTTTTCTGTGACCAATCTATTTTATTAATAATTTGCCAAAAATCAGCTTCCGATAAAAATGAATCGGCAGGGGTCGCATCGCGCAGGCGCAGCTCTACTTCAGCGTCTTTGCCAAATTCCTGTTGGAGCGATTGAATCAATTGGCTATTTAGCTCTTCGAGATGAATATTTAGTATTTTGGTCATAACCTTTAATTATCTCATTCAAAATTATTCATTTTTACGGTACTTTCCGACTACAAATCTTACAAAAAATAAAGGGCAAACATTTAGACAAATGCTCACCCTTTCATTCATTATGCACTATGCATTATTCATTATTACATCATCCCACCACCACATTTATCATGCGACCGGGCACGACGATGACTTTCTTTACATGTTGCCCTTCCAGCCATTTCTGGATGGCGTCGAGTTCCAGTGCGGCTTTTTCCAGTTGCTCTTTGGTCGCCGTTGCGGGAAATTTCACGGTCGTGCGCAGTTTGCCATTGATGCTCACCGGATAATTGATTTCATCCTCGACTAAATATTCCTCATTATGCACCGGATAAACCCCTTCTTTATGAATGCTGCCCTCCTTGCCCAGGCGATGCCACAACTCTTCCGCCAGGTGCGGCGCAAACGGCGCGATCAAAATTACTAAAGGTTCTAAAATAGCCCGTTTATTACATTTTAAATCTTTTAATTCATTAGTGGCTACCATAAAGGCACTTACACAAGTATTAAACGAGAATCGCTCTACATCTTCATTTACTTTTTTAATCGCCGTGTGTAATACTTTCAATTCTTGTTTAGTCGGTGCCTCGCTACTGACGTTAAAATTACCTGCATTATCAATAAACAAGCCCCAGAATTTGCGCAAAAAGCGGAACACCCCATCAATACCCGATGTATTCCAGGGCTTCGCCACTTCAATCGGTCCTAAAAACATTTCGTACATGCGGAAGCAATCCGCGCCGTATTTGTCAATAATATCGTCAGGATTAACGACATTATATTTAGATTTGGACATTTTTTCGACAACAGGATGTAACGGAATGTAATATTTACCTTCCTCATCTGTTATAGCCATTACATTATTTGGTAATGGAGTGGCTTCTGATATAATATTTATATCAAAGAAACGAGAATCACTTGCTTTTAATGCTTCAAATTGATCCAAATACAAACGATCTTTATCGTCAGCATAATGAATCGGAACATGAATTTCTCTAAAATCCGATTCGTTTTCGGATTTAAAAACCCGCATTAATAATGACACCCCCTGTATCATCCCCTGATTAATCAGCTTCTTCGCATATTCC
>JBKBWT010000550.1:0-2515 GCA_046314415.1 Saprospiraceae bacterium
TAGCTGGAAATTTCATCCTCCAAAGGTCGTAACTGTCAAAGAACTTTTTTTTCCTAATTTTTTACCTGCGTAATCTCAGTTATTAATAAAAGCGCCTCACTGCCATTGGCTGCAAGACGCTTCCCTCGGTTGGATGATTGCTTTAAAATGCTATTTAATTGCTTTTGAATAAATAATTACTTTCCAGTAAAAATGCGCCGGTGAGCTGCCATTGGGGTTTTTCGGGCAGCGGATGAAACGGTGCGCCTTGTACATCTCGGAAGAGACGCTCGATACCCTGATTGCGGAAAAGGCTTTGTCCGCCAATGGTTTCCATCGCTTTTTCGACTACCTTTTTGCAAGCATTGGCGACCAGCGTTTTGCGGCTTAAGATGGCGTGTCCATTATCATCGGTGGCGGCAAAATCAAAATTATTACAAATGGCTATCATATCTTTCAGCATGACTTGCGCCAAGGTCAATTCATTATTCATTTCGCCGATTATGGATGTAATAAGGGCGTCTTTAGACCCTTTGTTTCTTACTTTTTCCAGGGCAATTTGGGCAGCTTTCTCGGCAATGCCCACATACGCCGACATGATGAGCGGCATGGCGACGACCAACACCGTGTTCCAAACGGCATGATACTGCCCGGCGGGACGTTGTAAGATGATGGCAGCATCGGAGACAAATACTTCATCCAGTTGCACCGTGTGCGAACCTGTGCCGCGCATGCCCATCGTGTACCAATTATCCAACACAGTCAAGCCTTTTGCCTGAAAGGATACCGGAAAATGCAATACCTGCCAGCCTTGTTCCGGGTGTTGATAACGTGCACTTGTGACCAACACATCGCCTACGGGAGATTGACTTGCAAAATTTTTTTGCGCGGTGACGAGGTAGCCACCTTCCACTTTTTCCATATTACCGGTAGATTCGAGCCAGTCGCCTGCACCTGTACTAACCAGCACCAGATTGTTTTTCGCCACTTTCAGCAGCGTTTCCTCGCCACCTTTGCCTTGTCTGGCGCGCCAAATCGTAGCCGCCAGCAGGTGTTGATGCATGGAAAGCGCCAGCGCCGTAGCGCCACAAGATTGTGCTATCACGCGTATAATGTGGCACATTTCGGCATGAGAAATGCCCGCCCCGCCGAATTCAAGCGGGATCATGGCAGATAAGAAGCCGTTCTCCTTTAGGGTCATGTAATTTTCGCTTACAAAGGTGTCGTGCTGATCATGTACCTCGGCTCTTTTGGCAAAGTCTTTACTAATGGTTTTCGCCAGTTGCGTCCAGTTTTTTTCGATTACATTTTCCATGGTTTTTGGTTTAAAGCAGTGAATTATTGGATATTGAGCTGCAAAGTTACAGGCAAAGGGCAAGCGGGAATTTGCTGAGAAGTCAAAAAAATGTGCTGTGCGGTTCAACTTGGAATAACTGGACTTGACTTTTGATACTGTAAGGGGGTTATATTAAATGTTTCTTTGAATTTTTTAATAAAATGAGACGTATTTTCAAAACCGCTCTCAAAAGCGATGTCGTTGATACTTTTATCACTAAAAGACAGTAATTTTTTTGCGTGTTCTAATCGCTTTTGTATCAGCCACTTACCCGGCGTCGTTTGATAACAATCTTTGAAGTCGCGTTTAAAAGAGGCTAAACTGCGATAGCTCAGGCGGGCAAATGCTTCGAGGCTCAGATTATAGGTAAAATTAGATTCCATGATAGCAGATAAAGAAGCTTTGGTTTCTTTACAAAGCGATTTAAAATAATCACACAGATCAGCGTTTTCTGGTGTAGAAGCCAAGTTGAGAATCAGTTCTTTAAACTTGATTTCCAATAAGTTGGGAGCAGGATGTTGTTCTTTTAAAAAATACGTATAAAGCGACTGAAAATAAGCATTCAAACTATCGTCCAAATGTAAAGGAATGACCGAATCAGACGCTTTAATGCTGGTTTTGGGAATGTCATCTGCATGATGTTGAATCAGATTTTTAATAAAATCATCGGGCACAAAAATGATCAGCGCGCAAAACTGTGTCTCAAAGAATTTATGGATAATATTGGCGCCTTTTTTTACAAAGATGGCTTCACCCGGATAAACCATATAATCCGCCTGCTGACTCTGCCATTTCTTTTTACCGGTAAAAACATAAACGAAATAATTTACATGCGACCAGATTTTAAATACCGAGGCTTCTTCCAAACAACGGTATTCGGTAAAAAGCGTATTAGAAACTTTTAGCTGGCGGAAGAGCGGATTACCATTGGCATTGTCAAAAAGGTTAATCATGATTTATATTTTATATCAAAGTACCATCACTTATTAATTGAACGACTCATAATATTTTAAAGTATTTTTTAGGTGACACAATCCCTTTTCTATTCTATTCATAAAAAATAAATGATTTTTCTTAAATATTCAATAGAGTTGCGTCCATGTAAATAGTTGAAAATCAAAGTTGATTAAATTTGGGGTAAAAAAAGGAGCATGAGCCTACATTATAAAGCTATAAAAGAGGATCGACAATGGCGAGCGA
>JBKBWT010000551.1:0-2493 GCA_046314415.1 Saprospiraceae bacterium
GCTTTTCTGCAAAATCCAAAGGTAGAGTCGGCTACCGCATTTTACGGATTGCCCGGTGATGCTTATGCCGGGGAAGGCATCCGAGTGCCCAATATGGACAACCAAAGCATGAGTATCCGGCTGTTTGCAGTGGATCACGACTACGTTCCAACTCTAAAAATGGACGTCATTGCCGGACGCAATTTCTCCCGCGATTTTCCAACCGATGCCACCAATAGTTTTATAATCAATGAAACGGCGGCTAAAAATTTCGGCTTTGCTTCGCCCGAAGCCGCTGTGGGTCAGCCACTTGAGTGGGATGATTGGGCACCGGCGGACACCACGCAGCCCGTTCGCAAGGGTACGATTGTCGGGGTGGTAAAGGATTTTCACTATGGCAGTCTGCACGAAAAGGTGGAAAATGCCGTGCTGGTCATAGAGCCGTCGGCTTACTGGAAAGTGGCGCTGCGCGTGCAGCCGGGCGAATTGTCAAAAACCATCGCTCAATTGGAATCTACCTGGAAAAGTTTCAATACCGGCTATCCATTTGATTATCAATTTGTTGACGCGAGCTTAGATAATTTTTACAAAAATGAGCAAAAGCTGATGACTTTGCTGGCAATTTTCACCGGCTTGGCAATTTTGATCGCTTGCATGGGCTTGCTGGGGCTAGTGACTTTCGCGGCGGAGCGACGCGTGAAAGAAATTGGAATACGTAAAGTGCTGGGTGCAAATGTATTTGATATTGTAACGCTCTTGTCAAAAGACTTTTTGTTGCTGGTAGTGATTGCGGCGGTAGTGGCTACGCCCCTTGCCTGGTGGACAATGAATAGCTGGCTGGCGGATTTTTCGTATCGCATCAGTATTCAATGGTGGGTATTCGCGGTGGGGCTGCTGCTAGCGGTGCTGGTGGCAATGGTAACCGTGAGTTTGCAGGCGATTAAGGCGGCGGTGGCAAATCCGGTGGAGAGTTTGAAGAATGAATAATGAAAGAATGAATAATGAAAGAATAAATAATGAAGGAATGAAATAGGGGAAGAATGAAAAAAATTAATAATTAAAAGCTTGAAGTGTACCGAGTAACTTAATTTATTCAAGTTATTCGGTATATTTACTAAATAAGTTGATGAAATTAATGTAAATGTAATAAAACCTTTATTCAAATTGTCAAATTATTAAAGCTATGAAAAAAAAATATCATTATTGGGGCACTTATGATGTGCTTACAAGTGGGGGCATTCGCCCAATTGGATCGGATTCCGCTTCAACCCGATGGAGGCAATAAGCGTGCCTCAGTGAGCGAACAGATTGGGCTGGTGAAAATCGAAATCAAATACAATCGTCCCGGTGTCAAGGGCAGAGAAGGTAAAATCTGGAATACCCCCGTTGCCCATTATGGCTTGGTGGATTTGGGACACGGTACGAGTTATGCCGTGCCCTGGCGCGCTGGTGCCAACGAAAATACGACCATGAGTTTCTCGCATCCGGTCAAAATTGCAGGAAAGGATTTACCGGCAGGCACGTACGGCTTTTTTATTATGCTGGGCGAAACCGAAAGCACGCTCATTTTTTCCAAAAATTCGACTTCCTGGGGTAGTTTTTATTATGAACCGGAGGCGGATGCTTTGCGCGTGACTGTTCAAAATCAAACGTTGCCGACCAGCGTAGAATGGCTCAAATACGAGTTTGTTGATCAAACCGATAACAGTGCGACGATTGCTATGTCTTGGGAAAAGCGCATGATTCCTTTTACGGTGGAGGTTGATATTCATAAAATTCAAATGGATGAATTTCGCAAATATTTCAAATCTACCCGTAATTACAATGATTTAATCACGGCAACCAATTACTGTCTCCAGCATAATATCGAATTGGAGCAAGCTCTTGCGTGGATGGATCGCGCCATTAATTTGCGCATCATGGGCGTCAAAAATTTCCAAACCCTTAGCACCAAAGCTGCTGTTTTGTTCCGCTTGAACCGTGGCGACGAAGCCAAAAAAATCATGGCAGAAGCGCTGCCTACCGGCACGATGCAAGAAGTACACGGTTATGCCCGTATGTTGCTGAATGCCAATGAAGTAGAAGAAGCCATTAAAGTTTTCAAAGGCAATTATCAAAAATATCCGAATACTTTCACAACCAATGTGGGGATGGGCAGAGCTTCGGCTGCCTCAGGAGATAACAAAAAAGCATTGGAATATTTTAAAACCGCGTTGCCGCAAGCACCGGATAATTATAATAAGAATGTACTGGAAGGCATGATTAAAAGACTGGAGGAGGGCAAGGCGCTGAATTAAAATTATTGCCAATGTAATAAAATTTATACTTAGTTATATTCCCGCTGTATGTAATTGATATACAGCGGGAATTAAAATTTAAGACTTTTCTATATTATAATAAAATTATTTAAAAATTGCTTTCCGATATAATAAACAAGCGTAAAAAGACCCATATCCGGAGACTATTGGTAAATAAGAAAATATCAGATAAGGATGTAACTTTTGAAATAAGAAT
>JBKBWT010000552.1:0-2478 GCA_046314415.1 Saprospiraceae bacterium
TTCCCCGCGCCGCCGCATGGCTTGGGCAAAACTAGGCTCCTTTGCCACCGAACGATTCGCTGGTGTAGCAAAGAATTTCCGCAGATTGGCATCCAAATCCAACACCACATCTGAAGCGCCGAAAATAGCAAATTGCCGATTCCAACCTACCGTTGTCAGGCGGTCGATATGTACCGAAGTAAAATTGCCATTGTTATTTTTGGTTTCCAGTGTCGCTTTATTGACTACTTTTTCAAATGCATTCGCATTCGACAGACTGAAAATAATAGCGGTGAAATCTTCGGTAATATTGACAGGATTTCTGGTATAAACGATAAAAAAGGATTCAAAATAATTAATACCGGCTTGACGCGGATTGCGCATGATTTCTGCAAAAACCGGATTTTGCGCAACTGCCTGGGCAATACTGGCTTGGTATTGCTCCGATCGCTGAATTTTATCGAAATTGAGTTGTGTCGCAATACGCGGAATGGCAACGCTCACCACCGCCGTCACATCATTGGGAATAATACTGGCGCCTTTTCCGATTTTACCACTAAAGAAAGTACAATAACCAATTGTTATTATTATAATTAATAATAAAATAGTTATAATCCAGATTCTAGCTCGCTTATTTTTTACCAATAATGTGAAATCCATGATCTGTTATCAACTTATCATGATATATATAATCGCCTATCCGACCTGTTACACCTACTTTAATCTGGGCTGAAGCGAGTGTTTACGATTGAGCTTATTGGGACTGATATGGTAATGTAATAAGAATATAATTATTCGAGAATAGTAAATAACATTATGTAAACAACATAATAAAAGTGCTTCGCTTTGGGAGAAATGGGGTGCATGGTTTATAACAAAACGCATACGGATATTTTCTAATTCTTAACACAAACATATATGTTTTTTGGTATTTTCCAATGATGCTCAAAAATTTTTTTTGACCGAATTTCTTCCTGTTGCAAATTTTTTTTCTATATTTTGTAACCATCTTACCAAACGCCAGTAACCCTATTCAAAAATGAGAAATTTGAGATTTGAGATTTGAAAAACGTACAATAGTATAAACTGTCAATTTCACTTTTCGCATTTCATATTTCACATTTCAAATTTCATATTTGACGATGTTGATGCACCGAACACCTACTGTAAGCGACGAGGAATGGATGCTGCGCCTGATCGAGGGTAATCTCGATGGCGCCAGTCAGTTGTTTGAACGCTATCATGTGCGTTTGTACAATTTTTTTCTGCGCCTCGGCTACGAGCGAGCGGTAAGTGAGGATTTGACCCAAACTGTGTTTGAGCGGCTCTTGAAATATCGGCAATCGTATCGCAATCAAACGGCTTTTCAAGCCTGGATTTTTCAAATTGCCCGGAATGTAAGTGCGGATTTTTACAAGAAAAATCGTTTGCCCATTTCAGATTTTACCGGTGCGGAAGCCTTGGCAGGAGTAGATGAGCCGATTTCTCAACAAATGGAAGCAGCCGAAAATGTAGCAGCCTTACACCAGGCAATGGCGCAACTCCCTGAGGATCAACGTGAAATTTTGATATTGACGCGATTTCAGAATCTGAAATACAGTGAAGTAGCCGAAATACTTGGCTGCACGGAATCCAATGCCAAGGTAAAAGCGCATCGCGCCATCAAACAATTGCGGGAATTGTATTTTAAATTAGAAAATCGTTGAGTAGAATCTTATAAAGTTTTATAAGGTTTAGCGCAAAAAGTAAAAAAATGAAAACAAATATTCATAACCAATTGATAGAATATCTGGAAGGTACACTGCCAAAAGCGGAGGTCGAAGCCCTGGAAGAGCAATTAATACAATCGCCTGATTTACAACGCGAATTGCGAGAATTAGAAATCCTTTTGCAAAGAATGGACGAGGTACCTATGGAGCAACCCAGTGCTAATTTGTACCGGAATTTTTATAAAATGCTGGAAGCCGAACCAGGTCCGATTTTAAAAACATTACATTCAAATAATAATAAACGCCGAATTATTATATCTTATAAAATTCAGCGTTATGCGGCAGCAGCGGTCATTCTATTGGCAATTGGGTTGGGATTTGGTACCCTTTGGTACAAAAATATGCAACAGCAACAACAGATTGACGCCCTGGTTTCCGAAATTCAAAATGCGAATACCACGCTGGTTTTGAATATGTTACGCGAAGCATCCGCCAGTCAGCGCATTAAAGCCGTGAACACCGCCGTCGAGCAGGAAGTAGCAGATCCGCAAGTTATTGAAGCATTGATTCACACCTTACAACACGATGATAATGTGAATGTTAGAATGAAAGCGGCGGAAGGTCTGGCGCAATTTGCCCGGCAGCCGGAAGTGATTAAAGCCCTGACGCAGGCATTGAAAATAGAACAAAGCCCGGAGGTACAAATTACCCTCATTGATATTCTAACGAATTTAAAAGCCCACGAAGCCAAAGATGAATTCAAAAATTTATTAAAAAAGAAGGATGTAAT
>JBKBWT010000553.1:0-2465 GCA_046314415.1 Saprospiraceae bacterium
ATGGCACCACCGATACCGAGGAAACCTGGACCAAAGTAGGCAGAGCCAATATCATTCTCGACAATCTCATTGCACAAGGCAAAGCCAAGCCTATGATTATTGTAATGCCTTATGGCAGAGCTTATCCTGTGATAAGTAAATCCTCCGGCAGCCTGCGAAATTGGGAAAACTTGCAGGAATTTAAAAAGGACTTTTTGAATCATCTCTTGCCTTTTATTGAACAGAATTATCGGGTTAAAAAAGATAAGGATAGCCGCGCTATTGCTGGATTTTCCGGCGGTGGCGGCGAAACATTATATCTTGGTTTGAATAATCCTGAACTGTTCAGTTGGGTTTGTGGCTTTGCGCCGGGCATGTTGAAAAATGAATTTGATCGCAATAACGCCGTTGCATTTGAAAATCCGGAAAAGACCAATCAACGCTTGAAATTATTCTGGATTGGCGTGGGCAAAGAGGATGGTTTGTACCCGGTCATTTCAGATTACTTGAAAGTATTGGATGAAAAGAAAATTAAACACGAAACGTTCATTTCGGATGGGGGACACACCTGGATGAATTGTAAGCTGTATCTGACTACTATTGCTCAAAAATTATTTAAATAGAGAAATATGTTTAATAAAAACATTACATTCCTATCATTATTTTGGATCATGCTTTGCATTTCCAACTTAGCCATGAGCCAGCCGCCGCGCGGTCCTTTCGTCATTTCTCCGCAGGTTCATTCGGATAAAACGGTTACGTTTCGCTATTTAGCACCTTCCGCTAAAGAGGTCAAACTGAGTGCTCAATTTGAAAAAGCGCCGGTCGCTATGACCAAAGACGCGCAGGGCATTTGGAGTGTAACGGTGGGTCCGGTAGCGCCCGATATGTATCCTTATAGTTTTCAGGTGGACGGCGGCACCGTGATGGATCCTGCCAATGAAGATTATTTTCCGAACGAGCGTTTTAAAGGAAGTATCGTGGATATTCCTGGTGATACGCCTTTGATTCATGCGATGAAAGACGTCCCGCACGGCACCGTTACGTATGAGTATTATCCATCATTGGAAGGAAGTACCGGCTCTTTGGTGGTTTATACGCCGCCGGGTTATGACCAAAATCCTTCTAAAAAATATCCGGTTTTTTATCTAATCAGCGGTACGACCGACACCGAAGAAACCTATTTTAAAGTGGGGCGCACCAATTTGATTCTCGACAATCTCATTGCCGAAGGCAAAGCCCAACCCATGATTATCGTGATGCCTTACGGAAATCCTGCTGCCAGAATCGCCGAGCAAACCGGCAAACCCAAGCCTGCCGACCCTTTTGGACGGGAAAGCGCCGATGCCGTCAATCGCGCAAAGCAATTTGAAGATGATATAATAAAAAATATCATTCCTTATATAGAAAAAAATTATCGAGCGATTGCAAATCGGGAAAGCCGCGCCATTGGCGGGTTTTCACGTGGTGGCGGTCAGACGTTGAGAACGGCTTTTGGCAATATGGACAAATTTGCCTGGATTTGCTGCTACAGCGCTTATCTGGCACCCGCCGAAATGAATACGACTTACAAACATATTGCAGAAAATCCTGATAACACGAATAAACAATTGAAATTGCTGTGGGTAAGCGTGGGCGATGAGGATTTCCTGTACCAAGGAACCGTGGAATTTATGGATTACCTGAAAGCTAAAAATATCAATTTTAAAAGCTGGGTCAACGATGGTGGGCATACCTGGATGAATGTAAAGAAGTACCTGGCAGTAACTGCGCCGTTATTGTTTAAATAAATGATTATGAGTTTATTAAACTTTAAAAATTTGGTAAACGTAAATAACTTATTAATGTCTAAAACATGAAACGTATTATATATACCACTTATATTATTATCATATCAGCAATTACGCTGGTCGCGCAACGTCCGCCCGCCATCAGTTCGCCTGATGTGCATCCCGACCACAGCATTACCTTTCGGTATTTTTCGCGCAATGCCAAATCGGTGACGCTGAGCGGCGAGTTTTTGTCGGCACCCGTGGCTCTGACCAAAGATACTTCTGGCATTTGGAGCGTGACCGTTCCGCCCGTTAAACCCGATATTTACCCGTATAGTTTTTGGGTGGATAGCGTACAAGTAGCTGATCCGAATAATACGTATATTTTTGCTAATGAACGCTTTAAGCGAAGTATTGTCGATGTGCCCGGCGATAAGCCTTTGATTCATGCTTTGCAAAATGTGCCCCACGGCAAAGTCAGTTACCGGTATTACAAATCCGCTACGCTGGGCACGACGCGCCCTTTACTCATTTACACACCGCCCGGTTTTAATGCGAATGGCAAGACCAAATATCCCGTGTTGTACTTGATTCACGGCGGCTCGGATACGGAAGAAACCTGGACGAAGGTCGGTCGCGCCAATTTGATTGCCGACAACCTCATCGCACAAGGCAAAGCCAAACCCATGATTATCGTGATGCCCTACGGCAATG
>JBKBWT010000554.1:0-2445 GCA_046314415.1 Saprospiraceae bacterium
CAGCAAAATCTGATTCGGATTAACCGGCTTGATTAAATAATCGGAAATCTGTGAGCCCAGCGCGTCCTCCATGATGTGCTCCGCCTCATTTTTCGTGATCATTACCACGGGCATCAGCGGATTACTTTCTTTGATTTTTGCCAGCGTTTCCAGCCCTGTGATACCCGGCATACTTTCATCCAGAAATACCACGTCAATATCATTGTTTTCCTCGCACTCCTCCAGCGCGTCGTAGCCGTTGCTCACCGTCAGCACTTCGTAGCCCCGTTTTTCGAGGAACATCAATTGGGGTTTTAAAAGGTCGATTTCGTCGTCTGCCCAGAGTATCTTTATTTTGTCCATGTAATGATTGTTAACTGTTATTGGTGATTTGTTGTAGCATCTTAGAACCACTACCGAATAACCAATAATCTTTCTTAAATATTGTTTTTAAATACAACATCGGTAAAATAGAAAAATCCTATCTGCATTGATACTTTTCTTACAAAATCTTGTTACCTGTTTGACAAATCGTCAATGGTAAATAGACAATTATCAATGATAAATAAAAATAAAATTCTCAACGACCCGGTTTACGGTTTTGTAAATATTCCTTACGGTATCATCTTTGATTTGGTCGAACATCCTTATTTTCAAAGACTTCGCCGCATCAAGCAAACGAGTCTCACCCACTACGTCTATCCCGGTGCTTTGCATACGCGCTTCCATCATGCATTGGGTGCGCTGCACCTGACAATGCAAGCGATTGATGTACTTTGCAGTAAAGGCGTGGCTATATCGCCCCAGGAAGCCGAAGCACTCCAGATTGCGGTGCTGCTGCACGACATTGGGCACGGACCTTTCTCGCATACCCTGGAACACACCCTCATCAATGTCCACCACGAAGACCTATCGGTACTCTTCATGCAACGATTGAACGAAATTTTTAATAACAAGTTGGATACCGCCATGCAAATTTTTTTGGATGAGCACCCGAAAAAATTCCTGCACCAATTGGTTTCGGGGCAGCTCGATATGGATCGCATGGATTACCTCAATCGCGACAGCTTCTTCACCGGCGTACATGAAGGCGTGATCGGTTATGATCGCATTATAAAAATGCTGGATGTGAGAGACGGCGAACTCGTAGTCGAAGAAAAAGGCATTTATTCTGTTGAAAAGTTCCTGATTGCCAGGCGTTTAATGTATTGGCAAGTTTATTTGCATAAAACCGTGCTTGCTGCCGAGCAAATGCTGGTGCAAACCCTCAAACGCGCGAAAGCCCTTATTGCACAAGGCATTCAATTAGAAGCGCCCAAGAATCTATTGTTTTTTTTACAATATGATTTATCTGCGCAGGATTTTAAAAATAAGCGCGACGAACTCCTCGACCGCTTTGCCACGCTCGACGACAACGACATTGTGAGCGCCCTGAAAAGCTGGTCGCATGCCGAAGATCAACTGCTCGCCTATTTTGCCAATAGCTTGCTGAATCGACGTTTGTTCAAAGTGGAGCTGCGCAATGAGCCGTTTGATCCTGCCTATGTACACGACATTCGCTGCAAAGCGGAAAAATGGGGCGCTTTCCCTTCCGCATTGCTGCCGTACCTGGTCTTCCAGGGCAAAGAAACCAACAGCGCCTACACCACCCTGAAAGACGAAATCAAAATCCTGCACAAAGACGGCTCGGTGCTGCCCATGTCCGCCAACGCCGATTTTGGCATCCAATCCAAAATTGTAACCAAATATTATTTATGTTATCCTAAGGAGTTATTACACATAGATGTAAAGAAGTAGGCGTATGTTGTTGTTTGTTATTTTGTTATTTTAAATCTTAACTACTATAAATTTAAATGCAAGTAAATATTTTCTATTCATGGCAAAGTGACTTGCCTGATTCAACAAATCGAATATTCATAGAAAATTGTTTAGAAAAAGCTAAGGAAATACTCAGCATTGATGATACTTTTTCTTTAGAACTACGGATTGATATGGACACCAAGGGAATTTCATTTTCTCCTGATGTTATGTCTACAGTTTTTGCAAAAATAGAAGCTTCTCAAATATTTGTGGCTGATATAACACTTATCAATAGAAGGTGCGCTAAAAATTCCAAAAATCAAATCAGGAGAACTCCCAATCCAAACGTTTTGGTAGAACTTGGTTATGCAGCTGCTCTTTTAGGCTGGAATAATGTAATATTAGTTTATAATACTGCTTATGGTGAGATTGAAGAACTTCCTTTTGACCTCAGAGGGAGGAAACCGCTTACTTATCATTTAAATTCTGATGAGGACAAAACGGAGAAGGAAAAATATCTCATAGAAGCCTTTGCAAGTGCCTTTCAAGAACAAAGAGAGTTGTTCAAAAATCATCCAATGACAAAGCTTTATAGATTTTGTGAAAGTAAATTTTTTTGGATACGCTGGGAAGTCGAGGTATTAGTTCTTAACATGAGAAAAGTAA
>JBKBWT010000555.1:0-2242 GCA_046314415.1 Saprospiraceae bacterium
ATAACGAAACCGCCGGTACGAATCCTTGCCCAACTTGGTACTGCCCTCAATATGCGCCGAACCGCCCAAAAAACTGGCGTTGAACGAGCCTGCCAGCGAATCAGGACGCTTATATTTAATATCCAAAACGGATGATAATCTATCACCATATTTAGCGTCAAAACCACCGGAAGAAAACGACAAATCACGGATGAGGTCAATATTAGCAAAGGTTAAGCCCTCTTGCTGCCCGGCACGTATTAATTGTGGACGATATATTTCAAAATCATTTACATACACGAGGTTTTCATCATAATTTCCGCCCCGCACATTATATTGCGAAGTCAATTCCCCACCCTGACCACCACTTGTACCCAGCGCAATCGACGGCAGAATACTCTCAAGGTTACCCGTGGTACTCGGCAATAATTTCATAGCTTGCAAATCCTCGCGAATCATACCCGACTCCTCCACTTTACTGGCGCGCACCGTTACCTCCAGCCCTGACTCGGTCGGCGGCATATCCACATCAATCTGCTTGCTGCTGCGCGGCGGCATCGCTTCCACCTGAGTGCTCACTTCTTTATAACCAATGCGGGTAAAAACCAGCGTAAAATCCTCATTTACAGGCACTTCAATGCGATAGCGACCATTCGTTGCCGTTTCGGCATTCACATTTTTATCCTTGATGTAAATGGTGACAAACTCAATCGGCGCTTCCGACACCGCGTCGCGTACCAAGCCCGTAATGACGGCGGTACGGTCGGTCTGAGCAAAAACAGGAATTATTATAAACAATATAATAATGGATGTAAAAAGGTGCTTCATATTATCTATTGGAATATTGGATAAAGGAATGTTGGAAGGGTTGAGGCTCCGCTATTCCGTTTTCAAAAACGACAAAAATAATATCGTGTTGCGGGAAAGCAAGTAGAATTCCATAAAGTGGAAGAGCGGCGACTGAAGCTCGCCGATACACTCACACATACTTCGTCCAACTTTCATTCAACCCCTTCATTTTGGTAATCACTTCCTTCGGATTGTCCGCTTTGAAAATGCTGCTGCCCGCCACGAGCACATCCGCACCAGCCTGCAAGATTTTTTCGGCATTTTGTAAACCGACGCCGCCATCTATCTCGATCAAAGTGGGTGTATTACGAATAACAATCATTTCGCGGAGGCGCTGGATTTTGTTTAAGGTGCGATAAATAAATTTTTGACCGCCAAAACCAGGATTCACCGACATAATCAACACTAAATCAAGGTCTTCGATGAGGTCTTCCAGTACTTCTACTGGAGTGTGGGGATTGAGGGCAACACCAGCCCTGGCACCGGTTTCTTTAATTTGTTGAACGGTGCGATGCAAGTGGGGACAAGCCTCGTAATGAACCGTAATAACATCCGCCCCGGCTTCGCGAAATTGTTCAATGTATTTTTCCGGTTCGACAATCATGAGATGCACATCCAGCGGTTTTTGTGCTAACTGCTTGATTGCCTTAATGATAAACATACCAAATGTAATATTGGGGACAAATCGTCCATCCATTACATCCAAATGAAACCAATCGGCTTCACTCTCGTTTACCAGGGTAAGTTCTTCGCGCAGGCGCGTAAAGTCCGCCGCTAAAACGGAAGGTGCGATCAAATGCTTTTTCATATGGCAAAGTTACGAAAGTTTTGAGTTTGGAGGTTTGAAGTGGAAGAACGAAAAGTTTCAGGGTGCGCTAAGCATTGATAAATCAGCTCATTGACAAATAATTTCAATAGATTGAAAAATTTAATGTGAAAAAACTTGCATTTAGGCATAAAATACCCTTAAATTGCAGGTGAGTTTTGAGAGGAAATAAAAAAACCGGTTAGATTGGCTAACCGGTTCCTAAATGAGCTTTGAGAGGCTATCTACATACCAAAAATAAAGGATATCCTTTGATATCCCCCGTTAATCTTTCATGAGATTATAATGTTTTTTCGTGGGATTAAGAATCTGTTGCTAGTAAGCCGATGTCTTTTGATTATAATTTGTTAGTTGCTATCTTCTGTTTTTGTCTTGTCTGTTTCTTTCCGTTTGATGATACAAATATCGGGTCAGAATCTGCCGAAAAGAAGTACATTTTCAAAAATCACTGGATTTTTTAGCTCGAACAAAAAATATATATTTATCTGATTTTCAATAAAATAAAGTAAAAAAATCGCTCAAATTCTGCATCGAACCCTACCCTTTTGCCTGGAAAAAAGTCGCTTTTTTTAAATTTTTTTTCAAAAA
>JBKBWT010000556.1:0-2228 GCA_046314415.1 Saprospiraceae bacterium
AATAAATGGCGATTGGTGCAAAACGATTTTATACATTTTTAATGGATAATGATGTACTGATCATTAGCAAAAGGATTGATTTACAGTTGTTTGATTTTTTATATTTACGATTTCTCATTTCAAATTTGACATTCAACGTTGATTGATTTGGAAAAGTGGAGCGCGCAAGGGATAGCAGCGGTTCCGCAGCAGGCGGAAAGAGCGGATAGCCCGACCCCGTTAGCCCTATCACACCTGTTTTTTTGAATATATGATATAAAGGGGCTAACGGGGATGCGCCCTGTTTTTTATTTAGAATTGATTGTGAATCATTTAGAATGGTAAAGCATGCAAGCAGAAGTTATTTACAAAACATCATAAGGGTATCATAAAACCGAGATTAAATACTTTGCCTTCGGTATAAATGGAGCTGAAAGAACGGCGGTCAATATCGGTTAAACCCAATAAATACAAGAGTTCAAAACGTATTTTACAATTATTATGTATGATTTTTTCGATGCCGACACCGGCGACGGCGCTCACATTCCAACGCGCAATTTGCCAACGCGAAAAATCAAGTTTTTCACTATTCAGTAAACCATCTTCAATGTAAGTGACATGCAGCGCAGCGCCATAATCCAATTGCGGACCGGCGAATGTATATAAACTGAACGGCGACATGGTGAAGCGCACCTTGACCAGCAAAGGCACCCCCAGATAGCCAATGGTTGCCCGCCGATAATCGCGTTGATAGCCAAGTCGAAACAACAGAGCAGGCGTGTGTTGCTGCGTAAAAGTAAAGCCCGATTGTAAGCTCAGGGTTTTGGAAAATGCTACTTCCATTGGAATAGACGCCCGCAAGCTCACCAGATTATCTAATCCGCCCCCACCATTGACGCCCACGTGTACCTGCGCCGTGAGCGATGCATAAAAGCCCAAGCAAGCCAGGCAACCAAGTAGCCATTTCCAATTCATGCGCGAAGTGTTTTAGGGATTATTATATAAAATTAAACGGCTATTCAAGCCATTCATTGCTTTTTGAGCACAATCACTTCATTAAACTTACTATGAATTTGTTCATAAAATGATTTTAAAGACTTGTAAAGATCAGCGTTAAATATTACATCTTTCATAAAAATGCGGGAAGTGATAACTACCTGATTATTAAGTATTTTAGCAGTAAAAGTAAATCTGCCTGCTTCACGCCCGATATTTAATTGTACCGTTACATCCTTCGGTAAACTTTCTATACTATACCCTGGCGGTATGGTAATAGTAGCTACCAAATTATCACTAAATGGATAATCCATTTCAACCGGAAAGCTGCGCTCCGGCATTTTAAAGGGTACTTCCGAAAAGCGCGTCCAATCAGATAAAGAAATATAATAAAGTGTAGCATCCGGTTTTTCAACTGGAAAGGTGTAACTTACTAAAAAAGGTTTTTCCAATTCTTCGGCAGCTTCTACGATTGGCACGCCTAGTTGGACTGCCTGCTCGCTTAGTTCCGGCGCTTTGGCAAACAAACTGTATTTTTCTTTTTGCCGTTGCCAATTATAACGTTCGTCCATCGCCGTATAACCTTCCAATCTGGATTTCCATTCACCGGTTCCATTTACTAAATCAATTTTAAGCGAAGCATTCGAGCGCGAATCTTTCCAGGATGTAATATTGATCCAATTAAAATTATTTTTTTTAATTAGAAAGCCATAAAAATTTAAATTTTCTTTAGCCAATAAAAAATAAGGATATTTGTGTCGCCGCGCCGCTGCATCCAGAAATAAAGTATCAGTACCGGATATCGCCCTGCAAATCAGGTTATTAAACTGACTTAATAAAGGGAAAGACTGTATCACTTTGCCATGATAACGGGTACTCACCAGCACGGGGTCAGCTTCCCAACCGGCTTCGCGTAATAAAGTGGTTAATAACAAATTAATCTCGGAGGTGCTACCCTTGCGGCTGGATTCAAATTCATTGAACGGACGGCTGGGGTAAATGCTCCAGAATTCATTCC
This sequence comes from Saprospiraceae bacterium, assembly GCA_046314415.1. Lineage (GTDB taxonomy): Bacteria > Bacteroidota > Bacteroidia > Chitinophagales > Saprospiraceae > JADJNW01. Next base: position 1,994 of record JBKBWT010000556.1, read on the forward strand.
AGGCATAATTATCCTGTACAAAATTAAATATTTTGCGCAATTTTTCTTTCGGCGTATCATTAGCAGCCGTAAAGGATGTAATAATATCCCGCGCTGTTTTATCCCTGTTCAAAAATCCATTACACGATTGTAATATTTCTTCGCCGAGGGCATCCCAGCTTTTAAGCACTTCTACGGTTTCCGTACCTCCGGCGGTTGATTTTGTATTAAGTGTTTGATAATTAAGGAGTTGAAA
>JBKBWT010000557.1:0-2210 GCA_046314415.1 Saprospiraceae bacterium
GTAAAAACAATTTGCAGGAATCTTTAATATTATCACGTGAGTTATGGATAAAGAAGCGCGTAAGTCTTTAATAATCAAAAAGGTACGACCTCTCCGAGGTCGCGGCACGCTTTGAGACTTTATGCTGCTATACATATTCGACTTCTTTGAAGTCGTCCCGATAGCTCCTGACCGCGAAACGGTCAAACAGGTATAGTAAAAATAATAAAAGTTGTTTTTCGACCTCGAAGGGGTCGTATATTTATCCAAAACGCACATTATTACAAACAAGGATCGAGATATTACATTCTTACCGTTTATATTTACAATTCTCTACATTTTAAAGATTCTAAAATAAATATTCGTTTATACGCCTTTAAAAATTAACTAGTTGCGCAACGTCAAATAAATAATTATAAATAAATAATGACTTAATAAAAAAACACTTCATCTACCGCGATCCGTGCCCCGTATTGTTTTTCGTAGTGCCAGTCGGGTACCCGCTTCAATGGTCGCGCCAGCACCCGGTAATACGGAAAGTCGGAGGGCGGCAGCGGCACCCGGATGCCGGTGATTTCGGTTGGCTCATAAGTAGTAGGTTGTTTGGGTATTATACTTGCCAGGGGTTTCATATGGGTTGTATCTGCACCGCCCCATACTTCTACCTGCATCGGCGGAAACGCACGCGCACCAATATTCTTAGAAATACTGATAATGATTTCCTGCACCTGCGGCGGCTTGGCAAAATAAAAATAGGCGTCCAGCGGCTCGTCTTTAAAACCTAGCCATAGCGAGCTTTTGATGTTATCAGCGCTGCCCTTGCGCTCATCGTAGAGCGTGAGCGCTCCCTTGTGCTCAAAGGTAGGTTCGGGCATGGTGCGAAGTTTCACCTGGGTAGGGCGTTGTCCTTGCGGAAAAAAAGTAAATGTCTTGAGTTCGCTACTTTTCCATTTTACTTTGAAGTTCCTGATTTTCAGTACGGTATATTCAGTAATATGCAGCGGTGCCTGATATTGCGGCGCGTTCAGGCTATCGGGTTCGGAGCCATCGGTGGTATAGCGCGTGCTTACGCCGGGCAGTTTATTGTTAAATACCACCAGTTCATCGGGCGCCAATATCATGGATTTGTTGCGCAGCAGCGGCGGACTCAGTTGCAATACTTCGGTTTCATTCGGCACATAACCGCCTTCCCATTCGATCTTGGGCAGGGCTTTTACCAATTCGGCGACTGCTTCCTGACTGATGCCCGTATTCCAGATATAGACTTTTTTTAATGCCGGAAATTCTTTTACTTGTTGGATGTAATTTTCATTAATAGCTGTCTTAGAGAGGCTTAAAGATTCCAGTTTTTTTAATTTTATTAAATCTGCTAAATATTTTCCGGTAATATCCGTACCATTTAATATCAGTTTTTCCAGGTTTTTAAATTTGGCGATGGTTTTTAAATCCTCGTCTTTGATGGGCATATTGGTCAGATTCAGCGAGACCAATTGCTCCTGCACGGCGCTTAATTCCTGTAAAAATTCGGGTTTATAAGCTTGACGCACAAAGATTTCCGCGTGCAAAGCGGGCGAGCCTAAGGCAATGGGGTACACCGCCCGGAAAGGATGATTCAGCGCTTTTATTTTTTTATCTGAAGCGGCGGGAAAATCATAATAGTTTGCAGTTTTATTATTATCTGCCTGATTTTGCAATAAATTATTTACTAAAATAAATAAAGAATCGCCTGGCTTTATATCTGCGAGGGTTTGTTTTACATTGGCACCCGCCTGAATCCAGGTTTGAAGCAAATGAATTTCCGAAGCGGTCAATTGCGGCTTTTCTTTTGGCGGCATGTGTTCTTCGTGTTCGAGCGGCAATTTTACCCGTTGCAATAACAAACTGTTTTCAACATCATTTGCTTGCCAAAGTGCGCCATTTTTTCCGCCTTTTAATAATGTTTCGAGCGAAGTCATAATTAATTCGCCTTTGGCTTTACTTTCATTATGACAATTGTAACATTTTTTTTCTAAAATGGGCTGAATAGCGGCTACAAACACGGGGACATTCTCCTGTAGCGCCAGCGGTTTTTCTTTACGCAAGGGCTGTAAAATATAATCTTCCCCGTGGGTAATGCTCGCGCCTAAATGTCCCGCCAGGATTAACAAACCGACATTTACCAACAATATAATATTAGAGTTGCGTCCATGTAAATAGTTGAAAATCAAAGTTGATTAAATTTGGGGTTAAAA
>JBKBWT010000558.1:0-2181 GCA_046314415.1 Saprospiraceae bacterium
AAACGCACTGCCGCACGAGGGGCACGCGAAGCCAGGGCTCGGCGGTACAAATTTTTCTGAGAGGGTAGTTGCCGGTAAACCACTTGGTTTTCATAGTGTAATAACTCCATAGTGCAATTGTTATTGGTTTGGGAATGTAACTTTTCTTACAGTTTTGAAGTGTAAACTGCTTTAGCAGCCAAAGGGGCAGGTAAAAAGCTGCACGAATAGATTTTATATAGAATTAATGAGTCAACAGATTGTTCACGACAAAAAAAGGCATATTTGCATACGCACCACCCTGATGTTCATCATAAGCCTGCACCAGCAGTCGGTAAGCGCCGGTTTGTTCGGGTGCTTTGAAGGTAATGGTGTTTTTATTTTTATGTAAAATTAAATCCGGCAAGGGGCGAGGACGTACCTCCACATAGCCTATACCCATTTGAAACTCGGTAAACGGACCTTCAGGAATAATTTCCCAATTATACGTTAATGGCTCATTTTCAGGATCTAGGCTGCTAATAATGGCATTATATTTTTGTCCGGCTTGCAATTCTCTTCGCAAGCTAGAACCTTCATTATTGATTAATAAAGAATCTAAAATCGGTGCATAATTTGGCGGCTTTTGCTGGCTCCACAGTTCATACATAATGTCCACTAACATGGTTTTTGCGCCATTTTCCAGAAAAAAACTAAACCAGGTGGGCGTTACTTCTTGTTTTTGACCCCAATAAAAAACATAACTTCCTAAGCATCTAATAGAGTCTTTTAATATGTAATTGTAAGCGTACCTGATTCTTACATATTTACCTTGTACGCTTTCTTCCAATGGTGCCTGCCAATAGGTTTTTTTACTTTCCCAAGGTCCCAGGCTGCCCCATTCGGAATATAAATAAGGCTTATCATATTTAAAATTTTGGGCAAAATCGGCAACATGTCCAAAAGTGTTCACCGCTACAAAATCAATATTTGGGCAGCGCTCCAACACCGTATTCGCCGAACTGGTATGCACCGCGATGGTAACAGGATGATCAGGATCCAATTGATGAATTAAATCGACTAAATCATTGATAGCTAACCATAAACGCTTATCGTTTTTTGTTACAATGTCAGGTTCGTTTCCTACAATCCAGCACAGCACCGCCGGATGGTTTTTATAACGATTTACCGTGGCACGGATGCGTTCTTTTTGCTGCTGAACGGCTTTTTTATCATGATAATCAAACCCTTCCAATTCCCGACCTACATAAAGACCCACGGCTACGCTCAAATCCAGGGCGTGTGCGCGCTCCAGCAAGGTGTCCAATGCATCGGCAGTGTACGTGCGAATCGAATTGCCGCCGGCTTCTTTAATCATCGCTAAATTAGTGCGTCCCGAAGCGCCTTTTATAAAATAAGGCTTTCCATCCCGAAAAAGCTGATAACGAGTGCCGGTTTTTCTGATTTCAACTTTTGATGCATTATATGTTTTATTCGTAACTGATTGACTATAAGCAGATTCTGTTTTGTTTTCTTGCCAACAAGCACCTAGAAGGGTTGCGCCTAAAAAAAGTAATAATGTAATAATTCTTATCATATTAAGGTTCGATGGGATATGAAGCAGTGACTACATTATTATATTTGTCGGTAATGTGTAAGTAAATACGTTGGTTTTTATTTACCTGATCGCGGAAAAGGCGTAACTCGGTTCCTTGCCTTTCGGGATAAAAATTCCATTTTAATTGTTGGCGCAATTTATGAATCACTTTATAACGAAATTCACCAGCTTATCATAATCAATGGTCATTTCATCCACCCGATACAGGTATTCATTCTCACACACATACCACTCAAAAGTCAAATCTTGGCGCTCTATATCCGATGACAATGCCAGGTACCGCAGCACGGCTTCATTGCGGTCATAGCTTCTCGACATTTTGAGCTGCAAATCTACTAGTGGGAATTGCTGTCGCTTACCTGTCCATACTTCTTTTAATGCGTAATAGGTTGGTTTACTGCGACCTTTGTAATCAATAATGCCCGAAAATGTTGCGGTGCCTTCGTAGCGGTTCCGCCAGCAGTAAGCAATGCCGCCTAAATTTTTATTATTATTTTTATAAATATGATTTGACCATAATTGGGCGTACAAACGCGCTTTCTCGTAACTGCTGGGTTCCTCCAGTCGCTTGGCTTCCTTTAATATCGCAACGAAATAAGCGCCCG
>JBKBWT010000559.1:0-2179 GCA_046314415.1 Saprospiraceae bacterium
TTGGTTCAATACCGTCCATATAATCCGGTGGTGTCGGGCGCCATTTTGCCGGGTCATCCGTGATGGTGTATTTTGGATATGAGCGCGATTCTTTATACGTATCTTTAGCCGACCACGCCAGAATATGCTGGGCGACCGCATTTCCATACGCTGAAGAGCGCCGCACCACTTGCTCCGGAATACCGAGTTGCATCATTTCCGTACCCAATTGTTGCCGAAATGTTTCCATTTCTTCCTCGGAAAACAGCATGGCTTTGCCCACTGCCAACATCGCCTCGATGCTTGCCAATGGGAAACAATATTCTTGTCCCGCTTCGGGTTGTGGCAAAGGTTCCAAACCATTCAACTGCCCCGCTAGGCTTACATTTTCGGGCGAACTCGGCACGAGTGCTTCGTAAGCTGCAATATTGGAATAAGCATAAATTCGACTCGCAACCGGCGGCGAAAAAATATCGTGCATAATGACATCCGTAATTTGCTTTACGGAACGATGATAAAATTCCGGATTTGCTACAACTTGCTGATAATCAACCTCTCGCTCTTTCAATTGGCAAGCTGTTATCAAAATTAAGATCGAAAAAAGTAATAGCCTCGTTCTCATACTTATCTACTTTATGATATAATTGCCCTTAAATTTTTAAACTAATTTATAATATTTTAATTTTCCATTATAAAAGTTCTGGAGCTGAAATCAATCGTTTTTTCAAATTACCCGCCGAAGCTAATAAAAATGTTTGAGTCTATAAAATTATACCCTATCAGATACCGAAATTTGCCTTTATTTAGTACCGATCTAAGGTCAGAACCGATCGCTGGATTGATGTGTTTGTAATATAAAACCCATTCAAAATGAGCCCTTTCCCTCGTTTCTTTGTTTTGAGTGTAGCAATTATTGGCATACTCCATGCACAGGCACAAGAGCCGTTAAAAATTTACCCGGAAAAAGACACCTATCGCAGCCAGTCGCAACGCGAAGCCAGCCCCACGCTGGTTGTGGGCGACAATGGCGGATTTACGGCCTTACTCACTTTTCAACTCCCGGACATACCCACCGAAGTCATTGATAGTGTGTACTTTGCATTTGCACCGGTGATAGATGACGACATAAATCGCATTACGCGCAACGATGTGATGCAGTTTTTTACCTGTTCTTTCGACGACTGGCAAGGCGAAAATTTGACGCCACTTAATTTTCCGCTTTTTGAAAAATGGCTGGGCGACTATCTCCTCACTCCGCGTAATGGATATGGTATCCTGCACACGATAAATATTAGTGATTATGCAAAACAGGAAGCAGCCGGCGACCGGCGGGTCAGCATTTTATTTACCAAGCGTAATCGCGAATTTCCCCGTTTTGCCGCAAGTGAATGGCAGGAAGAGCGTTGGCGTCCGCATTTGCAATTGTTTGTAAATCAAACTACTGCGACAAAAAACTACAAGGATCAATCCACAGCAATAGCCATTTTTCCCAATCCTGTTAGTACGATGTTGAATATAAAAACAACAGCATATGATATAAATTTGATACATCAGGTCAATGTAATAAATATGCTTGGAGCTTCGGTGCTCCAAATGCCGTTGCCGCCGGGAACAACCCAACTTGACTTATCCAACTTACCAAATGGCAGCTATTTATTACAAGTAAATAATGGACGAAATATTATTAATCGACGCGTTTTAGTAATTCATAATTAATAATGAAAAATTAACAATAAAGCCTTAATAATAAGTTATTGATTCCGAATGGATTGTCGGATAAAATAGCCAATTGGCACCAGTACCAACAAAATAACTGCGGGTAGTAAAAATTTATTTAGTGAAACGGTATTATTTACTGCCGCTTGTATAACTAACCATTGCAATACAATAAAAATAATGACCAGCGATAGCTTCAAGGAGCGAATCATCCGCGTGGCGATGGTATATTGGCGTAGCGCATTTGCCGGGGTAATTTTCACGGTGTAATTAAATTGATGCGGGTTGCGATTTAAAAAAGTAAGTAATATAAACAAAATCAATGATATAATCGGTGCGAACCAGATCATATCACGGCTACCATAGTTATCTACCTCGCCCCGAAAATTGAAATGCGTAGGAATCCGCTCAGGCAAATTGGCATAAGTAAATATAGTGAGGAGCCATAGCGCAATTATTCCTGCTAAAGCAATGGATTCCAGCA
>JBKBWT010000560.1:0-2138 GCA_046314415.1 Saprospiraceae bacterium
TACCAAGTACCAAATACCAAGTACCAAATACCCAAATACCATTTCCACCTACCAAAAAGCGGGTTTCAACGACAATTGTTGCCAACGCAGCATCACGCCTCTACATTTGTAGTGTAATCATTGCCGGCAAACATTGTTAAACCATTAAAAAAATAAAAATATGAAAACCCGTTGGATCGTATTGATCCTGGTAGCAATCACATTACCTGGATGTATCGCTTCCTTACATCCGCTTTATACCAAAGACACCATCGCTTTTCGGAATGAATTACTGGGAAACTGGGACGAGTATGAAAGCTCTGGAGAATGGAAATTTGAAAAATTAACGAACAGTAATGAACTGCCGGGATATGCACTCACTCATAATAGCATGGGGCTTTTTTCAAAAGAGTCGAAAAGCGCACGCTATGTTGCTCGTCTTGTCAAATTAAATGAATATTATTTTTTAGATATAACTAGATGGTTGTCAGACGAAGAACAAAAAATATTAGGTGATTTATCGCCGGTGCTACCTACGCACACTTTTGCTAAAATAGAGATCACAAAAAATAAGCTGACTTTACATTTTTTTGATAACGAATGGCTGGAGCAGTTGTTTGAGCAACAAAAAATTCGCATTAAACACGAGACCCTCGAAGACGATGTGATTGTATTAACCGCTTCCAGTGCTGAATTACAAAAATTTGTACTCAAGTATGTCAATGAGGAAAAAGCGTATATTGACGCGCTCGTACTGATAAAAAAAGCCAGTTAATGTGTAATAATATTCCAGAACTTATGTCTATTCCTGGTAAAATATGATGCGTCGCTTTGTACAATGGCTACTCCAAAACCGGGCGTTGCAACACGTCCTGTTTTGGAGTTTGTCTTTTTATATTCTACTGCGTTATTTTGCTTATACCAAAGTTATTACAAAATCCGACCTTGTTTACACCTTGTTATTTCATATCAGTTTAATGACTGTCGTCTATTTAAATTTATTGATCTGGATTCCTCGTTTATTAAAACAAGGTAAATATTCACTCTATTTATTTACATTTATTATAACATTAGTGCTGGGCGTCTGGCTCAATCAGTCCACATTTAATTACATTGCCGACTGGCTTTTTCCGGGTTATTACTTTATATCCTATTATGAATGGCGTGATATTTCACAGTTTATGCTGATTTATTTAGTCGCCTCTACCCTACTCAAACTGTCTAAAGCCTGGTTTTGGCTACAGGAAACCGAGCGACGCCTGGAAGAATTGCAACGCGAAAAGCTTGATACTGAACTACATGCATTGAAAGCGCAACTTGATCCACACTTCTTTTTCAATAGTTTGAATAGCCTTTATGCCCTGGCGCTGGATGGCGATTTGCGTACGCCGGAAGCCATTCTTAAACTGTCGCATAATATGCATTATATGTTATATGATTGTAATGCTAACCAAGTACCTTTAGAAAAAGAAATTGAATTTATACACAACTACTTGGATTTACAACGATTACGTTTAAATAAAGACACGAATATTATATGTAATATAAACATTTATAACCCTAAACAACCCATCGCGCCATTATTATTTATTCCTTTTGTAGAAAATGCTTTTAAGCATGGTAATAAAAACACCATTCAAATTAAATTAACAACGTATAATAAGTCGCTTGATTTTTACATAGAAAATAAAAAAAAAGAGCGTCAACCGGAATTAGAATCGCAAAAAATGGGCATCGGGCTGCAAAATAGCCGCCGCAGGCTGGAATTATTATATCCCAATCAGCATCAATTACATATTCGTGAAGCAGAAAATCATTTTTTTATTCACTTGCACATTACATTCTTATGAGTATTCGTTGTTATATTGTAGATGATGAGCCCCTGGCAGTGCGTGTGCTGGAAAAATATGTAATGCAGACCCCGGCGCTCACGCTGTGCGGCACGAGTACAGCTGCTTTGCAAGCCTTATCCGAACTGCAACAACAGCGTATAGATTTACTTTTTCTTGATATTAATATGCCCGAATTGTCGGGTATCAGTCTGGCACGCACGCTGGTGCAGCCGCCTTTATTGGTGTTTACTACTGCTTACCCGGAGTTTGCCGTCGAAGGGTTTGAGCTGGAAGCGCTCGATTATTTAGTAAAACCTTTTTCTTTTG
>JBKBWT010000561.1:0-2126 GCA_046314415.1 Saprospiraceae bacterium
GGTGTTTTTGTGTTGCGATGCTTTTGTCGCTCCATCACTTAACTGGTTCAATTTGATAAAAGTTTCTTGAATAAAAACTCTATTTGCAACAAAAATCCGCCCTAATTTAAAAATTTCCAACTTCCGACTTCGTACTTCCACCTTTGTATAGAACTATCTTTTGTAAATTGGCGTTTTCAATTACTATATTCAAATGTTTGCTCAATCCTGCGAATATCAATCACCTAATGGCGACAACTGGTAACAAAAAATTAGATTTCAATCTCCTTGCGAAAGTAATTACACTGGCGAAGCCCTATCGGGGCGTTTTTATCTTTGCGGCGGTGCTGGCAGTTATTCTGGCGCCCTTGTCAGTGCTGCGTCCGCGCCTGGTAACCGTGATGGTGGACGATTATATTTTCAATTACGACCTCTCTGGCTTAGGACGCATTGCGATGCTGCTGGTGGTGCTGCTACTGGTGGAATTTGTTTTGGAATATGCCTTCCAATACTCTACGAGTTGGCTGGGGCAATCGGTGGTGCGTGATTTGCGCGTGCGGGTATTCAAGCACATCACGAGTCTGCGCCTGACTTTTTTTGATCGTACGCCGGTCGGTGTTTCTACTACCCGCACCATTAATGACATTGAAGCCATCAATCAAATTTTTGCGGAAGGTATTATTACCATGATTGCCGATATGTTGACGGTGATCGCCGTCATTGCCATGATGTTATACACCAGTTGGAAATTGACCTTGGTGTGTATGCTCACGCTGCCGTTTTTACTGCTGGCAAGCTACGTTTTTCAAAAGAAAGTACGCGCAGCTTTTCAGATTGTACGGACGCAAATTGCAGCGATGAATGCCTTTTTGCAAGAGCGAATCACCGGGATGCGTACCGTGCAGATTTTCCATGCGGAGGCGCAAGAAGCCAATAAATTCAAGGCAATCAATTACGAATACACAAGAGCAAACCTCAAATCGGTGTTTTATTATGCCATTTTCTTCCCGGTGGTGGATGTGATTGCGGCAGCATCGCTGGGTTTGATGGTGTGGTACGGCGCACGCGGCGTCATTGGTAGTGATGTGACGCTCGGCGCTTTGGTCGCTTTTCCAATTTACATAAACATGCTATTCCGCCCTATTCGGATGCTGGCGGATAAATTTAATACACTGCAAATGGGCTTGGTGGCATCGGAGCGGGTGTTTGGTATTCTGGATCAAACCGATCGCATTGAAAATCATGGTATTATCAAGCCTGAAAAATTCCGGGGTGAGGTAGAATTCGACCACGTATGGTTTGCTTATAATGATAAAGATTTTGTATTAAAAGATGTTTCTTTTAAAATTGAACCCGGCAAAACTTTAGCCATTGTGGGCAGTACCGGCTCTGGTAAAACCACGATTATCAATCTATTGAATCGCTTTTACGATATTCAGAAAGGGCATATCAAAATTGACGGGACGGATGTGCGCGAGTACGATTTGTATGCCATGCGACGGCATATTGCACTGGTTTTGCAGGATGTATTTTTGTTTTCCGGCTCTGTATTAGAAAATATTACCATGCGTGACAGCAACGTGACCCGCGAGCAGGTGATCGAAGCCGCAAAAATGATTGGGGCGCACGATTTTATTATGCGCCTGCCGGGTGGTTATGATTATCAGGTGATGGAACGCGGCGCAACCTTGTCAATGGGGCAACGACAGCTGATTTCCTTTGTACGGGCACTGGTTTTTGATCCGAATATTTTGATTCTGGATGAAGCAACCTCTTCAATAGACCCTGAATCTGAGGCAGTTATACAATACGCCATTGAGAAATTGATCGCTAAACGCACTTCGATTATCATTGCACATCGCTTGACAACCATTCGCCATGCGAATAATATTTTAGTGCTGCACAAAGGCGAAGTACAAGAGTATGGTCCGCATGAAGCATTATTAAAAAATGAGGACGGGCATTATCGCCGTTTATATGAAATGCAGTTTTTGCAAATGGCAGAAGCGTAATTTATGTAAAATAGCTCAGTACAGTGACAAAAGTGCAAAAGAGAAAAAAAAGCCATAGCTTAGAGATTAGCAATGAATAAGCTATGGCAAAAAAAGAATTAAAAAGTTAGTTAAAGGTAACGAAGTTCTGTTAGT
>JBKBWT010000562.1:0-2106 GCA_046314415.1 Saprospiraceae bacterium
TTTTTTTAAAACTCATTCTTAAAAGCAAACATTTTTTCTGAATAAAACTTGAAATTAACCCCAAACTTCCATAAGTTGCTTCAACTATTATATAATCTTTTTCAGTTCTCATTTATGTATGTAAAAATTTCAAATAAATTTTTTCTATTTTGTCAACCATTTTTTCAACTGGAAATAATTTTTTACGACTTCATAAGCTGACGTCGTCATTTGTGAAGGACGCGCAATTTTTTTAGTGGTATAAACCCGATATTCACCAGGTGCAAAGAAAAGCGACTGCGTTGGGCTATTAATAAATAAACTATCGCCGGTAAAATATTCATACCACCAGCCTCCTTTCGGAAAAGCATTGGGAACAGAGGCATTCGTCAACGCAAAATTGCCCTGTACGGCTACATCCATGGTAGGATGCGTTAAATGAATGGTTTTCTGGGCATTTCCTACATTTAAAGTAAAATTCGTTGTATTAAAAGCTTCATAATCCGTTTTTAAATGTATCAAATCGCGTGTAATATTATATAATCGTTGCCGATCGGCGTTTTGATAATAATCCCAGCGAATCGGCTTGGGGTCAACCCGGCAAGTGTTATTAATCGTGCCGTTCGGACAATAATTTATCGGAAAATCATACCCTACCTCGCCAAATTGCCAGAGCATTTTAGGACCCGGAATGGTATAGAAAAAGGCATTTGCCAGCTCCGCCCGCCGCAATGCAGTAGGAAAAGTTCTAATATTATATGCGCCGGAGGAATTCCCACTTTGCACATTTTTATACACAAGGCGTTCTTCATCATGACTTTCGATATAGGTAATCAAATGCGGCACATTCCAGCCCCGGGTTTTATAAGAAGCATCATTCAAATTAGAAGGAAATCCCATAGAAGCTTCCAGGTATTGATTGTGCAAACCCGCACCCGACCACAACATCGCGCCGTATTCTGCCAGTTCTTTGTCTTCGCGGTTTTCCGCAAAATGCTCCAGAATCACGTAAGCACCCGGCGTTACTTCCCACATTACATCTGCATAATGTTTGAGCGTAGCGACCCGATTGGCATCATATAAGCGAAATTGCGAATCATCCGTGGAAAAACGTTGGGTGAAGCCTTTCGACAAATCAAAACGGAACCCATCTACCCGAAATTCACGCAACCAATAGCGCAGCGCCTCATCTACGTACTCGCGGGTTGCCGGGCTTTCATGATTGAAATCGAAACCTACATTGAACGGATGCCGCGCCACCGGATTCAACCAGGGATTATTGGCTGCCGGGCGGTTATTCGCACCATCCCAATACAATTGCGCCACCGGGCTTTCGCCGAAAGCATGGTTGAACACGATGTCCACAATCACCGCAATGCCTCGTTTATGACATTCATCCACAAATCTTTTAAAATCATTAATCGAACCATAATATTTGTCTAAAGCATGATGAAAAGATACATTATAACCCCAGCTAATATTTCCTTCAAATTCACTTACCGGCATTAACTCGATGGCATTCACCCCCAATCTCTCCAGATAATCGAGCGTATCGATCACGGTAGCATAATCGTGCCGCGCTACAAAATCACGGATTAATAATTCATAAATAACCAGTTTTTCTTTGGCAGGGCGTTGAAAATCAGCACTTTGCCATTGATATTGCGGCGCACCAGGTTGTAATAAAGTTACATTGCCTACCGTTTTATCTTTTGGATACGCCGGTAAATTCGGATAGGTTTCTGCCGGAATAAAGGGATCGTCATTGGGATCCAAAATTAATTTACTGTAAGGGTCGGCTACGCGAATCGTTCCATCTACTAAATATTGATAAGTATAATTTTGCCCGGGGGTTAATCCTGAAATTTCTATCCAAAAGGTATGGCCATCCAAGCTTTTATACATCTGAAAATCACTATTGGGTTTCCAGTCATTAAAGGTGCCGATCACAAAAACATGTTTTTTACCCGGTGCATGTAATGCCAGGCGCACTTTGGTATCATTTTCTAAAAAAGTAGCACCGAGTCGAGTGCCTGCCGGCGCATCCGCTGCGGGAGGATTAATAGGAACTGCATAAGTAAAAGACTGGGTTTGCGTATTCTGTCCGCTGGTGGCTTTTATTTCAAT
>JBKBWT010000563.1:0-2074 GCA_046314415.1 Saprospiraceae bacterium
GGGAACTTGTGTAGCGTTGGAATGCAGCTGATGTGATATATTTAAAAGTTAAATAAAATAACTATATAATATTATAAATTTAATTTTAATAACTCATAAGTACGTATTTCATTAAGTGTGGCACATTTTGGAGATGTGCCACACTGATTCAATAAAATCTACACGTGAAAACCACCGAATACGTTAAGCAAATCAAGAATTACATAGCGATAGACGAAGTGCAGTCCGCGATACAGGAGCTGCAAATCCTGGTGCACGGCACCACATTAGCCAATGATGTAATATTATTATCCGGCAGATTTAATGATTTCCTGCGGCATGTCAGAAATGATATTTTAAAGGAAGAAGACGCGCGCATCATAAAATCAAGGATTCGGTATGATGTGTTGGAAATATTAAAGGTAATTGAGCAAAATAAGGAGCAATTTGAAAAAGAAATTGATAAAGGCGAGCGGGAATATTTACAATTGATTGAGCGTTATGATGATCATATGCCGGTGAAGGAATTGGATAAATTAAGCCGGGATTTGAAGCGCCTGGGGCAGTCTTTATTCGACCTCGATTTTATTACCAATCGCCTGCAAGTAAATGAAAATAAAGGCATTATATTCGGTGCTCTGTGTGCCATTCAGGTAAATCCAAATCCGCGTTATTATAATTTACTGATTGATTTTTTAAATAAAATTGCAGAAAAATCCAATTTATATGATATTCGTTTAAGAATTGTGTACCGATTGGTAATGTGCGTAGAAAATATTATTAATCTCGATAATTATCGGATCAATAAAGAAATCAACGCCGAGCGCCGGGAAAAAGGCAAAATGGCTTTACAAAAACTCGCCACTAATCCCCTCTGCCGCCGCGATGATGAACACAACGGCACCAAAGGCATTGGCAATAGAATTCAAAAAACCATCAAGAAAATGTAATGCTGATTAAAAACTTATAATAATATAAATTTTTTAAATATTATAACAATATTCGATTTTTAAATTTGCAAACCAATTAGTTAGACCAATAAAAGAATCCTTATATTATATCTTCACATTCACAATATTATGGAATTAGGATTACATGGTAAAGTAGCATTCGTAGCGGCATCGAGCCAGGGATTGGGCAAAGCTGTAGCCTTGGAATTGGCGAAAGAGGGCGCACAACTCATCATTTGTGGCAGAAGTGAAGCGCCGCTGCGCGAAACGGAAGTGGCGCTAAAAGCTTTAGGGGCGCGGGTGCTGGCATTAGTGGGCGACTTGTCGGATACTAAAGAGCGGGAAGCCATGATCGCAGCTACTTTACAGGAATTTGATGCAGTAGATATTTTGGTGACGAATACCGGCGGTCCACCGGCGGGGCAATTGGAAAGCTTCAGCGACGAAGACTGGAACCAGGCATTTCAACAATTACTCCTGAGTGCGGTGGGATTGATTCGTGGCTTCCTGCCCGGCATGAAAGCGCGGCAATGGGGGCGCATTATTACCATTACCTCACAAGCGGTGAAACAACCGGTCAATAATTTGATTTTGTCGAATGCAGTCCGCTCGTCGGTGGTGGGTCTGATGAAAAGTTTAGCCAATGAATTAGGACCATATCATATTACCGTAAATAATGTAATGCCGGGTTATACCGAAACGGCGCGCCTAAGCAAGCTGATCCAAAACAATGCGGCATTTGCAGGCGTAACACAAGAAATACCCCTGGGGCGCTTTGGCAAACCTGAAGAATTTGCTGCTGCGGTGACATTCCTCGCCAGTGAACGCGCCAGTTACATTACTGGTGTTTCTTTAGCGGTGGACGGAGGTTGGATTAAGAGTATGCTTTAAAACATATGAGCTTTTCATAAAGCAAAGTAAATAAGATAATAAAACTATTTTTGTTCATATGATTAACAAACTAAAAACCAATAATTTATAATTACATACAATTTAAATATAAAAGAAAAACACCTATTAAAAATAACTTTGTGTGAATTTAATGTAAATTTTATGTTAATTGGCTGTTCACCCTTAATTTTGTGCTGGCTACCGGGTAAGTAGCATAGACACATTAATCCTATGAAACTATTACGTAAGATTTG
>JBKBWT010000564.1:0-1779 GCA_046314415.1 Saprospiraceae bacterium
GGAAGAAGCTCCTTTCCGGGTATAAGCTTTGACCCGATTATTGTCAATTTCAATACGATTGTACTTAATATCAACAACTTCTTCACCTTTAAAATTGACCACCCCAAAATGACTACCTTTTTTCACTATGCCAATACTGCCACGCAAGGGCGCCATATAGTCATACTCAAACCGCGTCAGTGATTTTTCATTTGCTTGTACCACGCCCCATTTACCTCGATAGTTCACCCGGAAGAAATCACCTTCATAGGATTGAATTTCAGCGTATTGTGGTTTTAAAACCAAGCTGCCGCACCAATCAATCAACCCTAATTGCCGATTCTTTTTTACAATTAAATATTTACGCGAAAAAGCATAATAATCATCATAATCACCCTGGGTTATTACACTATTACAGGCAAGTGAATAAACAAAAGCCCGGTTGTTGGCAATTAATTTAATAAAAGCGTCGGAAATTTTATTATACGCATCATATTTGGGCGGAACGAGATTGGAACCATTTTCATTCACTGCACCCCAGTTGCTACCCGTTTTGTAAAAAATCAGGCTATCATTAAAAAAGCTTATTTCATCGGCGATACTCGGTAAGGTTTCTTTGCCATTAGCTGCCACCAAGCCCAATTTTCCGCCTTTCCGCACCAGGAATAAATTATTTTGTGCCAGCGTCACTTCGTCATAGCGTGGCTCGCTGATGACATTCCCGCGATGATCCACAATGCCCCACTTCTCTGCTTTTCGGTAAGAAATATACTGACTGCTCAATACATTAACCCGCTCATAGCCTTTGGGCAGTACAATGTCGCCGTGTAAATTGATCACTGACCAATCGCCATCGCGCATAACCGCCACCAGCGTGGAATCAAGCACTTTTAGGTCGTCATATCGGGGAGGAATGATTTCTTTACCCTGGCTATTCAATAGCCCCACGCCGCCATACTTTTGCATAACCGCATAGCCGAAGCGCTTGAACTCGCCGATCGCGTCGTAGTTCGGTTGCAGTACGATCTGCCCGTCCGCATTGATGAGTCCCCATTTCTTATTTACCTTGATCGGAAAATAAGGTTGTGCATGGGCAACAACGCACCAGCCGATGAGCATCAAAGCCGTCCATCTTATCCTCATATGCCAAGTCAACATCTAATCTGGTTGTGAGATTTGCCTCCGCCTGCTCGACGTTTATTCAATAGGTATGTAACTTTCTAACGCATTTTTAGTGCGCAAAGTATCTGTGTAGTCCGTTAAGGTCGTCGTGAGATTTTGATTTGCAAGTGTAAAGATAAGTATTTACTCGAATTAATTGATAAAATTTAAATATGAAAATTTTGTTAATTTGTTGTGTGGAGATTTAAATGGTTAAAATTACTTTAGTTTTTAATATTGCTAATAAAATAATATATATCACAAATGGCTGATTTTTAAATTAATACAATATAATTATTTTAGTGATGTTATGCATTATTTTTGCACTTTTAATAACACCTGAGGTAGCATTAATTCTACCCATAGCTGATACATTTTGCCCGAAGGATGCAAGCCATCCGTCGCCACCAGGTCGGGTTGCATCAATCCTTTGCGGGAAATAGGCGTAATATCAAAATATTGAATGCCATAAGATGCGGTAATCGAAAGATTGATTGCATTATACGCATCAATTTGTTTGCTAATGGATGAACTGTTTCGCCCGAATGGAGTGTAGGCATAGTCGGGAATGGAAAGTACAAACACGCGCCGCCGGTCGCCACCCGCCAGTTCAAGGGCTTTTTGTAATAACTCCCGAAA
>JBKBWT010000565.1:0-1750 GCA_046314415.1 Saprospiraceae bacterium
GATTATTTACAACCAAATCAGAATGAAGCGCCAATATGATATGGATATGATATTGGGTATTTGTGCCGGTCTTTGGAATTTTTTAATATGCTGATAATCAATTTGACGCAAGTCTAATATTGTTTATAATAATAGCATGATCCCCTCCATTATT
Organism: Saprospiraceae bacterium; assembly: GCA_046314415.1. Taxonomy (GTDB): domain Bacteria; phylum Bacteroidota; class Bacteroidia; order Chitinophagales; family Saprospiraceae; genus JADJNW01. Next base: position 155 of record JBKBWT010000565.1, read on the forward strand.
CTTCATGCTTTCCCTTATAACACCCACTGAATGAATACTTTCTGATAATTATATCATTACATTTTATTTCCCAGAGTAGCTCGGAGCTTATTCCTTTCTGATATCATTCACAACAAGCATAAAATCATTTACGATGTCCAATAGACTTATTTTCTTGGGCATGCTTGCTTTGGTGCTGGTTTGCTCCGCTTGTAAAAAAGAGGAGGAAGAGGAACCCTATTTCCCTAGCCAGTTGATTACCAGGCAATTTACCAGTCAGGCGCTTGTGGGTAATGCCATTGGCGACCCTGCCACGAGAAAGATGACAATTTATACCCCGGAAGGATATAATCCGAATGGGAAAGAACAGTACCCCGTGATTTACTTGCTACATGGCTTGCCAGTGGGCGAAACGTCTTTTACCGAAGCGGCTGGATGGGCACAATTGATTTCAAACGGGACGGCCAGTAGTATTGATTTTCCGCAATCAGGTTTTAAAGCCTGGATTGACAGTTTGATTACTACCGGCAAAATACAACCGGCTATCATTGTAATGCCCGATGCTACCACTGCTTATACGTTTTCTTTTTATGCCAATTCTGCACTTTTGGGCAATTATGAAGATTATATTGCTTATGATCTTGTGCAGTATATGGATGCGAATTTTAAAACGATTAAAGACCGAACCGGGCGTGCGGTGATTGGCTTTTCACAAGGTGGTGATGGCGCTATCCAAATGGGGTTAAAACATGCCGATCGATTCAGTGTAGTGGCTGCGCATGGTGCCACGCCTTATTTTGAAGATTTGAAAGGGGGCATTCCCTTCGTTATTGCTGAAAATCCAAATGGAATGGCTGGTTCTACTACTGCCACTTCTATGACCACTTTACTGTACGGTAGTGCGGCGGCGTTTTCGCCAAATTTAAATAACCTGCCTTATCGGGTTGACCTGCCATTTGAATATCCTTCCGGCAATATTGTTACAAGTGTGTGGAACCGTTGGCTCGAGCACGACCCCTATACGCAGTTAAACACCTTAGGCAATAATTTAAAAACGCTGAATGGTTTTTACTTTGATGTTGGTACCAATGATGCCTGGGCACACAGCAACATTACATTTCACAATGCGTTGACCGCCCGCGGCATTCCGCACCAATTTGAAACGTATGCTGGCGATCACTTTAACAAACTGTATTCGCGTATTGAAATTTCTCTGGTTTTTTGTGCTAATACCATGAAACATTAATCACAGCAGCATCCTGGTGGAGTTATTCACGCAGGATGCTGCTCCATTTTAAATCAAGTGACACGCTCCTATTTTAAAAAAGTTATTTGGAATCTTGCGCGACTTACACTAACTTTGCATCAAGTTACCAGGCTTTCAGCATTACTTACCCAAACAAATTAAACTCAAAAATTATATTATACCACTTTAAACCAAAAGGTTTATTGCTGCGGTCATGCAGTAATATTTATTGTTCTTCTATATTATTCACATCACTTTATTAGTTTATTTGTTTGGGTACTACGCTGCTCCTATGATAGGAGCAGCTTTTTTATAATATAATGCCTTTATATTTATCCAATATTATATTGCGCTTGAATGAACGATTTAGT
>JBKBWT010000566.1:0-1655 GCA_046314415.1 Saprospiraceae bacterium
CCTAAATTACTACCGGTTGCCAGAAATACTTGTTTGGTACGCAAATGTTCTTCCAATTTTTTCTTTAATAAACCCATTAAATCGGCTTTTGATCAATAGGATTTAAACAATGCTCCAGCAAAATGGCGTAAATTTTTTAATAAAACCGACCGATCGGTTTTTAATTTAAATAAACTTCCGTATCTTTGTAAAAAATCAGCAAAGAAACGTGGCAAGACCAGCATTAGCAGAAGCAGACAGGACCAGACAACTCATTATTGAAGAATCAGCCGTGCTTTTTAATCAAAAAGGCTATGCTGGTACTTCTATGAATGATATTACCCTCGCTACCCGACTATCTAAGGGCGGGGTATATGCGCATTTCAAAAGTAAAGAAGAAATTGCCCTGGCGGCATTTGATTTTGCGGTGCAAAAAGTAACCCAGCGCGTGCGCGAATGTACGCAAGCAGTTCAGCATCCTTTGGAAAAACTCCGCGCAGTCGTTCGCTTTTACCGGGAAAATATCTTTACGCCGCCGGTAGAAGGCGGTTGCCCCATTCAAAATACGTCGGTAGAAGCGGATGATTCCAATCCGGCGCTGCGGGAGCGCGTACAAGCCGCAATGGATGTCTGGAAACAAGGTATTATTTACATCCTGCATAAAGGAAAAGATAAAAACCTGATTCGGGAAGACGCTGACCCCGAAGTATTTGCCCTGCAATTCATCGGTACGCTGGAAGGTGCCATCTTATTAGCAAGATTGTACCGGGATGTAAAATATTTTGACACATTAGCCGTGCAATTATTACAAATGATTGACGACCTGGCAAACCCGGCAGCAGCAACGCAAGACTGATATAATACAATGATCATAAAAAACAGCATTCATATCACAACACCCGAAATAATTATGAAAACGTTAACCGTTAGTAATAAAAAAGTGGAATACCTACGCACCCAACACGTTGATCCGGTCGCCGATGCACCGGTAAGCTATCCGCCTATTATCAAGTTGGTACAATTAGGCTTTCAGACGCTGGGCAGATTATTTCCACAGCAAGCCGCAAAAATTGCTTTCCAACTGTTTTCAACGCCACGCATCCGTGCCAAACATAAAACCTCCGACCCGATTTTGGAAAGCGCCCGTTTGTTTGAGTTTCTATACGGCAAACAAATCCTGAAAGGCTACGAATGGGGCAGGGGAGAGCGCACCATTTTGCTTATACATGGCTGGGAATCAAGAGGTACGGCATTAAGAACCTTTGTGCCTGCTCTGGTAGCGCAAGGTTTCCGGGTAGTTGCCATAGATGGTCCGGCACATGGCAATTCCGATGGAAAATCAACCAATCTCATTCACTTTGCGGGTGCAGTGCGCGCCGCCATTCGGCAGGTCGGCAATGTACACGGCATTATTGCGCATTCCTTTGGCGGTGCCGCCACAGTATATGGCTTGGCGCATCTCGAACCCAGCATTGAACTGCCCAAATTGGTACTGATTGCCACGCCCGATAGCATGAACAAAGTGTTGGAAGATACTACCCAGACGCTGCGTCTGCCCAAAAGCGTAAAACAGGCTTTCTTCAAAATGGTAAAGCAGCGTTTGAAAAAAGAAATCAGCGAAGCCGACGTGAGCCGCGCAACCGACCACCTGCACATTGAAGAGACCTTGCTGATAC
>JBKBWT010000567.1:0-1620 GCA_046314415.1 Saprospiraceae bacterium
TAAGCAAATAATTGACAATGCCTTCGGTATCACCGCGTTGAATATTAAAACGCTCGTAATCTTCTTTCGTGAGGGCAATAATCCCGGTATTAAATTCTTCCAGAATTTCCATCCGCCGGTTCAGGCAATGTCCCAACAAGCGCAAGTGCTTCTCATGCAGGCTATTAAATATTAAATCTTGTAATAAATAATCATCTACGCCCAATTCGATTAACTCCGCTACCAAACGAAAAACTTTGGGTGAAGTGCTGTATTTAAACGAGCCGGTATCGGTTACAATTCCAGTATAAATACACTCCGCAACGGTTTTATCAATTTTTTGCTTATCTCCCAAGCGATCAATAAAATCGTACACCAACTCACAGGTAGAACTGGCAGTCGTGTCCGAGATGAGATAATCTGCCATTGGGTCAGGATACAAATGATGATCAATCATGATTTTCGGGCAGCGTTGCGCATCTGTCAACTCCCCGACTTTGTCAATTCGATCCAGCGCATTGAAATCAAGATAGAAAATCACTTGAGCTTGTTCGATAACCCGTTGACTATCTTCCGGTTCTACATCATAAATCATAATATTATGCACCTCCGGCATCCATTCCAGAAAATCAGGATATTCAGAAGGGGATACTACTTTGACACTGTGCCCCAGGTTTTTCAGGTAATGATAAACCGCTAAGGATGAGCCAATTGCATCGCCATCCGGGTTACGGTGCGTCGTTATGACTATGTCTTTTGGTATCGCGAGTAGCGATTTGATTTCATGCAAGTTCTCCATCGTCGTTCCTCTATTCCCGCGCACAGCGGGCTGCCTATGGTAAAATCAAGAGGCGAAATTGCCAAAAAAAGGGAAATTAACCAAAATTTATTGCTGGGCTTTGTAAGGATTGAGGCAGTTTACTTACTTTTGCGCCGAAATTTTAACCACTAAGCCCACTTAGATCACTAAACAGATGATGCGAATCGTCTCAGCAACTCAAGCACTTGGTGTACTAAGTGGTAAAAAAAAGAAAAATGGCTGGTAACAGAACCTTTACGATGATTAAACCCGACGCGGTGAAAGCGGGTCACATTGGGGCAATTTTAGACCATATCAACAAAGGTGGCTTCAAAATTGTAGCCATGAAACTAACCCAATTGTCAAAAGCAAAAGCCGGTGAATTCTATGCAGTTCACAAAGAACGTCCGTTTTATGGAGAATTGGTAGAATTCATGTCTTCTGGTCCAATTGTTGCGGCTATCCTGGAAAAAGACAACGCAGTGGAAGATTTCCGCAAATTGATCGGCGCAACCGACCCCTCCAAAGCCGAACCCGGCACCATTCGGGCGCTCTACGCCAAAAGCATTGGTGAAAACGCCGTACACGGCTCGGATTCTGATGAGAATGCCGCGATTGAAGGGGCGTTTCACTTTGGTGGCGTGGAAATTTTTTAAATAAAGTTGAAAAGTTGACAAAAGTTGAAGGGTTGAGTGCTCGTTTAGCGTATTCAACCTTTCAATGTCCCGTCCTGAAATAAGTTGACAACAAAAAGCTGGAAGATGTCAACACAAAAAAGGACAAAGGGTAAACAAATCAAACGTTACAGCGCCGCCTTCCAACAAAAAGTAGTATCGGAGTTG
>JBKBWT010000568.1:0-1567 GCA_046314415.1 Saprospiraceae bacterium
ATGGTCGCTCGCCATTGTCGATCCTCTTTTATAGCTTTATAATTTAGGCTCATGCTCCTTTTTTAACCCCAAATTTAATCAACTTTGATTTTCAACTATTTACATGGACGCAACTCTAATAGTTATTAATCGGAGGTTTTATTCACGCATGAATAAAGCCTCTTTTTATATAATATAAATACATTTTGCAATATTATTTTTAATAAGCTTGCTTATTTTTTATATTTACACCTGCTCATTTCAAATTCGATATAAATGGCATTTACTACGCAAACGCGTGTCAATATTATTGGAGGCGGCATTTTTGGCATCACGGCGGCATTGGAACTTCGCCGGCGCGGCTATGCCGTGTCTGTCTTTGATCGAGATCAAATTCCACATCCGCAGGCATCTTCGACCGATATTACCAAAATGATTCGCGCCGATTACGGTGCGGATACTTTTTATGCCGATCTGATGCACGAGGCTTTCCAGGGTTGGGATGCGTGGAATGAATTATTTCCGCAGCCGATGTATCATGAAACCGGATTTTTATTATTAACCCTGGCACCTTTACAAGCAGGCTCCCTGGAGGCAGAAAGTTTGCGGGTATTGAGCGAGCGCAATTACCCGATCCAACGAATCAACCGAGCGTATTTACAAGCACGATTTCCACGCTGGAATGCCGAGCGCTACGTAGATGGTTATTACAATGCACGTGGTGGCTGGGCGGAGAGCGGCAATGTCGTTGCACAGCTTGCCAGGATGGCACAGCAGGCTGGTGTACAAATATATGAAGGCGAGGGCTTTGCTGAATTTATTGAAGAAAATAATAAAATTACCGGCTTTATTACATCATTCGGGCAAAAACATTTAGCAGTATATCATATTGTAGCTGCCGGTGCCTGGACACCATTTATTATACCCAGCTTAAAGGATTGTATCACAACCGTGGGGCAGCCGGTATTTCATTTATTGCCAAAGCGCCCCGAATTATTTCATCCTGCCGTATTTCCGGGCTGGAGTGCGGATATTTCCAGGACGGGCTGGTATGGCTTTCCGGCGCTGGAAAATGGTATTGTAAAGGTTGCCAATCATGGCATTGGCATTGAAAAACATCCCAGTGAAGAACAGGAAATCCCCGAACGGTACCACCTTGCCTTGCAACATTTTTTGGAGACGTCCTTACCTGAATTAGCGGATGCGCCTATTGTTAAAACCCGGATTTGCATGTATGCGGATAGTTGGGATGGCGATTTTTACATTGATTATCATCCTGAAAAAGAAGGACTTATGATGGCAACGGGCGGTAGCGGGCATGGATTTAAGTTTGCGCCGGTACTGGGAAAAATTATTGCCGATGTAATGGAAAAAAAGCCAAACCCTTATGCGCATCGCTTTCGTTGGCGTACGCGCGGCGAGCGGCGGGTAGAGGCAGCACGGAGTTTGGATTTTTAACACGGGCATCTCAGTACAGTGACAAAAGTGCAAAAGAGAAAAAAAAGCCATAGCTTAGAGATTAGAAATGAATAAGCTATGGCAAAAAAAGAATTAAAAAGTTAGTTAAAGGTAACGAATTTCTGTTAGT
>JBKBWT010000569.1:0-1564 GCA_046314415.1 Saprospiraceae bacterium
AACACCGTCGGCATACTCGGCTCAAATGGAGGAGGTACGCCGCCGCCCGCTGATTTGCACGTTAATCCTGGTCAGAATTTAATTCTTTATGCTGATCGTAACAAAACGACGCTTCATCTGGTGACTCCACAAGGTACGACGCTGGCGAGCCCCCTATCCAGAATAGCGCCTTTGAGCAAACCCAGTGTTACCGATGATGGTACATTGGTTCTTTACATTGCACAGGATAAAACCATGCGCGGTATTATATTCAATTGGAACCGAGGCACTTATGAGGAAATTGTGGTGAGTGACGAACCCATCTGGCGCAATGTGGCTATTTCGCGCGACGGCTCTAAACTCGCAGCTTTAACGGACGCATATGATAATATAATATATGTTTCGGATATAATTACCGGCAATGTCACTGAATTTGAATTGTATAATCCGACCTATACCCAGGGGGTTTCTACCGGCGATGTACAGTATGCAGACGTTTTGGAATGGGATTATTCCGGCGAATACATCATGTATGATGCTTTTAATAAAATTGGGAGTTCATTAAGCAGCATAGAATACTGGGACATCGGACTCTTACAGGTTTGGGATAATTCAAGGAATAACTTTGCCAATGGTTTTATCAGCAAACTTTATTCTGCGTTGCCGGAGAATGTGAGCATCGGGAATCCTACTTTTTCCAAGAATACCCCTTATATCATTGCTTTTGACTATTTAGACGAAGTAAATGAGGAATATTACATTTTAGGTACCAATGTAGAAAACGGTGACCTTGGCATCATATATCAAAATAGTGATATTGGATTTCCAAACTATGCGGTCAACGACAAACAAATTCTGTTTGATGGCGTTACCACTGCGGGCAATCAGGTACTCGCAGTAGTCAACCTGGCTGCTGATAAAATCAATGCACAAAATGATCCGCCTGTTGCCAATATCCTGGTTTCCGGTGGCAATAATGGGGCGCGTTGGGGTGTTTGGTTTGCAAATGGCAAGAGGCAATTAACTGATAATGAGGCAGTTAAATTATTCGACCAAAGTTTAAAAATATTTCCTAATCCATTTGCGGAAATCATTTACCTTCGCGGAGCGTCTGCACCAGGGGGTATGATTGCCGTCGAAGTATTCGACCAAATCGGGCAGCAAATTAAGCGCTTGATAATCAATACCCCTTCAGAAAATTGGGAAGAAAATCTTGATTTACGAAACTTACCAGCAGGTAATTACGTAATCAGGGTGCGTACCGAATCAGGCAGCACCAGTAGAAATTTATCAAAAATTAAATAATGGTAAAGTTGCAAAGTTGAAGGGGTCAGAATTAAAGTAACTTCACGTTTTGAACCCTTTAGCTTTGAATCTTCCGACCTGATTCTTACTAAGTTATCTAACAAAATATTTTCGGAAAAAAAATTCTAATGAATATCGCGATTTTGTCTCGCAATCCTAATCTGTACTCGACGCGGAGTCTAGTGCGGAAAGGACTTTTCAGAGGGCATTTTGTGCAAGTAATTGACCACGTGCAGTGCAGCCTGAAGCTGGATCGGCATTTGCCTACGGTTTTTTACAA
>JBKBWT010000570.1:0-1501 GCA_046314415.1 Saprospiraceae bacterium
CAACACACCGCCAATCACCGGACCAATAATAAAGCCTAAGCCAAATGCGGCGCCAATCATACCAAAATTCTGCGCGCGTTTTTCGGGGGGGCTTACATCGGCAATATACGCGGTCGCCGTCGTCATACTTGCACCGGTAATCCCCGCAAAAATTCGTCCAAAAAACAGCCAGCCAATCGTCGGCGCTACCGCTGTTATGATATAATCTATGCTAAAACCTAATAAAGATAATAATAATATCGGGCGACGCCCATAACGGTCGCTCAGGTTACCCATCACCGGCGAAAAAAAGAATTGTACAATGGCATAAGCAAACATCAGCCAGCCGCCATAAGTCGCCGCCTGACTCAGATTGCCATGAATTAATTCTTCTATCAATTTCGGAATCACCGGGATGATAATGCCAAAACCGGTGACATCAATTAATAATGTAATAAAGATAAAACCGAGTGCGGGCGTCCGTTTCGACATGATTTGGAATGGTGTATGAGGAAATAATTTGTTGCAACAAATTGGTTTAACAGCGGCAAATGTCCAAAAATTCCCGGGATCGGGTGTTTTTTTCCACAAATTTTTGGGTGAATAATGCCGGAAAAACCATTTACAAATTCAGCCAATAATTTAATTTAAATACCAATGCCCGATTCTGCGGCGCAAAGTTATTAAAGCGAAAACGATTGCCAATCGTCTCGGTATCAACAAGATAATTATCAGTATAAACAATAAATAGATCTGACATTGGTGCAAAACGCCATTGAAAACGGCTATTAATATTAAAATTTTCGCCCTGCGTATTGAGCTGTAAAAAAGTAGTCCAGAAAACGTTACGGGAGAAATTAATTTCCAGGCGCGGACGCATCAGAAACAGCAGCGCTTTGCCATATTCTTCGGGCAGTTTCAAATCATTGTATTCAAAATCCACACTAAAATTGCCCCAAGGCTGAGCCCGATACAATAAGCTCAAGCGTAAGGTCGTCAGCGTTCCATTGTAAAACGCCCATGAATGCTGGGCTTCCGCCTCATAAACAAATAATTTACGGGGATCAGAATTAAATTCGATACCAGCACCAAAATTATCATAACGCGCTTTCGGCAAAGGTATGCCCTCGTCGGTGAAAGAAAAGGGAAACGCCAGATTCACCAGGTTATTTTGCACGCCAAACTCCAGGGTACTGCGATTTTTAAATTCAAAAAAGTAACCGGCTTCATTATTCCTTTCATTGAAAGTATTATCCGGATTCCAAACAATGAAAGTTTCGCCATTAAAACCGTGTACGTTTATGCTGTTGCTATTCTTGGGGAAAAAATTGTATCCCAATTCATTATAAATATGTTTAAACCCTAATCTTATAACCGTATCACGTTCAGCATCATAATTTTCAATGCGCTGAATAAAACCCATATCGGCGTAAAAATTCGTACCCACGTCCACCCAATCGAGCAATACCTGCAAATTGCGCCCCTGATACCAAAATCCAGTATTATAAAAACGTTTATTTTT